>NZ_JBIAQI010000002.1:0-454740 GCF_042888905.1 Streptosporangium sp. NPDC002721
GCGCTACGAGCGCCGGGCCGACCACTTCGCATCCTTCGTCGCCATCGCCGCAGCCCTCATTTGCTACCGCCGACTCACCAAATGAGTCATGGTCTAAGTAGTCGTGCTCGTTCAGTAAGGACAAGAGCACGGGGCGCAACGGTCGGTCCCGTAGATAGCGCACGACAGCCGCACGGCTTGAGCGCACATTCCCGCTGGTAGAGGGAGAGATCGCGCTACGTGCGCACTTGGCGGCGCCGAAGTGGTCGAACACTGCGGCGGGTCCTTGACCGCACACTGGAGGTGCGATCCATGGATCACTCTAGGGGCGATCCGCCTCGCGTCACAGAAGAGCATGCCGAGAATCAGGAGAGGGCTCTCGCTGTCGTGCAGCGACTCCTGCAAGAGCGGGGAGTCCGCGCCCACCGGCACAGCACGATCGTCCTGGAATTGTCCGTCACCGGGAGACAATGGCCCGCCCCTCCGGTGCAATCGTCGGTAGAGCGACACCCGCCCGAACTGGCGGTGATCGGTCCGCAGGGCTGGCGCGATGCCACGGTGACGGTAGGGCAGCGCTCGGGCTCTTACTTGGTCAGCGTCCGTGGTGCTCCCACTCTTCAGACGGTGAGAAGTGAGCACCCGGAGCAAGTGGTTGATTTGATCATCGCCGCCCGGTCGGGTAGGCAGTCATGACCATGGCGGAGTTGGTGAAGCTCCACGGGCGGACCTGGAAGTTCTCGGAGGCAGTAGGAGGCGGCTGGTATGCCGTGCGGCGTGCTGACCTCTCCTCCTACGGGCTTGAACACGGCTTGTCCAACGTGCGGTGCGGAGACTCCCTGGCGGAACTGGCTTGCAATCTGGAAGCTGAGATGCGGCTGGAGAACCAGGCTTGGCGTCGTGTGCCGTTGCGAGTGGTCTCCTGACCGCTGACTGATCCTCAGAAGAGCGCTAGATCACTATGGGGCGATCCGTATGAGCGGATCGCCCCTTTCGGCTTTCAAAGTAGCAACAGCCAACAAGGTCATTTCCACGAGTCTGCAGGGCCTTCCAAAGTCACTACGGAGCGGAGCGGCCGGCGCCAATCCGAAGTAACCCGTAGGGTCCGCGTAGTGGTTGGGGCCGGTGGTCGGAGCGGCCTACCGCTGGGTGTCAGCCATCGTGGGACCGGTACGTCATGTAGATGAGTTGTCGAGGAGAATCGGGCCGGATTTTGGCGATAGACAAGCCGTGGCCGATTCAGCCCGTACTGTGGCCACCGAAGACGATGCAGAACGGGTGACCGACGGGATCGGTGAAGACGCGAAAGCCTGTCTCGCGTTCTCCTGGGACACGGGTGGCACCCAGAGCAAGAAGTTCTTGCTCGGCCCGGTCGGGATCGCTTACGCGAATATCGAGGTGCATCTGCTGGGGATACACCGGGTCAGGCCAGCGCGGTGGAACCCACGGGGTCGCCCTCTGGAAGGCCAACTGTCGAAGACCAGGTTCCAGGCCAATGACCACCCAGCCGTCGATGTCCTCGTTGACCCTCATGCCAAGCACCCGGCAGTAGAACTTCGCGAGAGCGCGCGGATCCGGGCAGTCGATCACTGTCTTTTCGAGATGTCCGATCATGCATAGAGAATGCCAGCATGCTGGTGACGAACGCTTCCGTGCATCGGCAGATCCGCACGCTATAGACCGTTGCCTGCTGAGCCCTACCGTCAAAATTCGGCCCGGTCCTCCCTGAAGGCCATGACGTACTGCGCGGGTGTACGTCATCGCGTCGTCCTGGGGCTGAGGGGGCTGCGCGTTGGTGGTCGGCGGGTTCGTTCGGTACGGCGGGTGGGCTGTGCGGCGGGCGGCGGGGTCCGGCCGTCCGCGCCGGGCGGGCGCGGGACGGGACTGGCCTCCAGGCCGCATGCCCGCGGTCCCGATGTCCGCGCGGCGCGGACGGGCGTGCCGCGCCGGACAGTGGCGTGGAGCACTGACGCCTTAACAATGCAGATGAACCTGCGGTCTCTTTATCCCGAAGCAATCAGGATGTGATCAAGGCCGACGCACAGATACGAACTTTGTCCAGCCGTGGGTCTCGGCGACGTGCTGGGCCTTGGCGAACCGCCAGGCGTACATGCTGGAGGCGCCGAGGTGGCGGGCCTTGCCCGACCGTACGACGTCGTGCAGGGCCTGCATGGTCTCCTCGATCGGCGTGTCGGGGTCCCAGCGATGGATCTGGTACAGATCCACGTAGTCGGTGCCCAGGCGGCGCAGCGAGGCGTCGATTTCTCCGCTTCGCGCGGGTCAGCTCGTCAAGCCGTCTTCGTCCCCCAAGCCCGCGAAGCGGATCATCCGCCGGTCACCGGGTAGCGGCTGAAGATCTCGGCTCGCTGCGTCTCCGACGGCCGGTGGAAGTAGAGCAGCTCGCCGGGGGTGTTCAGGCACTGGACCGGGCCGGCCAGCTCGGCGCCGTGGGTCTCATCGATGATGAGAAGATCGCTCGTCGCACCGTGGGCCGCCAGCTCCGCCGTCGCGGCGTCGACTGTGTCCTCCTCGACCACCACGAGCCGGTAGGTGACGGGCACCGGCAGCCGGCCGTCGAGGGCCCGCGCGGCGGACTCGAAGCAGCGCATCGCCTCCACCCAGCCGATCCGTTGGCCGGTGGGGTTCATGGCCAGGCCGACGATCGACTGGATCGCCACCTCGGGCGCCTGATGCTTGGCCGTCATGTAGGCGAGGTTGCGGACCCAGTCGTTGTACATTCCGGCGTCTATCCCCCGGCGCCGCTGGTGGTAGGCCACGGCCGAGACGTTGAAGGCGAAGGCCAGTCCCGCCTGCCGCAGCCGATATCCCAGGTCGGTGTCCTCAAGGCCCCAGCCGAGAAACGCCTCGTCGAAACCACCGAGCCGGCGTAGGTGCTCGACGCGCACCGAGGCGTTGCAGGTGAACAGGAGATGCCAGCAGATGGCGAGCCGGTTCATGTTGCCCGAGAATTCGGCCAGCACCTTCTCGCGCGGATCATCCCAGGCGACGGCGGGCATGGCGTCGAAGGTGAATTCGCGGCTGAGGCGCTCCTCGTCGAAGTCTCCCTCTCCGAGGTCCGGGCGGGGGCCGATCACTACGAGATCATTCCTGAGCCGGTGATAACGAATGTGTTCGGCGAGATAGGTCGGCCCGACCACCGTGTCGGCGTCGACCATGACGACGAGCTCCCCGGTGGCCTTGGCGATGGCCGCGTTACGGGCGGCCGCCCGGCTCGACCGATCGGTGCGTGGGAGGTAGAGGTAGGTCAGATCGTCATGGCCCGCCAGCTCGGCGACCATCTCGCCGGTGCCGTCGGTGGAGCCGTCGTCGGCGACGACGATCTCGAAGGAGTCTTCCGGATCGAGCACGCTGTGCGCGAGGGTGTGCAGCAACAGGCGCAACGTGCTCCGCGCGTTGAAGGTTGGAATGACGACGCTGACCTTCACGGAACCTCCTGTGAACGGGCGACAAAGGATGACCGGCACGGTCACGTCGAACGCCTTCGCGACCAGAATTATCAACCGTCCGCAAGTCCGGTGCAACGATTGCGGGACGGGCGGGGCTCCGTTCTTCCAGGCTTGATAGAGAGGTTCGGAGTTAGATCCAGCCGTACTGGCGGGCGACGCGGGCGGCCTCGTGGCGGTTCGCGGCGCCGAGTTTTCCGGCCGCGGAGGAGAGATAGTTGCGTACGGTGCCGGGTGACAGTGCCGCCCTGCGGGCTATCTCCTCCACCGGTGCTCCCTCGGCTGCCAGTTCCAGCACGTCGGCCTCGCGCGGGGTGAGAGGGCTGTCGCCCGCGCCGATCGCCTCGGCGGCGAGTTGCGGGTCGACGTAGCGGCCCCCGGCGTGGATCGTGCGCACGACGTCGGCCAGCACGGCGGCGGAGACGGTCTTCGGGAGGAAACCCCGCACGCCGGCGGAGAGCGCCCGCTTCAGGTGCCCGGGGCGGCCGTGGCTCGTGACGATCATGGTGTGGCAGCCCGGCACCTCCTCGTGGATCATGCGGGCCACGGACACCCCGTCCAGGTCGGGCAGTTGCAGGTCGAGCATGGCCACGTCCGGCCGGAAGACGCGGGCCATGGCGAGCGTGTCGGCGCCGGTGGCCGCCTGGGCCACCACGCTCAGGTCCTCCTCAAGGGCGAGCAGCGCCACCAGGGCACCCCGGATGAGGTGCTCGTCCTCGGCGAGCAGGATCCGGATCGGCGCGCCGCTCACCTGACGTCCCCCGGCCGGGCCGGGGGCCGCGCGTTGGTCATGCGCGGCGGTCATCGGGTCTCCTCCCGGGTGGCCACGGGCAACGGCAGTTCGGCGACGAGACGGAACCGGCCGGGTGTCTCCCGCTCGGTGACGACACTCCCGCCGAGCGCCGCGAGACGTTCCGCCAGGCCGGGAAAACCGTTGCCGATCGGCGGGTGGCCGTCGGGAGACTCAGGACCCGTCACTCCGTCGTTCTCCATGCTCAGCGTGAGCCGCTCGGTGCCGCCACTCGTCGACCGGCGCAGGGAGACCGTGCACGTCCGCGCCTCGCTGTGCCGCAGCACGTTCGTCGTACCCTCTCGCACCACCCAGCCGAGCGTGCTCTGCACCTCGGCGGACAGGCCCTGCCCGTCGCCGACCACCTGGCAGCGCACCCCGGCCGAGGCGAGCACCGACCTGGCGCCGGCCAGTTCCGTGTCCAGGTCGGCGGTACGGTACCCGCGCACCACCGCGCGCATCTCGGCCAGCGACTCGTGCGCGATCCTGCTCACCTCGCGCATCTCGTCCACCGCCCCGGACCGGCCACGCTCGGCCAGCCCCGCCGCGAGCTCACTCTTGAGAGCCACCACCGACAGGTTGCGGCCGATCACGTCGTGCAGGTCGCGGGCGAAGCGCAGCCGTTCCTCGGCCACCGCGAGCCGGGCGTGCGCCTTCCTGGAGTGGTCCAGTTCCCAGACGCCCTTCAGCCCCCACATCGAGACACGGTAGGTGAGCAGCCAGGCGACCATGAGGCCGCCCAGGCTGATCGCGGCCGGGAGGGCGAGCGACATCGGAGCGCCCTCCATCAGGGACACCGCGACCTTCGTCGCCACGGCCGCCGCCAGCACGCCCACGGTGACGGAGGACGGCGCCGCCGACGACACGGCGGCGACGAACGCGGTCGCGAGGAGGATCACCAGGCCCGAGGCCGGACCGTCGGGGTGGCCGGGTTGCGCGTCGGGATAGGCCACGGCCCCGGCCGCCACGCCCGCGACCGTGAGCCCGGCGGTGAGAGCGATCAGTCTCACCGGCCGGGACCGACGCCCCAGACAGTGATCCAGGCCCGCGTGAACGAGCCACGCGCAACTGACGGCATGGAGGGTGACATAGGCCGATATCACCCACCGCGCGAGCGACCCCACCTCAGGGCCGATCATGATGACGGCCCACATCGGTTCGAGGGCGTACGCCCCGCAGAGCGAGACGCGGGTCCACAGTTCCCAGCGCTCCGCCTGGCCACGCCGGCGCCACCGCCGCGCCCGGTCCGCGAGCCCGCTTCCCATCCCACCCACCCCGTCATGGTCGCACCCGTTCTCGCGGGACGCTTCCGGCTTCGGCTGCCCGTACGGTCCCCGCTACGGCGCGAACCGCATCTCCGGCCAGAGCTTGGACGGCTCGGCGAGCAACGGGCTCGGCCGTCCCAGCAGATGGCGGTCGAAGAACGCGCGCACGTAGCGGCGCTGGATCAGCACCGAACGGGGACCGTCGATCTCACCGATCATCCCGGTGACCTGGTCCGGCGGCAGTCCCAGTGGATGCTGCCGCAGCAGCACCTGAAGGTCGGTGAACGAGGTGTGGCCCGTACCGTCCAGCCGTAGCTCCAGCCGCCACCCCCGCAGGCGGGTCCACAGCGCCGCCCAGCTCGGGTCGTCGCCCCGGCCGTGCCCCGAGCTGCCGACCTGCAGGAACGGCCGGTCCAGTCCCTCCCGCAGGACCGGGCCGAACAGCGAGCCGTCCAGATTGACGCCGGCCTTGACGCGCGCGTCCGCGTGCATGGTCGCGGCGGCGGTGGCGCCACCCAGTGAGTGCCCGAACATGCCGACGCGGGACAGGTTGAGCGCGCCGCGCAGTCCCCTGGGCACGGGCCGGCGCCCCGCGTCGACGACGTGCCCGCGATTGAGCGCGGTCAGCCGGTCAACGACGAAACGCGTGTCGGCGAGGCGGGCGGCCACCGCCTTGGTGGCGACGGGATCGTCCGGGTCGTCGAAGTCCGGCGGTGGTGAGCTCGCCGCGTGGAGCCTCACCCGCCCGTCCGGGAACTCCACCGCTCCGGCATCGTGGGTGTGGTCGATGGTGGCGACCACGTACCCGTGGCTGGCGAGATCCTCCACCAGGGCGGTGCTGGAGGTTCGGTCGGCGGCGAAGCCGTGCGAGAAGAGCACCACCGGCCACGGCCCCCGCCCTTGACGCACCGGGGCTCCCACGCGCCCATGTGTGACCGGCAGGCGTACGGTCCCCGCCGGAACACCCGCCAGGACGGCCTCGGCGATCTTGGGTGAGAGCCATGGTGCCCGGGGGTACGTCGTGGCCTTCCGGGCCGGGTACCACAGCTGGACCATGAGCTCCCGGGACGGGATGGCGGGCACCCACGGGTCGGGGCGTGAACGGTCGACCAGGTGGAGCGACACGGTTCCGACCCGGTACGGGCCGGTGGGTTCCGGCAGCGTGAGCACGACGGGCGCCCTCTGGCCCGCGCCGGGGCCGGTGAACGCGGCATTGGTGACTTCGGGGGAGGCAAGCGCGGGGTCGGCGACTTCAGGGATGGCGAGTGCGGGGGAGGCGAGTGCTGGACCGGCCACGAGCGCCAGTCCCAGCACCGACGCCAGCGCGGCCCGGCAGAGCGTCGCGACCCCTCGCCGGGGCGAGCCGGCCTCTCGTGGAGCCGTCTCAGCAGGTCGGGGCCGGAAGGCCGGGGAGAATCGATCGGGTGTCGTCATGATCCCAGCGTCCGGCGCCGCCCGGCCGCGAAGTAGTGCGAACACTCACCGGCTCAGGTGATCTCCTCCCGGCCGGACGATGACAAATCTCACGGGCGGCGGCGAGAGACGGCGTGCCGTCCCCGCTCCGCCTTCACACTCACCCGGGACCGGGCTGAGCTGGTTTCCCGGCGCCGGATGGAGTGTCGCGATCCGTCAGGGGCCCAACGGAGTGCTCCGGGGGCCATCGGGGGTGACGCCCGGGACCGGGAGGTGAGTATGTACTTTTACTCATGGAATCAGTCGATAGCACTCAAAACCGTACATTCGATATGACAGGTGGCGAGGTCAGGCGCGACAATCCCAGGCATGAGTTCATCGCGACACGACCATCCCCTGCCTCCCGCGCGCGTCGAGGAGGTCTCCGACGGGATCTACGCCTACCTGCAGCCCGACGGAAGCTGGTGGATCAACAACACGGGCTTCCTGGTCGGACGCCACGGAGTGATCAGTGTGGACTCCTGCTCCACCGAGCGCCGCACGCTCGCCTACCGCGAGGCCATCAGGTCGGTCACCGACCGGCCGATCACGACACTGGTCAACACCCACCACCACGGTGACCACACCTTCGGCAACTTCGCCTTCCCCGAGGCGACCATCGTCGGGCACGAGCGGACCAGGGAGATGATCCTCGCCGAGGGGATCCCCAACTACCTGGGCATGGCCTGGACCGAGGTCGAGTGGGGCGACCTGGAGGTCCGCCCGCCGTTCCTCACCTACACCGACGGGGTGAGCGTCTACTCCGACGAGCTGCGCTGCGAGGTACGGCACATCGGCGTCCCCGCCCACACGACCAACGACTCGATCGTGTGGATTCCCGAGCGGTCGCTGCTGTTCGCCGGTGACCTGGTGTTCAACGGCGGCACGCCGTTCGTGATGATGGGGTCGGTGACCGGGGCCATCGCGGCGCTCGACGAGCTCAGGGCGCTGGGCGCGGAGACGATCGTCCCGGGGCACGGCGGGGTGTGCGGGCCGGAGGTGATCGACCGCGTGCAGGGCTACCTGCGGTTCGTGCTCGACACCGCCGAGCGCGGCAGGGCCGCCGGGCTGTCGCCGCTGGAGACCGCGCGCGAGACCGACCTCGGGGAGTACGCCGGGCTGCTCGACCGCGAGCGGATCGTCGGCAACCTGCACCGGGCCTACGCCGAGCTGGACGGGCTGCCCCCGGGCGCGCCGATCGACCTGGTCACCGCGATGCTGGAGATGATCGACTACAACGGGGGGAAGCCCCTCACCTGCCTGGCCTGACCGGGCCGGTCCCGGCGGGCGCCGGGACCTGCGGCCGGGGGGGCCTGAGCCGCGGGTGCCGTACGCGAACGCCCGGCCGGGGGCCTGAGCCGCGGGTGCCGTACGCGGATGCCGCGGGTCCCGTACGCGAACGTCAGGACAGGTGGCGGGACCACCATTCCAGGACGGCCTCGAAGCGCTGCACGCGATGCCTCGGACGGCCGCCGCGTGTGAGCTCGTGCCCCCCGGCGGGGAAGAGCAGGAGCTCGGCGGGTGTGCCGTTGCGGCGCAGCGCGACGAACATCCGCTGCGCCTGCTCGACCGGGCAGCGGAGGTCGTCCTCGGAGTGGACCACCGCGAACGGCAGGGTGATCCGGTCGGCCTGATAGAGCGGGCTCATCGCGCGCTGGGCCTCCGGGTCGGGGCCGCAGTAGGCCTCGGCGAAGTACCAGCCGATGTCGGAGGAGCCGGTGAAGGAGTCCCAGGCGTTGACCGCGCGCTCGCTCCAGGCGGCCCGGAACCGGTCCCCGTGGTGGGCGGCGAGCCAGCTCGTCATGAAGCCGCCGTAGGAGCCGCCCATCACGCCCACCCGCCCGGCGTCGCACGCGGGGTCGGCCAGCGCGGCGTCCAGCAGGGCGAGCACGTCGTCGGCGTCCACGGTGCCCAGCGCGCCGACCACCGACCGGCCGTGCGCCTCGCCGTACCCGCTGGAGCCGCGCGGGTTGGGCAGGACCACCGCGTACCCGGCGCCCGCGTAGACCTGGGTCTCGTCCAGGAAGGACCACCCGTGCTGGTGGAACGGGCCGCCGTGCACGTTCAGCAGGACCGGGTGCGGCCCGTCGCCCTCGGGCAGGGCCAGCCAGCCGTGGACCGGGTAGCCGTCGGCGGAGACGGCGGTGATCTCCCGCAGCGGCCTGACCCCCGGGAGCGGGCCCGTGAAGTCGGTCAGCGCCCCGTCGGGGGTGACCACCTCGCCGGGGCTCACGGGCGTGGACACCACCGCGACGATCCGCTCCCCGTGGGAGGTGAACGCCTTGACCCTCGCCCGCTCGCCCAGGACGAGGGCGAGCTTCTCCAGCGGCGCGCCGACGGCGTCGAAGGGGACCAGGCGCAGCTCGATCGCGCCGCGCGTCCGCACCGCGACCAGGACGCCGTCCCCGTGGGGCACGGGGGGCAGCGCCTCGCAGTCCACCGACTCCTCCTCGGTCAGCCGGGTCCCGGCCGCGCCCGCCCCGTCGTCGCCGATCTGGAGTGGCGCGCGGTAGAGGCCCAGGTTGTGGGCCACCGCGTCGAGGCCGGAGAACTCCGTGCCGAGGTAGAGCACCTCCCCGCCCGGCAGGGCGACGGGATGCTCGGCGGAGCCGCCGCTGCGCACCGCGAGGACGGGGGCGCCCCCGCCGGAGGGGACCGCGTAAACGTCCGTGTGCAGGCTCTCGCCGTCGAGGTCGCGGGGGGCCGAGACCAGCACGTGCTCGCCGTCCGGCGTCCAGGCGGGGGAGTCCACGTCGTAGGGGCCCTCGGTCAGCCGTACCGGCCGCGGGACGTCGGCGAGGGCGTTGACCACGAACAGGCTCTGCCGCCGGTCGACGACGAAGCCGACCCCCTCGGTCCGGTAGCGCAGCCCGGTGATCCGGCGGGGCGCCTCGGCCGCGGCGCTCACCCCCTCCTCGGTGCCGTACCGGCCGGGCTCGGCGACGCGGGCGACGAACGCGATCCGGCGCGAGTCCGGGGCCCAGACGGGGACGCCCACGCCCAGCGGCAGATCGGTGACCTGCCTGGCCTCGCCGCCGCCGGTGGGCATCACGTACAGCCGCACGGGGCCCTCGTCGCCGGCGCGCAGGAAGGCGACCCAGGCGCCGTCGGGGGAGACGCGCGGCGCGCTGTCGTGCTCGCCGAAGGTGAACCGGACGGGCGGGCCGTCCGCCGGAACCCGCCACAGGCCTCCCCGGTAGGCGTCGGCCTCCGGATCGGGCCTGGACACGTCGACGAGGAGGAGGTCGCCGTGGAGCGTGACGCTGCCGGGGACGTTGAGCAGGGCGAGGTCTTCAGGGCGCATGGTCAATAACGCTATCACCCCTTTAGTCATTAATAAGGCTATTTAAAGTGCTATATCGGTTTTGGTGAGGATGGTGCTTGTGTTGTGTCTTTTTAGGGAAGGGGATTGTTTGTCCGATCCCCCGAATACCTGAAGGCGTCGATACGAAAGAACGGTTGAGTCGTCGGTAGGGTCGTGTCACTTTTGGTAGGAGCCTTCCTTTTGGTGAAGGCCCTGGTGAAAGGACGGTCGCGGTGTCCGCCAAACGAACTCTCTCGCGAGTCGTGTACGGCTCCCGCTACGACCACGTCCCCTGGGGACAGAGGGTCTACGTCCGCCCGGGGGAAAGGCTCGCCCGCGAGATCCAGTGGCGCCTGAGAATCCGCCGGGCCCCCGTGATGAGGTTCCAGGACTACCGCGAACGGACACTCCTGGGGGAGATCGAGGAATTCGTCACCTGCCACCTGTGCGGGGAGACGCGCCAGCAGCCGATGTTCGAACCGGCGGGCGACAGGCGGGGATGGAGCTACCGGGTGGTGCGCTGCCCGACGTGCGGCTTCCTCTACCGCAACCCCAACATCCGGCCCGAACGGCTGGGCGACCTGTACTCCACCGGCTACAGCGGCTTTTTGACGGGGAAGTACGCGGCCAACCGGCAGCGGCGCTACCGGCTCACCATGGACGCCTTCGGCCCCGTCTTCTCCTCCGGGCGGGGGCGCAGGCTGCTCGACTTCGGCTGCGGCACCGGCCTCTTCCTGCAGCTCGCCGAGCAGCGCGGCTTCGACGCGGTCGGGATCGACCTCTCGCCCGACTCGGTGGTCGCCGCCAACAAGCGCCTCACCTCCGCGAGGGCCTACCTCGGTGCCCCGCAGGACGTCCCGGAGGTCGCCGCGGGGGGCTTCGACGTCATCACCCTGTGGTCGGTCCTGGCCCACCTGCCCCGCCCGCTCGACGACTTCGGGCGCTTCCGGTCCCTGCTCGCCCCCGGCGGGGTGCTGCTCGTCCTCACCGTGAACGCCGCCTCCCTGCAGCTCAAGGCGTACGGCAGCGGCTGGAACGGCTTCACCAGGAACCACCTGATGTTCTACTCGGCCGAGACCATGCCCGTCCTGCTGCGCCGCACCGGATTCGCCGGGGTGGCCTTCGCCCCCTTCTACGGCGACACCGTCGAGGCGAGCACCACCAAGCTGCCGGAGCAGCTGAGCCGGCGCCTGCGCCGCAACGTCGAGATCAGCGACGGGGGGAACATGCTCAGGGCCCTGGCCTTCGCCGACGCCGAGGCCGTCGACAGGTGGGGCGCGAACCTCCAGGTCCGCCGCCTGACCTGACCTGACCGGCCCGGTGATCCCTCAGCGCCGGGGCGGCAGGATCATCGTCACGCCGGGGACGGAGCCGATCGAGGCGAGCGCGGCCCCCGCCTCCTCCAGGCCGATGGAGCGGGTGACCAGGGCGTCCGGCCTCAGGGCGCCGGAGGCGACGGCCTCCAGCATCGCCGGGTAGGCGTGGGCGGCCATGCCGTGGCTGCCGAGGAGTTCGAGCTCGTAGCCGATCACCCGGCCCATCGGGAGCGGGGTGAGGCCGGGCAGCAGGCCGATCTGGACGTGGCGTCCCCGGCGGCGCAGGCTCTCGATCGACGCCACGCACGTTTCGGGACTGCCCAGCGCGTCGATGGAGACGTGGGCACCGCCCGAGGTCAGCTCCCTGACCCGCTCGGCGACCTCGACCCCGGCCCCGGACGGTTCGGCTCGGGACGGTTCGGCCCGGGGAGCTCCGGCCCTCGACGGTCCGGCGCCGGGCGGTCCGGCTTCGAACGCTCCGGCTCCCGGCGGTTCGGCGCCGGACGGTTCGGCGCCGACACAGGCGACGGCGCCGAACTTCCGGGCCAGCTCCAGGGCGCCCGCCGAGACGTCCACGGCGACCACCCGGGCCCCGGCCGCGGCGGCGATCATGACGGCCGACAGCCCCACGCCGCCGCACCCGTGCACGACCACCCACTCGTCCGGCCGGACCCGGCCCACGGCGGTCACGGCGCGGTACGAGGTGGCGAAGCGGCAGCCCAGGCTCGCGGCGGTGGAGAAGGACATCTCCCCGGGGAGCCGTACCAGATTCACGTCCGCGTGGTCGACGGCCACGTACTCGGCGAAGGAACCCCAGCGGGTGAACCCGGGCTGGGTCTGGCGCTCGCAGACCTGCTGGTCGCCGGACAGGCAGGCCGCGCAGGAGCCACAGGCGCAGACGAACGGAACGGTGACGCGGTCGCCCGGCCGCCACGAGGCGACGCCGGGACCCACCGCCTCGACGACCCCGGCGAGCTCGTGCCCCGGCACGTGCGGGAGGACCCGGATGTCGGGGTCGTGGCCCTGCCAGCCGTGCCAGTCGCTCCGGCACAGCCCGGTCGCCTCCACGCGGATCACCGCTCCGCCGGGCGGGGGCTCGGGGGCGGGCACCTCCCGTACCTCCGGATCGGCCCCGAAGGCGTCGAAGACCACCGCTCGCATCCGCGCACACTCCTTGGCCCTGGCTCCCCGGTCCTCCCACCGGTGAGGCCGATGAGGCCGGTGAGGCCGGTCTGGTGGACGAGCCTATTCGCTGCCGTGCGGTCCTGTCCGGTCCTGCCCGGCCCTGTCCGACCCGCTGGGCCGATCTTGTGGACAGGCCCACACGGGCCAGGCGGCCGGGACAGGTCCGCCGGGCGTTCCCCGGCCGCCTCGAAGGCCGTACGACCTGCGGTGACGCCGTACGCGCCCCCGGTGGCGATGTGCCCCGATTAGAACGCGCACTCTGGGAGAGAGGGAGGGGCACAAGGGTCAACGGATCGGACGGTGCGATGGGGCAGAAAGTCGACAAGGACCGTTACTCCGAGGCGGAGTTCATCCGTTTCAGGGCGAGGCTGGCGGAGCAGCTCGACACCCTCCGTGAGGTGCTCGCGAGGCCGG
Organism: Streptosporangium sp. NPDC002721; assembly: GCF_042888905.1. Lineage (NCBI taxonomy): Bacteria > Bacillati > Actinomycetota > Actinomycetes > Streptosporangiales > Streptosporangiaceae > Streptosporangium > Streptosporangium sp. NPDC002721. Next base: position 13,167 of record NZ_JBIAQI010000002.1, read on the forward strand.
GTTTCGGCACCGGTCCCGCGACCATCGGAGCCGAGCTGGAGATGTTCCTCATAACGCCCGAAGGGCGGCCGCTTCCCCGTAACCACGAGGTGCAGGACGCCGCGGACGACGACCGGCTCACGCTGGAGCTGGGCAGGTTCAACCTGGAGGCCAACCTGACCCCGCTGCCGATCGCCGGGCGGCCGTTCACCGCCCTGGTGCGCGAGATGCGGGAGATCATGACCGTGGTGGACGAGGCGGCCGCCACGCAGGGCGGGCAGGCCGTGGCGATCGGGATCCTGCCCTCGCTGAGCGAGTTCGACTTCACCCACGAGGCGCTGAGCGGCGAGGGCCGCTACCGGGCGCTGGCCAGGGGCATGCGGCGGCTGCGCACGGAGCCGTTCCGGGTGCGCGTCGAGGGCGTCGAGCTGCTGGAACTGGAGGTCGAGGGGGTGATCCTGGAGAGCGCCAACACCTCCTGGCAGGTCCATCTCCGCACGGCCCCCGCCGACTTCGCCCGCGTCTACAACGCCGCCCAGCTGGCCATCGGCCCGGTCCTCGCGGTCAGCGGGAACTCGCCCTCCTTCCTGGGCAGGAAGCTCTGGGAGGAGACGAGGATCGCGCTGTTCGAGGAGGCCGCCGACGACCGGGACGTGGAGCGGCTCGACCGCAGGGACCGGCGGGTCGGGTTCGGCTCGGGCTGGGTGCGGGGCATCGAGGAGATGTTCGAGACGTGCGTCCGCGACTACGAGCCGGTGCTGCCGATGACCTCGGCGCCGGAGGAGGCGCCCGGCGGCGTCCCGGAGCTGGCCGAGCTCCGGCTCCACCAGGGCACCGTGTGGCAGTGGAACCGGCCGGTCTACGACCCCGGTGACGGAGGCCACCTGCGGGTGGAGATGCGCGCCCTGCCCGCGGGGCCGAGCGCGGCCGACATGGCCGCCAACAGCGCGTTCCTGCTCGGGCTCACCGCGGCCCTCGCCGTCCGGCCGGTCGAGGACTTCCCCTTCTCCGGGGCCTACCGCAACTTCTACCGCGCCGCGATCCACGGCCTGGACGCGCCGCTGAGCTGGCCGGGCCTGAGCGAGGAGATCCCGGCCGAGCGGCTCGCCCTGGACCTGCTGCCGCTCGCCGAGGCAGGGCTCGAGAGGATGGGGGTGGACCCGGACGAGATCAAATGGACGCTGGACATCGTGCGGGAACGCGTCGTCCGCCGCCGTACCGGCGCGATCTGGCAGCGGGAGGCGCTGGCCCGCGAGGGCGGCGACCAGGCCGCGGCGGCGCGCGTGGTGAGCCGGTACCGGGAGCTGTCACTGGCCGGGGACCCCGTGCACACCTGGCCTGTATGACGACGGAAGGGACTTTTCACAGCTGACTCTCAGCACAAAAGGGATTTGAGTACCGGCATACTCATGAACTCCGCATCTTGATCCGCCGATCCTGGTGGAACCGGACAGGGAGAGACCCCTCATGAGTCAGATGAAGGCCGTGTCGGCGGAGCCGTTCGGGCTGAAGCGGGACGGTGGCGGCCTCGCCGCCGGGATCAAGATCCTGGAGAAGGAGCTCAAACGGGCTTCCCTCGACACCGTCCTGGCCAAGGCCAACCGCGTCACGGTCAGGAAGGGGTCGGCCGGCGCCGGGGCGTTCGCCACGATGAGGCCGAAGCCGGTCGACTGGTACACCTTCGACGCCGGGGACAACGCCACCCGGGAGTGGTACCCCCAAGGCCTGACCTGCGCCTCCGACGCCGGGATCGGCGGGAGCGCGTTCGTGGTGAGCTGGTACCACACCCCGGCGTCGGGGGCCGAGCGAGGCGTGCGCCTGAGCTTCCTGAACACCGCGACGCTCCGCTACCGGCACGTCCTGCTCGTCCGGGCCGGCGCCGACGGCGACATCGCGCCGATCAACATCCACGCGGGAGGTGTCGCCTGGTACGGCAACCTGCTGTACGTCGCCGACACCACCCGTGGCCTGCGGGTCTTCGACACCCGGCAGATCTTCGAGATCGACGGGACCGGCACGGAGAGCATCGGCAGGAAGGGCGACGTGTACGAGGCGTTCGGCTACCGCTACGTGATGCCGCAGACCGACGCCTGGACCACCACCAGCGGCACCGTCCGCTTCTCCTTCGCCGCCGTCGACCGCAGCACCACCCCCGACACCCTGATCTCCGGCGAGTACGTCGACACCGCGGGCACGGTCGGGCGGGTGGCCCGCTGGACGCTGACCGAGGGGGGAACCCTGAACGCCCCCGCCGGCGGCGTCGTCAAGGCCCTGGACGCCTACGCGCTGCCCGGAGGCAAGATCCAGGGCGCGCTCTCCTACGAGGGCACCTGGTATCTCAGCCAGACCGTGGGCGCCGCCGGGAACGGCACCCTGATCGTGGTCGGCGACACGGTGCGCAGGCGGCCCTACCCGGTGGGCCCGGAGGACCTGACCTGCGTCCGCGACAAGAGGACGCTGTGGAGCGTGAGCGAGTTCCCCGGCCGCCGCACGGTGTACGGCGTGCCCCTCTGACAAGGCCGCACCGAATTTGACAAGGCCGCACCGAGCACGGCCGGCGGCTCTCAGCAGGGGCCTACCGGGCGCCGACGAGTGGTCCTCAGCGGGGAGAGCGGCTCAAGGTGCGGAGGCCCTCAGTGCAGGGAGCCGCCGATCAGGCGGAGGTCGCCGCCCAGGGAGACGGAGAGGGCGGTGGTCACGATCGCGGTGAGGGCCTGGGCGACCACCGGGACCGGCATGGAGGGCACGGCCTCGTCCAGGACCTGCTCGGGGCTGAACGGCACGTGCACGAACCCCCCGCGGATCGTCGGCCTCTCGGTGGCGATCATGTGCATGAGGCCGTAGAAGAGGTGGTTGCACAGGAACGTCCCGGCGCTCTGCGAGACGCTCGCCGGAACTCCCACGGCCCGCGAGGCCGCCACGCACGCCTTCACCGGCAGGGTGGAGAAGTAGGCGGCGGGACCGCCGCGCACCACCGGCTCGTCGATCGGCCGGCGCCCAGCGCTGTCGGGGATGCGGGCGTCGTCGAGGTTGACGGCCACCCGCTCCACCGTCACGTCCGGCCGTCCCCCGGCCTGCCCGACGCACACGACCACCGCCGGATCATGCTCGGCCACCGCCGCGTGCAGGTGCTCCAGAGCCCCGCCGAACGCGCAGGGAAGCAGCGCGGTCCGCGCCCCGGGCACCAGCCCGATCGCCTCCCACGAGGGGTTGCCGACACCGTCGAGCGGCTCGAACCCGGTGATCAGGACGCCCTTCATCGACGCTCCGAAACCGCGGGCCCGGAAGTCGCGGAGCTGGAAGGCGCGGGGTCCGGAACCCCGGGATCGGAGATCATGGAACTCGCGGGCGGGGAACCCGCGGGCGGCGAGCCCGCGGGCGGCGAGCCCGCGGGCCCGGAGCGCGGGGGCAGGGCGCAGGCGGGGGTGCCGCCCGGCAGCCGGTGACGGTTGGCGGCGACGAGCCGGTAGACCCCCCGGGCCACCCACCGGAACGGCGGGACCCGCAGCACGAACCCCAGGGGGCTCCACGGGAGACCGGCGGCGATCAGCAGCCGGGCCACCGCCTGGGCCCCGCCGGACACCCGGCCGTCCTCCGCGACCCAGAGCACCTCGCGCTCGGCCCGCTCGCGCGTGACGCCCAGCGCCCGGAGGTCCGCGAACTGCCAGGGGACGACCCGGGCGCGCACCCCGACGCGGCGCTCGGCGAACCGGACGCTCGTCGTGCAGAAACCGCAGTCGCCGTCGAAGACCAGTACAGGTTCTCCCGTCATGCAGCTGACATTACCCAGCGCGATCCGATCAAGGCTCGGCGACCAGGGTGACCGCGACCGGACGGTGGTCGGAGTGCGGGACGTCGGGGTTGGCGTGGTCCTTCCCGGTGAGACCCGGGGTGACGAGCACGTGGTCGATCTGCTCGGCCGGGCCGCTCCGGGACGGGATGGTGTTGAACGGCCTCACGGGCGCGAAGGGGTCGGTCAGGTTCGCGTCGGCCAGCACCCGCCAGGCGGGGTCACCGGGCTGGAGGTTGAGGTCACCGGCCACGACCACCGGGGCGCCGCTCTTCGAGGCGTTCCTCACGATCTCCCCGAGCTGCTCGACCTGGTCGAGCTCGCGCCAGTCCGGCGGGGGCTGCAGGTGGGTGCCGATCACGGTGACGTCCTTGCCCTGCCAGCGCAGCCCGACCTCCAGCGCCTGCGCGCCGGTCGGGCCGCCCTGCACCAGCACGTGGTTCCTTATCGAGGTGATCGGCAGCGTGGTGAGCAGGGCGTCGCCCCACACCTCGTCGGTCGCCGGGGCCCAGATGTAGTGCATGTCCAGCCGCTCGGCGATCAGCCGTACCCCGTCGTGGCCGCCGTTGAGCAGCCAGCCCCTGTCGGCCTCGCTCAGCACCACCACGTGCGGCCGGAGCGCCCTGATCGCGTCGGCCTGCCGCTCCAGGGAGAGCCTGCCGGACTCGCCGTACCCCATCCTGATGTTGTACGCCGCGATCCGCAGCCCGTCGCCCGGCCCCTCCCAGCGGGGCGGGGTGCCCTGCCACAGGGGGACGGCCGCCACCAGCGCGACCGAGGCCACGGCGGCGGCCGCGAACCGGCGGTCGTAGGAGCGGCGCGGCAGGCCCGCGCTGCCCACCACACCCAGGAGCGCGACGACGAGCGCCGCGCCGATCGGCACCCACCCGTTGGGCAGGTAGAGGTCGTAGGCGGCGTAGTAGCCGAAGACGAACACGACGAACAGCAGCATCCCCCCGGCCGCCGACAGGCCACGCCGGGCCGGCCGCTCCCGGCCGAAGGTCGTCGCGGCGTGCGCCAGGCAGGCGCCCAGCGCGACCTGGCCGACGATCTGCGCGACGATCGTCCAGCCGGGCGCCACGCCGTGGACGCCGTCCACGGTGGCCCTGCCCAGGGTGAACGCCACCGCCGAGGCCACCAGGGCGATCGCGGGCAGGAGCGGGCGGCGCAGCACCGGCAGCGCGGCGGGCGCCGCCGACACCACCGCGAACGCCGCCACGATCACGGCGGCGGCCTGCTGGGCGGAGTCGGTCGCCGCCTGGGCGTGCGCGGTGTTGCCCGTGTAGAGACCCCAGAGCAGCAGGGCGGGACCGATCGCCAGCCAGGCGCGGGGAGCCCCGGAGTACTCCTCGTCCGGGGGTTCGGCCCGGACCGTGAACGCGCAGAAGAGGAAGAGCTCCACCAGCAGCAGCGCCCACGGGACCGCTCCAGAACGCCACATCAGGTCGATGCCGTCCAGCGCCGCGTGGACCACCGTGGCGGCGGCCAGGCCGACGATCAGCCCGCCCATCACGGGCCGGGCGTCCCGGCTGCTCATCGCGATCGCCACCAGCCAGACCAGCCCGGCCAGCAGGCCCAGGCTCGCCACGTACAGCTGCGCGTCACCGCCGCCGGTCATCTGGAGCACGAGCCTGGCCAGGAGCAGCAGGCCTGCGGCGCCGAGGGCGATCAGCGGCGGCCGGACGCGCCTGGCCAGCGGAACGGCCAGGAAGGCCAGCACGAACCAGGAGACGGCGTACAGGCCCATCATCTCCGCGGGGGTGCTTCCCGCCCGTCCGAAGAGTGTGATCAGCGACGGCAGGAAGACCCTGAGCACGTCGACGAGCACGACCACGCCGAGGGTCACGTCCAGGCGGATCCGCATGCTACCTCCAAAGAATGCGAGCTATCCTCGCCTTCTTCGCGACCCCTGACAAGGGCGAGACCTGCCCGAACCGTCACCGCGCTCCCGGGAGGACCCCGAGGAACCGGAAGGATCCGGAAGGGCCCGCCTGAGTGTCTCAGCGGCCCGGAGGTTCCTCCGCGGCGCCCCCGGAAGAAGACGCGTCCCCGGCCCCGGGGGAGGACACGTCACCGGGAAAAGACGCGTTACCGGAAGAGCCGGAAGAGCCGGAAGAGCCGGGAGAGCCGGGAGAGCCGGGAGAGCCGGGAGAGCCGGGAGAGCCGGAAGAGCCGGGGGACCCCTTCGCGAAGGGCGCGGGGCCGTCGAGGTAGCGGAACGCCTCGTGCGCCGAGCGGACGCTGTCGCGCAGCGCCTGCTCAAGGTGACCGGCGTCCTCGGCCAGCCGCCCTATCTCCGGTACGGCGAAGGCGTCCGCGCCGGACTCCGCCAGGAGCTCCTCGTAGCGGGGGAGCCGCGCGCGAAGCGCCTCGATCTGGTCGTGGGCGCGCAGGGCCCGCTCGGCGTCGGACACGTGGCCCGCGTAGCGTTCCAACGCCTCGACCCGCGCGAGGACGGCGGCCTCGCTGGCGGCCAGCGCCCGCTCCAGCGGCGCCATGGCGGCGGCCACCTCCGGCGTGCTGCCGCCGTACACGAACTCGTGGTGCTCGTTCCGCAGCGCGGAGAGCTTGGTCAGCAGCCGGGCGATCTCCCACTCCTGCGCGGGGAGCATCACCGAGTTGCGCACGCTGTCGAGCATGCCCACCGCGTTGACTCGCGAGCGCAGGATGTAGTCGATCGCCTGCTGGGTCCGGTCGAGCAGCTGCCCGGCGTTGTAGTCGAAGTCCTCGGCGGGCAGCAGGTAGCGGCCCTCGTACCAGCGGGCCTCGCGGTAGAGCTCGTGCTCGACCGTCTCCGGCTCGGCGGGCTCGCGGGCGGCGAGCAGGCCGACGAAGACCACGAAGACGAGCAGCGCGAGCATGAAGAACAGCAGCTGCCCGACGTCGGCGAGGAACATCAGGCACACCAGGAAGAGCGCCGCCACCCCTCCGCCGACGTTCAGGAAGCGTCCGGGCAGGCGCGAGTTGGGCGTCGGAGGCTCGGGGCTCCAGCCGGCGCGGATGCGTGACAACATCGACGCGTGCCGGCGGAACAGATCGGCGGTCTTGGGGGGGACTTCAGGATCGACCACCACTCGCCGCACAGGCTCGCCCCTCCGTTCGATCGCGTTCAATTCAACCGTCGAGATGGCGAAACGCCTCGTGCGCCGAGCGTACGCTCTCGCGGAGCGCCCGCCGGAGCATGTCGGCGTCGTCGCTGAGATGCCCGATCTCCGGGCCGGAGAACCTGGCCGCGCCCGTCTCGGCGACGAGCTGTTCGTACTCGGGCAGGTGCGCCCGCAGGACCTCGATCTGTCCCTGGGCGAGAAGCGCCCGCTCGGCGTCGGACACGTGGCCCGCGTAGCGTTCCAACGCCTCGACCCGCGCGAGGACGGCGGCCTCGCTGGCGGCCAGCGCCCGCTCCAGCGGCGCCATGGCCGCGACCACCTCGGGGCTCCTGCCCGCCCTGGCGAGGTTGTGGTGCTTGGCCCGCAGCGCGGAGAGCTTGGTCAGCAGCCGGGCGATCTCCCACTCCTCGGCGGGGAGCATCACCGAGTTGCGCACGCTGTCGAGCATGCCCATCGCGTTGACCCGCGAGCGCATGATGTGGTCGATCGCCCGCTGGACCCGTCCGAGCAGGTGCCTGGCGTCGTGGTCGAAGTCCTCCAGGATGAGGAAGTGCCCGTGCCACCGCCGCGAGTGCGCGTACAGGATCCGCTCGGCGGAGGTGAGGGACGTGGGCTTCCTCACGAGGTAGACGACCCCGAGGATGAAGAGGTAGAGGAAGATCAGCGGGGTGAGTAGCACGACGGACGCCGAGAGCGGGGCACCGAGGGCGAAGAGGGTGCCCGCCGCGAGCGCCGTCGTCCCGCCGAAGAACCCTATGAGCACTCCGGGGACCGCAGCGTCGTCCTTGTCCCTGGGCGGGCGCATTGTGCGGAGGCGGTAGAGCAGCGGGCCGTGCTGGCGGAAGAGGTCGGCGACATCCCTGGGCACCTCAGGATCCACTACCACGCGCTGCACAGGCTCGCCCCCTTTGCCATGTTTCAAGAGCATAGCGATTAACCATGTTTCAGGTCATGCGTCCTTACATGGTGCCTCCCTATCATCGAGTATCGCGTGCCAAAAAGATGATCGTAATAATTGCCCGGGGATCACCCCGGGTGGGAACGGCCCGCTCGGGGCGCGGTTCCGGGGCGCGGAGCCATGGCGACAGGCGAGGGGAAGGCACGGAATGGGCGGCGGGGCCCGGTGGAGCGACAGGTCCGAGCGCGGCTCCGGGACGTCGCTCGGTGAGGAATCGCTGGACCGGTCGCTGGCGCAGGGGGTGAATCCGGATCTGATCTACCTGGTGGACCTGCCGGGATTCGAGCTGGTCGACATGTCGGTCGGCGTGGTCGGGGACGACGGGTTCGGGGCCGACTACCTCTCGTCGAGGGGCACCTCGGAGGGCAGGCGTGTGCAACTGAGGATTCATCGCGAGACGTTCGGCGACGCCCTGTGCGCGAGCACGAGGCTCAGCGGCTCCGTCCCGTGGACGGTGCCGCTGAGGTGGGAGCGCGACGAGGTGGGCTGGTACCGCCTGGGGGGAGGCCGGCACGAGTACGCGGTGCTCCGGGGCGCCGATCACCTCATCCGGCTGAACTGCCCCGTCGGGGACGCCGATCGGGCCCTGTTGAAGGCCGCCGTGGCGGGCGCGTGGCACGTGTCCTGGAAGGGCCCTCGTACACCCCCGCCGCGAGACCCCCCGGTGCGGCGCGGCGACCTGCCGAGCTTCGGCGGCGGCCCGCCGATCAAGCGGAGGGGCGTCGGCGGCTGACCCGGTCGAGCCGGCTGACCCGATCGAGCCGGCTGACCCGGCCCGTGCGGAGCGCGATCCGGTACGGACATGGCGCGGCACGGACCGGGGGTGCCGTGCGCACCGGGGGTGCGGCACGGAGCGGTGCGCGAGAGCCCGGCCGGGTGCTGTCAGCCGATCCTCTCGCCGTACACGTGGTCGACCGTCATCACCATGAGCACCCGGCGGTCGGACACCATGACGGAGCGGTACTCGTCCCAGTCCGGGTGCTCCCCGGCGGCGGCGCGGTAGTAGTCGACCAGCGCCTCGACCTCGGGACCGTGCGGGTCGGTCCCCGGCCCGGTGAGCGTGGCCGTGCCCTCGGCGGTGGCCCACGCCCGGCCGTCGGGGCCGGTGACCTCCAGGGTGGCCCGGGGGTCCCGGCGCAGGTTCGCCGTCTTGGCCCGCCCCTCGGTCATCGAGACGTACAGGACACCGGCCTCCCGGTCGTAGAAGGGCATGACGGGGGAGAGCTGGGGGCGGCCGTCCGACTTGATCGTCGCGAGGACGCCGAGCCTGCTCTCCGCGAGCAGCGTGCGCGGATCGAATGATGTGGCGGTCATGCTCAGGGCCAAGTCGCGAGCGGGCACCGGTTATTCCTGCCGTTCCCGCTCGCCCGCCCGCGCGGGCCCGGGAGGCAGGCGGGTGCGGTGGCGGCTCACCCGGTCTCAAGCGTGACTCACCCGGTCTCAAGCGTGGCTCACCTGGTCTTGGGGGTGTCTCAGCCGGTCTCGGGGGTGGCGGGGGCGTCCTCGGCCGGGAACAGGATCGGGCTGAGCAGGTACCGGGCGCGGCCGGGCGCGGGCGGGTTCGCCAGCCGGGGCGCGATCGCGTCGCGCAGCTCGCCGATCATCTCCAGGAGCTCGTCCCGGCTGAGCCAGGCGGCGTGCTGCCGGTAGCCGACGAGATCCGCCACCGGGTCGGCGTGGTCCCGGTCGAGGTAGGCGTTGAACTCGGCGAGCAGGGTGGCCATCGCCGTGGCGAACCCGTGCCGGTGGTCGTCGAGCGACATCGACTCGACCATGCCGGCGTCGATCGTCGCCCGGTCCTGGCGCAGGCGGTAGCGCCGCTCGACCGCGCCGCGGACGCGCTGCTCGCCGGCCACCTCCAAAATCCCCCCGGTCGCGAGCAACTCGACGTGCCGGTAGACGGTGGCCTTGGAGACGTCGGGGATGCGGGCGCACAGCTGGGAGGTCGTCAGCGTCCGCCCCCCGCGCATCGCGTGCACGACGCGCAGCCGTATCGGGTGCCCCAGAAGCTCGAAGGTGTTCACCCCCGTACGATCTCATGTCGTGCTACCTTTCTCAAAAATCGAGAAAGGTTGTGTCGGGGATGACGATGGGAACCGACCCGGCGGCGACCGCCCTCGCGGTCGTCGAGATGGCGCGCCGGGAACGCTTCGCCGAGATCGAGGAGCTCTTCGCGCCGCCGCTGCGGGCGATGGCCGGAGCCGAGGCGGTGCGGGCCGCCTGGACGGCCGAGACGGACAGGAACGGGCCGGTCTCCACCGTCGGAGAGCCGGTGAGCGAACCGGCCGGGGCGGGGCCCGTCCTCGTGAGCGTCCCGGTGACCTGCGAGCGCGGCGGGCTCACCGTGATGATGTCGGTCGGCCGCGACGGCCTGCTGCACGGCCTGCGGCTCACCGCGGACACCGCGCCCTGGCAGCCGCCGTCGTACGCCGACCCGGCGAGCTTCGGCGAGCACGACGTCACGGTCGGCGACGGGCCCCTCGCCGTGTCCGGCACGGTGAGCCTGCCGCACGGTCCCGGCCCGCGACCGGGGGTCGTGCTGCTCGGCGGGGGAGGCCCCTTCGACCGCGACGCCACCGCGGGGGCGAACAGGCCGCTCAAGGACCTGGCCTGGGGGCTGGCCACCCGGGGTGTCGCGGTTGCGCGGTTCGACAAGGTGACCCACACTCACGGCGACCAGGTGGCGGGCATACCCGGTTTCACGGTGACCGACGAGTACGTGCCGCACGCGGTCGCCGCCGTCCGCCTGCTCCAGAGGCAGCCGGGCGTGGACCCGGCCCGCGTCTTCGTGCTCGGCCACAGCATGGGCGGCAGGGCCGCCCCCCGCGTCGCGGCCGCCGAGGCGTCGGTCGCCGGTCTGGTGATCATGGCCGGTGACACGCAGCCGATGCACCGGGCCGCGGTCCGCGTCGTCCGCCACCTCGCCTCGCTGGATCCCGGACCGGCGATGGAGGCCGCCGTCGAGGCGTTCACGCGGCAGGCGGAAGCGGTCGCCGATCCCGGCCTGTCACCGTCGACCCCGGCCGAGACGCTGCTGTTCGGCCGGTCGGGGGCGTACTGGCTGGACCTGCGCGACGACGACCCGGTCGCGACCGCGGCGGCGCTGGACAGGCCGATGTTCGTCCTCCAGGGTGGCCGCGACTATCAGGTGACCGTCGCCGACGACCTGCCGGCCTGGAGGGCCGGCCTCGCCCACCGGCCGGATGTCACGATCCGTGTCTACGACGCCGACGACCACCTGTTCTTCCCCGGCACCGGCCCGTCGACGCCCGCGGGGTACGAACCCGCGCAGCACGTGGACCCGGCCGTCGTCGCCGACGTCGCCGAGTGGCTGACATCGCCGGGGTGGCTGATCGTGGACCGCGAGAGGATCACCTGACCGGTTTCCGGCGTCGCGTGGAAGCCGTTCGCCGTGTGAGGGCCGTTCGCCGTGTGAGGGCCGGCCGTCACGCGGGCCACTGCGAGTGGGTGACGGAGTCGGTCAACGGGTCCATCCGCCGGTGGCGCGCCGAGGAGGGGGGTTGCTGGTCGGGGGCGGCCCGCCGGGCGCTGGCCAGCGCGGCCAGGGAGGTGGTGATCGGGACGGCGGCGATGAGCCCCAGGGTGCCCACGACGCTGCGGATGATCTCGGTGGCGATGACCGGATTGGTCAGCACCTCGCCGAGGGGCTGTTCGCCGACGCTGACCAGCAGGAGCAGCGGCAGGGACGCGCCCGCGTAGGCGAGGATGATCGTGTTGATCACCGAGGCGATGTGGGCGCGGCCGACCCGGGCGGCGGCCCGGTACAGCTGGGCGAAGGTGTAGCCGGGGTTGGCGTGCGCGAGTTCGGTGACGGTGACGGCCTGGGTGACGGTGACGTCGTCCAGCACACCGAGCGAGCCGATGATGATGCTGGCCAGCAGCAGGCCCTCGGTGTTGATCCGGTAGCTGACGTCCAGGTAGAACGAGCTCTCGTCGGTGATCCCGTTGAGCTGGGCGAGGCCGATGGCCGCGTACGAGAGCACGCCGGTCAGGCTGAGGCTGATCAGGGTGCCGACCACGGCCATCGAGGTGGGAACGGTGAAGCCGTGGGTGAGATAGAGCACCGTGAGCATGATCGCCGCGGCGCCGACGATGGCGACCAGCAACGGCTGCTGCCCGGTCAGGATCGCCGGGATGACGAACATCAGGAGCAGCACGAACGTGATGGCCAGCCCGACCAGCGCCATCACCCCGCGCCAGCGGCCGAAGGCGATCACCGCCGCCGCGAACGCCACCCCGGCCAGCCACAGCGGGGAGGACCGGTCGTGGTCGGAGATCTGGTACGGCGGCAGCTCCAGCTCGCCGCCGTCAGGGGTGTGGATCAGGATCACGTCGTCGCCCGCGGCGAACTTCTGCGACCCGGGCCCGCTGGGCAGGCCGCTGGTGACGAAATGGCCGGCCCGCGGCCCGCTGGTCAGCTCGACCTTGGCGTCGCCGCAGGTGGCGGGGTCGGTCGGCTGCTGCCGTCCGGCGGGCTGCCCGTCCGGGGGCGGCTCCTGCGGGCACGGGGTGAGGGTGACGGCGGTGATCGTCCCGGTCACCCGCTCCAGGTTGGCCGGCTGCTGACCGGTGGAGGTGAGCTCGGCGGGCCACAACCAGATCAGCGCGGCCAGCGTGGCCAGCGCGAGGGGAACGATGACGGCCAGTGTCGCCCACACCGTGCCACGGGAGCTGGGAGCGGCCGGGCCGTGTGAATGGTTGGCACCCATGGTCGAAAAGCTCTCCTCAGGGACGGGAAAGCCGAAAGTACCGCACCACGGAGGTGGCCGCGTCGCCGTACACCGGTGTGAGGGGCCGGACGCCGGCCACTCCTTCCCCGGCTGGGAAGTGGTGGCCGGCGTGCGGGTCGGGTGAGGGCCTTGTCCCGGGACCGGTCAGCGGTAGCCGGCGGTGATCACGTTGGCCTGCACGGCGTTCTCGGTGGCGTCGGTGGGGTAGCCGGCGACCATGGCCCCCTCGTAGAAGGTGCCCGCGCTGAGGTTGGCGCCGCCGTCGGGCTTGCAGCAGTCGCCGCCGCTGCCCAGGATGATCGCTCCCTGCTTTCTCATCGGGCTGTATCCCGGGGGAAGCGAGCCGTCGTACAGGGTGTACAGGCCGCCGGACTGGGCGTTGCTGCCCTTGATCGCGAACCGGGTCGTGCCGTTGTTCTTCAGCGTGGCGGTGACGAACTTGTGCGGGAAGGCCCGCTGGTTGGGGTTCCACGCCTGGCTGCCGCCGGGGAACAGACCCCATTCCAGGTCGGCCTGGACCCAGGGGCCGCTCCCGGAGCAGCCGCCGAACCAGCACTGGGTGCTGAAGTTGATGGCGTCCATGGCGCCGGCGGCGTCGGCCTTCCTGGTGGTCTCGCTGTTGCCGTAGTCGAAGCAGCAGCCGCCGTTGACGTGGGTGCCGCTGGTCACCATGTACATGCCCTCGGGGGCGCTGCCCGTGGGGACGCCGGTCAGGTGGCCGTCGCGCCAGTAGCTGTTGCCGGGGTTGATGTAGAGGGAGTAGGCCTTGTTGCCGCCGACGGTGAGCGACTCGGTGGTCGCGGTCGCGGGCCTGCTCTGGGGGGAGCCGGGGACCACGCTGGATCCCTGGTACCACAGGTCGTTGCCCCGCCCGGACTGGTCGTACACGACCGTGATGACGCACGCTGTGCCGGTGCAGAACGAGTCCTGTGCCGCGGCGTTGGCGACGCCGCCCGCGGTCAGGACGGCGATGTTCCGGGTCGTGCTGTCGGAGGAGCGCCTGACCTGGTAGAGGTTGCCGCCGTAGGCGCCGTAGAGCGCCCGGGTCGTGCTGTGCGCGGCCACGCACGGCGTGCCGCCCGAGGCGTAGAGGTCACACGGGCGCGCGCCGGGCGGGGGCGGCGTCGGGGTCACGGTCGGCGTCGGGGTGGGCTGGGTTCCGGTGCCCCACTTCTGGTTGGTGCCGCCGTGGCAGGTCCAGATGTGCACCCTGGTGCCGTTGGCGGTGCCGTAGCCGGAGACGTCCAGGCACTTGCCGCTGCCGGCCGCGGTGACGCTGCCGTCGCTGTTCAGGCGCCATTTCTGGTTGTTCTGGCCGTTGCAGTCCCAGATGATCACCGCGGTGCCGTCGGCGGTCCCGGCCCCGTTGACGTCCAGGCACTTGCCGCCGTACACCCGCAGCTCGTCCGAGGCGGTCGTGGTCCACTGCTGGTTGGCCTGGCCGTTGCAGTCCCAGATGTTCACCGCGGCGCCGTTGGCCTGCGAGGCGCCGTTGACGTCCAGGCACCGGCCCGAGGCCGCGCCCACCAGCGGCGTGGTCGCCGCCGAAGCCGGTGCCCACCAGCTCAGGCCGGCGGCCAGGAGGGCCGTCAGCACCGTCACGGCGGACGCGACGACGGCCGTCCGGGAGCGCCGCTCACGGGTCGTACGGCCGGGTAAGGGAACGGGGGAAGCCCGCATTGTCGTGCTCCTTGGGAGTAGGGCCCGGCGGAGACGGACGCGTCCGGAGGACCGCGAGGCTCCGCCGGGAAGCCGGCCGCCACTACGGATGTGAATCGATTCGACACGATTCTGAATTCGCCGGGGAGGAGGAGACGGTGGTGTACAGCGAAGCACATACGACGGTCGGACCGCTTGTCAAGGCTCAGTTCTGCCCGGCTGCCTGCCGGGTTCCCACCCGGCGGCTCTCGCCGGTGACGCTCGCGTCCCGCCGGAGACCGGGCCCGGAGAAACGCCCATCCGTCCCGCACACCTGCTCACCACCCGCCCGGACCTCCCGCGATCGAACCGGTTCGGACATCATTGCGGCCGATCACCGGCTGGAGCCGAAAGGGAGCCGGAGGGGAGCCGGAAGGTATCGAGAGGGAGGGCGTCGCCGGATCCCGTCGCGGCGGTCGTCGGGGGTGTCGTCGGCGCGCGCGACGCCGGCCAGGGCACAACCGGCCAGAACGCCCTCGCGGCGGGCCCGGCGGCGCCCGATCAGTACGACACATATGAACATTTCATACGGGACGATCGGCGCGGATGTTCGTGACGGCGGACATATCCGCAGGTCAAATCAGAAAATGGCTAACTATGCCCCCGGTCTAAGTGTGCGTATTGTGAAATAAGTGGGCTTAAGGTCTTGACGGGCATAAGTGGTCGGAACGTAATTGGTACTGAGGTCCGGGGGTGATCCTTCCGGTGCCTCCGCAGCCGGATCACATGAGCGGGATGTGACCGGATCCGCACAGCCGGCCGCCGTCGTACACCTCCCCGTCCGGCGACGGCCTCCACCTCGGGAAAGGCGTCACCCACCTGACCTCCACCTCGGGAAAGGCGTCACCCACCTGAGGAGGAGGGCGTGACCTGACCCACACCCCCCACCCCCGAAGGAAGCACAGTGCAACCACCTTCACCCGCCGTGGCGCGTAGACCGGTCCTGACCGGCGTCGTCGCCGCGGCGCTGGCCGCGACGTTCACCCTCGTCGCCCCGGTCACCTCCACCCTCGCGGCCACCCCGACCCGGCACGCGTCGTCCTCCGGCACCGGCGGTGCGGGCGCGCTCGCGCTGAACATCCCGGCGTCCGACTACCAGCAGATCCCGCTCGCGACGGGCGGCAACGAGCTGGGTGAGGCGATGTCACTGGCCGTGATGCCGAACCGGTCGGTCTTCCACACGGCCCGCGACGGCACACTGCGCGTGACCGACGTCAGCGGCAACACGAAGGTGGCCGCCAGGCTCAACGTCTACACCCACGACGAGGAGGGCCTCCAGGGGGTGGCGGTCGACCCGAACTTCGCCACGAACCGGTACGTCTGGCTGTACTACTCACCCCGGCTGAGCACGTCGAGCGGCGACGCCCCCTCCACCGGCAACCAGTCGCAGTTCGACCAGTGGAAGGGCGAGTTCTATCTGTCGCGCTTCACCGTCAAATCGGACGAGACGCTCGACACGAGCAGCGAGAAGGTGGTCCTGCGGGTCGCCAACGACCGCGGCCAGTGCTGTCACGCGGGCGGCGACCTCGACTTCGACGCCCAGGGCAACCTGTACCTGACCACCGGCGACGACACCAACCCCTTCGAGTCGAGCGGCTACTCCCCGCTGGACGAGCGGACCAACCGCAACCCGCAGTACGACGCCCAGCGCTCGGCCGGCAACACCAACGACCTGCGCGGCAAGCTCCTGCGGATCAAGCCGCAGGCGGACGGCACCTACACGATCCCCAGCGGCAACCTGTTCGCGCCGGGCACGGCGGGGACGCGGCCGGAGATCTACGCGATGGGCCTGCGCAACCCGTTCCGGATGAGCGTCGACAAGGCGACCGGCGTCGTCTACCTGGGCGACTACGGGCCGGACGCGGGGTCGAGCAACTCCAGCCGGGGACCGAGCGGGCAGGTGGAGTTCAACCGCATCACCAGCGCGGGCAACTACGGCTGGCCGTACTGCACGGGAAGCAACTCCACCGGCGAGACCTACAACGAGTGGAACTTCTCCTCCAACAGCACCGGCTCGAAGTACAACTGCTCGGGCGGCCCGACCAACAACTCCTTCCGCAACACCGGCCTGACCACGCTGCCCCCGGCCAGGCCGGCGTGGATCAGGTACGCCGGTGACTCCGGCTCGCCGCCGGAGTTCGGCAGCGGCTCGGAGTCGCCGATGGGCGGCCCGGTCTACCGGTACGACGCGAACCTGAACTCCGGCGTCAAGTTCCCCCCGTCGCTCGACGGGCGTTTCTTCGCCGGCGAGTACGGCCGCCGCTGGATCAAGGCCATCGAGGTCAGGAGCGACGGCGGCTACGGGGAGATCTCCTCGTTCCCCTGGTCGGGGACGCAGGTGATGGACATGGCCTTCGGCCCCGACGGGGCGCTGTACGTGCTGGACTACGGCACCGGGAACAACAACCAGGCGCTCTACCGGATCGAGTACATCGGCCAGGCCGCCAACCGCAACCCGATCGCCAGGGCCTCGGCCGACAGGACCTCGGGCCCGGCCCCGCTGACGGTGAACTTCTCCTCCTCGGGCAGTTCCGACCCCGAGGGCGGCGCGCTGTCGTACTCGTGGAACTTCGGCGACGGCACCACCTCCACCTCCGCCAACCCGAGCAAGACCTACTCCGCCAACGGCTCGTACACCGCCACGCTCACCGTCCGCGACCCGCAGGGGCTGACCGGGAGCGCGAGCGTCGCCGTGTCCGTCGGCAACACGGCCCCGGCCGTCACGCTCACGAGCCCCGGCGACGGCCAGCTGTTCTCCTTCGGCGACACGGTGCCGTTCCAGATCGGCGTGAGCGACCCCGAGGACGGCACGATCGACTGCTCGAAGGTCACGTTGACCTACTCGCTCGGCCATGACAGCCACGCCCACCAGATCACTTCCAAGACCGGCTGCGGCGGCTCCATCGCGGTGCCGGTCGACGGCGAGCACGACTCCGCGGCGAACATCTTCGGCGTCTTCACGGCCTCCTACACCGACGCGGGCGGCCTGACCTCCACCAGCACCCGGACGCTGCAGCCTCGGCACCGGCAGGCCGAGCACTTCGGCGCCCAGCAGGGCGTGCAGACGGCCGACCACGCCACCGCCGAGGGCGGCAAGACCGCGGGCTTCATCGACGACGGCGACTGGATCTCCTTGCAGCCGTACAACCTGAGCAACGCCAACAGGTTCACCGCGAGGGTGTCCTCGGCGGGCGCGGGCGGCCGGATCGAGGTCCGGGCGGGCTCGGCCACGGGCACGCTGCTGGGAACGGCGACCGTCGCGAGCACCGGCAGCTGGGAGACCTTCGCCGACGTCTCGGCGAACCTCGGCGGCGGGCCGGGCGGCGCCACGACGCTGTACCTCGTCTTCCGGGGCTCGACCGGCCAGGGCTACCTGTTCGACCTGGACGCCTTCACCCTCGGTACCGGCACGACGACCACGCCGACCCCGACCCCGACGCCCTCCGGTGAGACGAGCGCGTTCCGCGGGACGGGTTCGAACCGGTGCCTGGACGTCTCCGGCGCCTCGCAGTCCAACGGCGCCGCGGTGAACATCTGGGACTGCAACGGGCAGACCAACCAGCGGTGGACCACGACCAGCGCGGGCGAGCTGCGGGTGTACGGCAACAAGTGCCTGGACGTCAACGGCGGGGCCACCGCCGACGGCACCGCGGTGATCATCTGGGACTGCAACGGCCAGAACAACCAGAAGTGGCGCCTGAACAGCGACGGGACGATCACCGCGATCGGCAGCGGCAAGTGCCTGGACGTGTCCAACTACGGCACCGCCAACGGCAGCAAGGTGCACATCTGGACCTGCCAGGGCGGCACCAACCAGAAGTGGACCCGCGTCTGAGGTCGTCCGCCGACCACGCGACCTCGACCACCCCCCGAGCACCAGTCGATGTGGCGCCCGGCGCGGCCCTGCTCGTCGCCGAGAAGGGCCGTGCCGGGCGCCACGACGGAAGGACACCCATGCTTCGACATCTGACACCCGCCGCGGGCGGCGGCCGGAGGACATCCGTGCTGCGCCGCCTGTCGGTGGCCGCGGTGGCGCTCGCCGCCGCCGCGGCCACGACCGTGATCCCCGCCCTCCCCGCCCAGGCCGCCGCCTTCGAGGTGCTGGTCTTCTCCAAGACGGCCGGGTTCCGGCACGACGCCATCTCCGTCGGGATCCAGACCATCCGCGACCTGGGGGCCTCCAACGACTTCACCGTCACCGCCACCGAGGACGCCGGCGCCTTCAGCACGTCCAACCTCGCCCGGTACAGGGCGGTGGTGTTCCTCAACACCACCGGTGACGTGCTGAACGACACCCAGCAGAGCGCCTTCCAGACGTACGTGGACGGCGGGGGCGGTTACGTGGGGGTGCACTCGGCCGCCGACACCGAGTACAACTGGCCGTACTACGGGCAGCTGGTGGGCGCCTGGTTCAACAGCCACCCGGCGATCCAGCAGGCCACGGTGCGCACCGAGGACCGGGCGCACGCGGCGACCTCCCACCTGGGGGCGACCTGGTCGCGCAGCGACGAGTGGTACAGCTTCCGGAGCAACCCCCGCCCGAACGTGCGGGTCTTGCAGAACCTGGACGAGAGCAGCTACAGCGGCGGCGGCATGGGCGACCACCCGATCACCTGGTGCCGCACCCAGTCCGCGGGCCGCTCGTTCTACACCGGGCTCGGGCACACCCAGGCGTCGTACTCGGACTCGAACTTCCGCACGCTGCTGCTGGGCGGCATCCGGTACGCGGCCAAGGCGGTCAACGCCGACTGCCGCCCGGAGACCGGCTACACGACGCTGTACAACGGGTCGACGACGGGCTGGACGCAGGCCGGTCCGGGGTCGTTCACCAACAGCAACGCCACGCTGAGCTCCCAGGGCGGCATGGGCATGCTCTGGTACAACGCCAAGGAGTTCGGCTCCTACTCGCTGAAGCTCGACTGGAGGCTGAACGGCGACTCCAACTCGGGGGTGGTCGTCGGGTTCCCGGCCACCACCGACCCGAGCACGGCGCTCAACACCGGCCACGAGGTGCAGATCGACGCGACCGACAGCGCGGACAAGACGACGGGCGCGATCTACGGATTCAAGGCGGCGGACATCGCCGCACGCGACGCGGCGCTGAACCCGCCGGGTCAATGGAACACCTACGAGCTGCTGGTGGAGGGTGAGCGGCTGCAGGTCTTCCTGAACGGCACGAAGATCAACGACTTCACCAACACCGACCCGGCCCGCTCGCTCCAGCAGGGCTACATCGGCATCCAGAACCACGGGTCCCCCGACGTGGCGGCGTTCCGCAACATCCGCGTCAAGGAACTGGGAGGCGTGACCCCGACGCCCACCCCGACCCCCACTCCCACCCCGACCCCGACCGCCAACACGAGCGCGTTGCGCGGGGTGCCGTCGGGCCGGTGCCTGGACGTCGCCGGCGCCTCGCAGTCCAACGGCGCCGTGGTGAACATCTGGGACTGCAACGGGCAGGCCAACCAGCGGTGGACCACGACCGGCGCGAGTGAGCTGCGGGTGTACGGCAACAAGTGCCTGGACGTGAACGGGGGAGGGACGGCGAACGGTACCGCGGTGATCATCTGGGACTGCAACGGCCAGAACAACCAGAAGTGGCGCCTGAACAGCGACGGCACCGTCACCGCTGTCGCCAGCGGCAAGTGCCTGGACGTGTCCAACTACGGCACCGCCAACGGCAGCAGGGTGCACATCTGGACCTGCCAGGGCAGCACCAACCAGCTGTGGACCCGGTCGTGACCGGATGATGTGACGCGACCCCGGCTCCAGGACATCCTCACAGGACAGGAGCCGTCGGCCCGTCCCCCGGCCCGTACCGGGCCCACGGCTCAGGCGCGGCCGGTCCGGGGGCGGGCCGGCCCGGTCGTCTCCCGCAGCGAGATCGGCGGCGCGACGAGCAGGTGGCGATGCGGGACGCCGGGATCGGCGATGCGCTGGATCAGCAGGTCGACGGCGTGCGCCCCGAGCTCGTCGGCCAGGATGTCGGCGGCGGTGAGCGGCGGGTGCAGGTTCTCCGCCCAGTGCCTGGCGGAGACCCCGGTGATCGAGAAGTCGCCGGGCACGCTCAGGCGCGCGCCGGCCAGCGCGCGGTACATCCCGGGGATGGCGGCCTCGTTGACGGTGGCGATGGCGGTCAGCCCCGGGTGCGCGGCCAGGAGCCGCTCGACGCACGACCTCCCCGCCTGCGCGTCGTCCGCGCAGCAGACCTCCACGCCCTCCAGGCCCCGCTCGGCGACGGCGCCGGCGAAGCCGAGCTGCGCCCGGTGGCTGGGGCCGTACCCGGCGGCGACGAGTTCGGCCGAACGGTTGACCAGGGCGATGTGACGATGACCGAGGTCGGCGAGATGACGGACACACCGGGCCATCAGGGTCTCGTAGTCGATGTCCACCCATGTCATCTCCTCCGGGCGGCTGGTGTGGCCTATGCCGACGAACGGCAGCCCGGTCTGCCGCAGGCGGGTGACCCGGTCGTCCTCCAGCCGGATCTCCATGAGGATGACCCCGTCGACCCGGCTGCCGGTGACGACGCGCTCGAACGAGCGGTCGTGCTCGCCGCCGGAGGGTGAGAGCAGGATGTCGAGGTCGGCGCGCGCGGCCGCGTCGACCACGCTGGCCACGAAGCCCAGCTGGACGTCGGTGAGGCGCCGGCTGGCCGGGGGGATGACCAGGCCGATCGTGCGTGTCCTGCCCTCCTTGAGTGCCCTGGCCGCCGCGTTGGGGCGGTAGCCGAGCTCGTCGATGACCGCCTGGATGCGCCGCCGGGTCTTCTCCGCCACCGGTCGCTTGCCGCTCAGCGCGTAGGACACCGTGCTGCGCGACACGCCGGACCGCTTGGCGATCTCCCCGATGTTCACCGGCACTCCTCAGATGGCTCGACTACGACGCCTCCACATATTAGATCGAACCGGTTCACAGCGAGGAGCCGGGAAGGTGAACGACGAGAGTTCGCCGAATACCTGGTCATCCTGCGACTTCGCCGCCCGCCATTGACGCGACCGTGGGGCCGACCTACTCTCGGTCGAACCGATTCGCGGAATCGATTCGACTCCATGCGGAGACACGCGCGTGATCCCCCAGGAAGGGCGGCCCGGCCTGTGAAAGCGGCGAGATCGACGAGACGGAGCCGGCGCGCGCTCGGCGGAGGCCTGACGGTCCTGGTCACCGCGGGCCTCCTGGCCGGGTGCTCGAACACCACGACCACCACGGCCGGCGACGGCGCCGAGGCCGGTACGGAGCCGGGGGGCGGCGGGACGTACACCGTGTGGGATCCCTACCCGCAGTACGACAGGAGCTCCCCTTGGGTGAAGCTGCTGGACGCCTGCGGCACCCGGGCCGGTGTGACGATCGAACGCACGGGCCACGACACCACCGACCTGACCGGCAAGGCGCTGCTCGCCGCGCAGCAGGGCAACGCCCCCGACGTGCTCGTCGTCGACAACCCCGTGGTGTCGACGCTCGCGGAGGCCGGAGTGCTGACCACGACGGGAGAGAACAGGCTCGACGTCTCCGCCGTCTCGCCGAACCTCCTCGGGGCCGGGCAGCGCGGGCAGGACACGTACGGCGTCCCGATCGGCGCCAACACCCTCGCGCTCTACTACAACAGGGCGGTGCTCGACGAGGCGAAGGTGGACGTCGCCTCGGTCAAGGACTGGGCCTCGCTGACCGCCGCCCTGGAGAAGGTCACGGCGGCCGGCAAGAAGGGCATCACGTTCTCCGCCATCGGCACCGAGGAGGGCAGCTTCCAGTTCCTGCCCTGGTTCTGGGGGGCGGGCGCGCGGCTCACCGAGCTCGACTCGCCGCAGGGCGTGTCGGCGCTGACGCTGTGGACCGACTGGCTGAAGAAGAAATACGCCCCCAACTCCGTCATCACCAACACGCAGACCACCAGCTGGCAGGAGTTCGCCACCGGCGAGTACGCCTTCGCCGAGAACGGCACCTGGCAACTGGCCGGCGCCAGGGAGGCCGGCTTCGAGTACGGCGTCATCCCCATCCCCGGCGAGCGCGGGGGAACCGCCGCGGCGCCCACCGGCGGCGAGTTCGTCAGCATCCCCGTGCAGGAGGACACCGCGCGCTACACGACCTCGCAGCGGCTGGTGACCTGCCTGACGAGCACCGAGAACTCGTTCGCCACGACGACGGCGTTGTCGTACGTCGCGCCCACCGAGCGGGTGCAGGCCCGGCAGGTCGAGGAGAACCCCGAACTGGAGGTGTGGGTGGCGGCGGTCAGGGCGGCCAAGGGCCGCACCGGCGACGATCTCGGCACCAAGTACCCGAAGATCTCCGAGCCGATGTGGGGCGCGGTGCAGGCGGCGCTGAGCGGGGCCAAGAGCCCGCAGCGGGCGATGGCCGACGCGCAGAGCGCGGCGGCGAGCGCGACCCGGTAGGCGGCCGCGTCATGAGCCGTCTCACCCAGGCGCCCCCTCGGCGTCCGGCCACCGCCGATGCCCCCGCTCCAGGTGGAGGGGGGCGCCGGAGGGCGGCGACATTCCGGTCGGAGCAGTGGGCGGCATGGGGCTTCCTGCTGCCGATCGGCGCCTACCTGCTCGCGTTCTACGCCTACCCGCTGTACCGCAACCTCGAACTGAGCCTGCGCGACTACACGGTGCGCTCGTTCGTGCGGGGCGACGCCCCCTTCGTCGGGCCGGCGAACTACCTCAAGGTTCTCGACGATCCGACGTTCGGCCCCGCGCTGGGGCACACCGTGGTGTTCACGGTGGTGTCGCTGGCCTTCCAGTTCGCCATCGGGCTCGCGCTGGCCCTGTTCTTCGCCGGTGACTTCCGGCTGTCGGCCACGTTGCGCGCGCTGTTCCTGGTGCCGTGGCTGCTGCCGCTGATCGTGTCGTCCTCCACCTGGGCATGGATGCTCAACAGCGACTCCGGCGTGGTCAACGCCGCCCTCGGCCTGTTCGGCGTCGCCCCGGTCAACTGGCTGACCTCGCCGGACCGGTCGCTGTGGTCGGTGATCGTCGCCAACATATGGATCGGCGTCCCGTTCAACCTGGTCGTCCTGCACTCGGGCCTGCGGGCGATCAATCCCGTGATCTACGAGGCCGCCGCGCTGGACGGGGCCACGGGCTGGCAGCGGTTCCGGCACATCACCCTCCCCCTGCTGCGCCCGGTCTCGGCGATCACGCTGCTGCTCGGGCTGGTCTACACGCTGAAGGTGTTCGACATCATCTGGATCATGACGAGGGGCGGGCCGAGCGGCTCCTCCACCACGTTCGCCACCTGGTCCTACCGGCTCGGTTTCGGGAACCCGGTGCCGTCCTTCGGCCCGGGGGCCGCGGTCGGCAACCTCCTGATCGTGGTCGCGCTCGTCTTCGGCCTGCTGTACATCCGGTTCCAGCGAAGGCGGGACCTCGCATGAGCGCCACGCGCCCCTGGTGGAAGACCCTGACCGGAATCGTGCTGACGGGCGTGATGCTGTTCCCGGTCTACTGGATGATCAACGTGTCGTTCACCCGCGAGCGGGACATGCGCAGGAATCCGCCGTCCTGGTTCCCCGTGAACGGCACCCTGGAGGGGTACCGCGCGGTCCTCGACCAGCAGCTTCCCTACCTCGGGACCAGCCTGGTCGTCGGGCTGGCGACCGTGGTCCTGACCCTGGCGGTCGCGGCGCCGGCCGCGTACTCGCTGGCCAGGCTGCGTCCGCGGGGCGGCGGGGCCCTGAGCTTCGCGCTGCTGATCGCGCAGATGATCCCCGGCGTCATCATGGCGATGGGCCTCTACGCCATGTTCCTCAATCTCGGCGTGCTCAACACGCTCCCCGGGCTGATCGTGGCCGACTCCACCCTCGCTGTCCCCTTCGCGGTGCTCGTCCTCACCGTGTTCATGTCGGGCATCCCCCGGGAACTCCTCCAGGCCGCCCGCGTCGACGGCGCGGGCGCCTTCCGGATCTTCCGGTCGATCGTCCTGCCGGTCAGCCGCAACGCGATCGTCACGGTGTCGCTGTTCGCGTTCCTCTGGGCGTGGTCGGACTTCGTCTTCGCCGGAACCCTGGACAGCGGGGGAGACCACCAGCCGATCACCCTCGGCATCTACCACTACATCGGCAACAACAACCAGCAGTGGAACGCGATCATGGCCACCGCGGTGGTCGCCTCAGTACCGGCCGCCGTTCTGATCGTCATCGCGCAGCGCTACGTCACCGCGGGCGTCACCGCCGGCGCCGTCAAGGACTGACCGGGTCACCCTCCCACCGAAAGGATCATCCCTTCATGACCGTCGCCGCCACCGGCCCGGTGTTCTCCCTGCGGGAGATCCCGTTCAGTTTCCGGGGGTCGTGGTTCTGCTTCTCACCGGTCGTCGGGGAGAACACCTACGCCCGGGACGTCCACCTCGTCTCCCACCAGAGCGGCATGCACCCCGTCCTGCGGCTGACCCCCTTCCTCGGGCGCGAACCCGCCGAGAGCGCCGTCACCGCCACGCCACACCGGCTCACCTGGAGCCGCGGCTCCGGCAGGATCGAGCTCGCGTACGAGACCGCCGACACCGTACGGCTGCGCGGCCGGGGTCTCGCCCTGCGCCTGCTGGCCGCCGACCCGGTCCTGACGCCGTTCAGCGGCCCCTACTTCTTCGAGGACCCCCGGGACGGCTCGCCGGTCTTCACCGTGTACCAGACCGGCCGCCGCTACCGCGTCACGCTGCTGCGCGGGCGGATCGCCGAACACCTGGGCGTCCAGGCGCTCGGCACCGCCGAGCGGGGCGTCGTGGTGACCGGGGACGAGACGGGATGGGAGATCGCCGTCGAGGAGTACGAGACCGCCCGCGCCCCCTACGCGAGCGAGCGCGGCTTCGACCAGGTGGTCGCGGCGGCCCGGCGCGACTTCGACGGGTTCTGCGACGCCGTGGCGCCGTGGCGGGACGACCGGGTGCCCGCCGCCGTGCTCGCCGCCTACGTCCTGTGGTCGGCCACGGTCCGCGCCGCGGGGTTCGTCACCCGTACGGCGGTGCTGATGTCCAAGCACTGGATGGACAAGGTGTGGAGCTGGGACCACTGCTTCAACGCGATCGCCCTCGCCGGAGGGCTGCCCTCGCTGGCCTGGGACCAGTTCCGGCTGCCCTTCGACCACCAGGACGCCGCCGGCGCGCTGCCGGACTCCGTCACCCACTCCGAGATCCTCTACAACTTCGTCAAGCCGCCCATCCACGGCTGGGTCCTGGGACACCTTCCGGCGGTGCCGCCGGGGGAGCTGGCCGAGACCTACCGCCTGCTCGAACGCTGGACCGCCTTCTGGCTCGCCGCCCGCCGAGCCCCCGGCCGGGAGCTCCCCCACTACCAGCACGGCAACGACAGCGGATGGGACAACGCGACCACCTTCACCCCCGAACGCGTCGTCGAGAGCGCCGACCTGGCGGCGTTCCTCGTCCTGCAGATGCGCGCGCTCTCCCGGATGGCCGGCGAGCTCGCGATGACCGGCGAGGCGGCCCGCTGGTCACGGGCGGCCGACCGGATGCGCGACGCGATGATCGAGCAGCTGTGGCGCGACGACCGTTTCGTGGCCAGGAGCGCGGGCTCGGAGCACGAGTGGTCCAGCTCCAGCCTGCTCGACCTCATGCCGATCGTGCTGGGTGAGGAACTGCCCGAAGCCGTCCACGTGCCCCTGGCCGCCAGGATCAAGACCCATCTGACCGAGTACGGGCTCGCCACCGAGCTGCCCACCTCGCCGCACTACCGGGACGACGGCTACTGGAGGGGCCCCATCTGGGCCCCCTCCACGGTCCTGATCGAGGACGGCCTGCGCCGCGCGGGTCACACCGTCCTGGCCGACGAGATCAGCGCGCGTTTCCGAGCCCTGTGCGAGAGGTCGGGATTCGCGGAGAACTTCGACGCCCGCACCGGCTCCGGGCTCCGTGACCGCGCCTACACCTGGACGGCCAGCGCCTATCTCATCCTGGCCGCCGCCCACACGCGCCGTACCGACACCCAGGCGTGAACCTGTTCCGCGCCCCCACCCCCCATCCAGGAAGGCATCCATGGACACCTCGCCCCGCAGGCGGCCGCTCCGCCGCTTGGCCGACCTCATCGCCGTCGGCGTGCTCGTCGCCGCCTCCGCCGTCACGACCGCGGCACCGGCCCAGGCCGCCGACGAGTCCATCACCGTCAACCTCGCCACGGCGGGCGGCTCCCCGACCTATCGGGCCTCCGGCTGGATCTACGGCATGACCGAGAACGCCTCGGGGCCGGCCGACCACTTCTTCCGGGACGTGAGGTTCCGGTACATGCGCGCCGGCGGCGCGCAGCTCGACGGCCCGGGTGGCTGGGTCTCGGGCAGGTACGACCGCCGCTGGAACGCCACCCGCGCCCAGCTGCTGCGCACCCGGGCCCTGGGCGGGGAGTTCGTCCTTCTCCCGCACGACCTCTGGGGCGCCGACGGCTACCCGATCTCGCGCTTCCCCGGCGACAACGGCAACTGGAGCGACTACGACGCCTTCCTCACCCGCCTGATCGGCGACGTGCGGGCCACCGGCGCGCCGGTCCAGTGGGACCTCTGGAACGAGCCCAACATCACCCTGTTCTGGAACCGCCCCCAGTCCCAGTACCTCGAGCTGTGGCGACGCACCTACCAGCGGATCCGCGCCGAGTTCCCGGCACACCTGATCGTGGGCCCGAGCTGCGCGTGCGTGCCGTCCACCACGAACACCTGGTGGAACCAGTACCTCGACTACGTCAAGGCCAACAACGTGATCCCCGACATCATCAGCTGGCACTCCCTGCCCGGCGACCCGGTGGCCAACGTGGCGGCGGCCGACACCACACTGAACTCCCGTGGCATCCCGCACCCGAGGCCGTACCAGATCAACGAGTACGGGGCGTCCAACGAGCAGAACCCGGGCGACGGCTCCTGGTACATCGCGCGCCTGGAGCGGGCCGGCGCCGACGGCCTGCGGGCCAACTGGGCGGGGGGCGGGAACCTGCACAACGATCTCGGCAACCTGCTCGTCCGCAACTCGGCGGGACAGCACCTGCCGAAGGGCGAATGGTGGGTCTACCGCTTCTACGGCTCGCAGACGGGCCAGATCGTGTCCGTCACCCCCAGCGCGTCGTACGACGCGTTCGCCACCAAGGCCGACGGCGCCGTGAAGGTCCTCGTCGGTGGAGGCCGCACGACCGGCAACCTCGCGGTCAACCTGCAACGCCTCGACACCACCGGCGGCGTCGTGCAGAACAACCAGGTACGGGTGGTCGTCCAGCGGATCCCCCACAACGGCGGCGGCGCGGTCCAGGGCCCGGTCACCGTTCAGAACTCCGTGGTCACCCTGTCCGGAAACGCCACGACGGTCAACGTGCCGAACGGCAACGTCAACGACACCCACACCGTCACCCTCCTGCCGCCCTCGGACGGCGGCTTCCAGTCCGTCGCCGTCGCCCAGCACTCCCAGCAGTGCCTGGACGACACCAACCTGAGCACGGCCGACGGCACCCGGCAGCAGCAGTTCCACTGCGAGGGCGGTGACCAGCAGCTGTGGAACTTCCGCCCGGTCACCGGGGTCGCCGGCACCTTCACCGTGGTCAACCAGCACTCGGGCAAGTGCCTCGACGTCAACGGCGCCTCCACCGCCGACGGCGCGGCGGCCATCCAGTGGACCTGCGCCGTCGGCGCGACGAACCAGCAGTTCACGCTGCGGAAGGTGACCTACGCGGGCAACGACTCCCACGACCACCAGCTCGTGGCCCGGCACAGCGGCAAGTGCGTCGACGTGAGCGCGATCTCCACGGCCGCCCAGGCCCCGGTCCACCAGTGGACCTGCATCCCCGCCGGTCAGGGCAGCCCGCTCAACCAGACGTGGCGGCTCTGGGGCCGATAGGGCCTCGGGACCGCGCCCCGGGCCGGCCGGGACGAACCGGCCCGGTCCGGCCCGGGGCGGCGGGGATCCGGCGACGCCGATCACGGGCCGACGTGACAGGGGACAACGGTGATCGGGAAAGACAGGAGACAACGGCGACAGGGAAAGCGAAAGGCCGCCAAGACCCTCGAACGGGGACCTTGGCGGCCTTTCGGGTGGTGGACGATACAGGGATTGAACCTGTGACCTCTTCCGTGTCAGGGAAGCGCTCTCCCGCTGAGCTAATCGTCCTCGGGTGAACCAGAGCGGAAGACGGGATTCGAACCCGCGACCCTCACCTTGGCAAGGTGATGCTCTACCACTGAGCCACTTCCGCGTATCCGCTTCGGGTTTCCCCTCGGCGCTCGCACCACTTTACCGGATCCCGGAGGGTCCGATGGTCGTGCGTTGAGGTGGAGACGGGATTTGAACCCGTGTAGACGGCTTTGCAGGCCGTTGCCTCGCCTCTCGGCCACTCCACCGGCCGGGCCCCCGAAGGACCCGCCGGAGCGGAAGACGGGATTCGAACCCGCGACCCTCACCTTGGCAAGGTGATGCTCTACCACTGAGCCACTTCCGCGTGATCCCCGGAACCGGCTCCGGGGCACGTGAAAACTCTAGCGCCTCCGCAGGGCGGATGTGCGCAACCGGCGCAGCCGCCGGAGATCCTCACCTGGTGACCGGCTGGACGTCGGAGGCCCGGACGAACATGACCCGGTGCCCGAACTGGATCTGCCGGTAGCGGATCCCGCCCGTCACGACACGGTGCTCGGAGGGGTCGAAGGCCGCCGCCCTGAGGTACGAGGCCCTCGTCGCCTCGCCTGAGCTGTACGCCTGCCCGGCGGGTATCGAGTACTGCAGCGGGGCCAGGGCCTGCACGGGAACGCCCCCGGGGTAGGCGTGCGCCTTGGGGTACGCCCTGCCGTACACCCTGATCGGGGCCCGGCCCGGCCTGGGCGTCACCAGGGGGCCGGAGGCGCGCACGGAGGTGGGGGCCCCGGCCGGGTCGTGGAACCACGCCTTCTGGCCGAGGTACCAGATCGCGGTCCAGTCGCCCCTGCGCTCGGCGAGCGCGTACCGCTGGCCGGTGGAGGCGCGGGCGGCGTGGTCGTAGACGCTGTACGTGGAGCCGCCGGTGGGGTGCTTGCCGACGTCCTTGACCAGCGGCGCGGTGGGGGAGGGGCGCGTGCGCAGCCAGACCGAGGCGGCGCCCAGGCCCCGGCACCCCCCGGTGCAGCCGGTGAACCCCGGGCTGTTGGTGCCGTAGTCGGGCCTGATCAGCACCGAGCGCGCGTCGTCGCCGCCCGAGGCGCGCAGCGGCCTGCCGAGCAGCTCGAAGTAGTGGGCCCAGTCCCAGTAGGGGCCGGGGTCGTCGTGCATGCCGCCCACGGTCTCGGGGGTGGTGCCCGGCACGTTGTCGTGTCCCAGGATGTGCGCCCGGTCGAGGGGGACGTCGTACTTGGCGGCGAGGTGGCGGACCAGCCTGGCCGACGCCCGGTACATCGCCTCGGTGAACCAGGCGCCGCCCCTGGCCAGGTAGCCCTCGTGCTCCAGGCCGATGGAGCGGGAGTTGACATACCAGTTTCCCGCGTGCCAGCCGATGTCCCTGGCCCGCAGGTGCTGGGCGATGTGGCCGTCGGCGGAGCGGATGGTGAAGTGCCAGCTGAGGTAGGCGGGGTTCTTGACCAGGCGGGTCATGGCGTCGTAGCTCGTCTCCCCGTCGTGGATCACGATGTAGTCGATCTTCCGGGGGCCGGCGGAGCGGTCGTGGTTGCCGTACCCGCCGCCGGGGAGCCGCTGGTAGGCGGCCGGGAGCCACTCGCAGGAGACGCTCCTCGGGCAGTCGGGTCCCGGTACGGGAGCGGGGGCGGGCCGCTTGGCGAGTGCCATGGGCGTCTTCGTGGAGGGAGCGGGGGTCCTCGTGGCGGGAGCGGGCGTGGGCGACGGGGTGGGGGTGACCGGGGTGGGGGTGGGTGGGGCGGAGGGCGAGGCGCGCCGTTCCAGGGGGAGCGGCGCTCGCGGACCGGACGGCCCGGAGCGCCCCGCCGGGATGAACGGCGCGGCGGGCCTGAAGGGCGCCGGGCGCACGGGGTGCGTTGAGCGTGCGGGGTGCGTTGAGCGTGCGGGGTGCGTTGAGCGTGCGGGGTGCGTTGAGCGTGCGGGGTGCGTTGAGCGTGCGGGGCGGGTTGAGCGTGCGGGGTGCGTTGAGCGTGCGGGGCGGGTGGAGAGTTCGGGGGGAACGACCAGGTCCGGGGTGGGGGGGAGGACCACGAGCTCGCCGTCGTCGGTCACCCGCGCGGCGCCGGCCCGGATCGTCGCGTAGACCTCGTCGGCGAAGGACAGCGCCGCCTCCCTCCCCGCCGTGCCCCTCTCCGGGGTGCCGGGGTAGCGGGCCACCGCGTCGTACCAGCTCGCCGGATCCTCGAGGGAGCCCCCGCCGGGACCTCTGCCGACTCGGCGCCGGTGGTCGGCGAGCAGCGCGGCGCCGCCCATGATGTTGGCGGAGGCGTCCTCGCGCAGCCGGCCGGGGGACAGGCCGGTCAGCCGCGAGGCCCGTCGCAGGGTGTCCTCCGGCGGGTTCGTCTCCATCGGCGGCAGGGCGATCACGCGCGGCCGGGTCTCGTCGCCGCGTGGGTCCTCCCCGGCGCCGTGGGGGCGCCCGGGTTCGGCCCGGCCGTCGATCAGGTGCATCGGGCCGTATCCGGCGGAGACGCTGGGCAGCCCGCCGTGACCCTCCCAGCGGGACTGCAGGTAGGAGACCGCGAGCAGCACGCTCTCCGGCACCTCGTACCGCCGCGCCGCCTCGGTGAAGGCGGCCTGCCTGCCGGACCGCGCCCCCGTCGGCGCGCCGGGCGGTGTCGCGGTCCCGGCGGGGGCCGGGGGTGTCCGGAGCCCCGTCGGCCGGTCCGCGTGGACGACCGGGGCCGGGGCGCCGGAAGCCGGGACGGCCGAGATCAGGGCAGTCGAGGTCGGGGCGGCTGAGGCCAGGACGGTGAGAGCGGCGACGGCAGTGATCCCCGGCAGGCGGCGCATGGCGGTGTTCCTCCCCCTCTGGTAACTACCTAGAGTTATCAGAGATTACCGACTGTCGCTCATTGTGGCGGGGTTGAGATGTTGAAGAGATTCTCTGCCCGAAATCGGGCAGGAAACTTGGTGTGTTCTCTCCCGGATGCGTATGGTCCTGCTCTGTGTCCACGGCACGGAATCCGCACGAGGATCTGATCACCCACCTGACCCGGACGAGCGCGCTCGGTCCGGGCGAGGCGGCGCGGGTCGTCGCGGACGTGCTGGCCTACTTCTCCGAGCCCGTCGACGAGTTCGTCCGGCGGCGTCACGCGGAGCTCAAGGCCAGGGGGCTGGTCAACGACGAGATCTTCCCCAGGGTCGCCGCCGAGCTGGCGGTGCGCCGTGTCGCGGCACCCGAACTCTCCCTGCGACAGCTTCGCCGGATCGTCTACGGGTAGCGGACGGCGGCACCCCGATCGTTTACGGACAAGGAGCGGTACATGTGCGGAATCGTGGCCTACGTGGGGCCCAAGGACGCGGCCCCCATCCTGCTGGAGGGCCTGCAGCGTCTTGAGTACCGGGGTTACGACTCGGCCGGGGTGGTGATCTCCAACAAGGGCCTCAAGATGCGCAAGGTCAAGGGGCGGGTGGCCGACCTGGCCGCGGTCGTGCCCGCGCGGTTCAAGGGCGGCCTGGGCATCGGCCACACCCGCTGGGCCACCCACGGCGCGCCCAGCGACGTCAACGCCCACCCGCACCTGTCCACCGACGAGCGCATCGGCGTCGTGCACAACGGCATCATCGAGAACGCCGACGAGCTGCGCGCCAAGCTGGAGGCCGACGGGGCGATCTTCCTGTCGGAGACCGACACCGAGGTGCTGTCGCACCTGATCTCCCGTACGGTCAAGGAGGCCGACTCGCTGGAGGAGGCCGTGCGGACCGCGCTCAAGCGGGTCGTCGGCACGTACGGGATCGCGGTGATCGACTCCGAGCGTCCCGGTGAGGTGGTCGTGGCGCGCAACGGCAGCCCCATCGTGCTGGGCATCGGCGAGAAGGAGATGTTCGCCGCCTCCGACGTCGCCGCGCTGGTCCGCTACACCCGCCAGGTGGTGCACCTGGAGGACGGCGAGATCGCCGTGCTGCGGGCCGACGGGTTCAACACCTTCGCCAGCGACGCGCGGGAGACGGCCAAGGAGACGCTGACCGTCGACTGGGAGGCCGGGCACTACGACACCGGCGGCTACGAGCACTACCTGCTCAAGGAGATCTCCGAGCAGCCCGACACGGTGGCCAGGACGCTGCGCGGGCGGCTGGACGACCGCTTCCACATCGCCCACCTGGGCGGCCTCAACATGGACGCGCGGGAGACCCGCTCGTTCCGCCGGGTGAAGATCATCGGCTGCGGGTCCGCGTACTACTCGGGCCAGATCGGCGCGCAGCTCATCGAGGAGCTGGCGCGCATCCCGGCCGACGCCGAGCCGGCGAGCGAGTTCCGCTACCGCAGCCCGGTGGTGGAGGCCGACACCCTCTACGTGGCGATCAGCCAGTCGGGGGAGACCTACGACACCCTCGCCGCCGTGCAGGAGCTCAAGCGCAAGGGCGGCAGGGTGCTCGGCATCGTCAACACCGTGGGCAGCGCGATCGCCCGCGAGTGCGACGGCGGCGTCTACCTGCACGCGGGTCCCGAGGTCTCGGTGGCGAGCACCAAGGCGTTCACCTCGACCGCCGTGGCGTTCGCGCTGCTCGCGCTGCACCTGGGCCGGGTGCGCGACCTGTCCCCCGCCGACGGCCGCAGGATCTGCGACGGCCTGCGGAGGCTGCCGGACCAGATCAAGGAGATCCTGGCGCTGGAGCCGCAGATCAAGGAGCTGGCGGGCAGGTACGCCGAGTCGCCGAGCATGATGTTCGTGGGCCGGGTGAGGGGCTACCCGGTGGCCCGCGAGGGTGCGCAGAAGCTCAAGGAGATCTCGTACGTGCACGCCGAGGCGTATCCGGCCAGCGAGCTCAAGCACGGGCCGCTCGCGCTGATCGGCCCGGACATGCCGACGGTGGCGATCGTCCCCGACGACGAGCTGCTGGACAAGAACCTCACCACGCTGGGCGAGATCCGCGCCCGGGGCGGCCGGGTGCTCATGGTGGGCCACCGCACGGCCGACCCCAAGCTGGCCGAGGACTGCGTCGTGGTGCCCAAGAACGAGACCGAGCTGGACCCGATCCTGCTGTCGATCCCGCTCCAGCTCTTCGCCTACCACGCCGCGGTGGCGCTGGGACGGGACGTTGACAAGCCCAGGAACCTGGCCAAGAGCGTCACGGTGGAGTGACCTCCCCGCGCCCTCGCTCTCGCCCCCGTCCCCGGCCCGCCGGGGGCGGGGGCGCCGCGCTTCCCGGCGCCGCGCTTCCCGGCGTCCGCGCGGGGCGGCCGTCCTCGGTGCCCGGACGGCCGAGGTCCTTTTCGGCGGCCCGGTACGCGGGCCGCCGAGAGTTCGGGCATACCCCACTTAGTCACAGAAAGTGACGTGAAAGTAACCTATGGAATAGGGGGTTCTCCGGGGGGAGGGGCGCTCATGCGCCGTAGGAGGTTCTGCGCGCTGGCGGCGGGGGCCGTGCTCGCCGCGGGGTGCGGCGCGGGCGGTGACGCCGGCCGGGTGGTGAGGCGCCTGTTCATCCTCGAACCGACCGCCGACGGCCACGGCTGGGACGGGATCGCGGGCAGGCTGGCGACCGTCCTGGTCCAGTCGGGGCTGGTGCGCACCGCGATGACCGTCGAGCGGGCCGGGCCCCTGGGCTCCGCCCCGCGCGACGCGTTCGGCGCCTTCCGCGGCCCCTTCGCGCGCGAGGGCAGGCTGCTCGTCACCGCGATGCCGATGGTGGCCGCCGCGGAGATCGCCAACACCGCCGCCGTGGTGAACGCCGCCACCCCCATCGCCCGCCTGGTCGGCGACTGGACGGTCCTGGTCGTCCCCTCCGGCTCCCGCCTGCGCACCTTCGAGGACTTCGTCGCGCGGCTGCGCGACGACCCCGCGGGCCTGACGGTCGGCGGCCGGTCGGAGGGCGGCTCCGACCACGTGCTCTACGGCATGATCGGCAAGTGCCTCGGGGTGGACGCCCGGCTGCTGGAGTACGCCGGGTACCTCGCCCCCGAGGACGCCGCCGAGGCGCTCCAGGTCGGCAGGGTGGCGGCCCTGCTGGGATCGGCGCGCGCCCTGCGGCCCGAGATCGCCGCGGGCCGCCTGCGGCCCCTGGTGGTCTCCTCCGGCGGCCGGATCGACGGGATCGACGCTCCGACGCTCATGGAGGTCGACGTCCGGCTGGAGTACAGCGACTGGTGCGGGCTGCTCGGCCCCAAGGGCATGAGCCCGGGGGACCGGGACGCCGCGATCGCCCTGTGTGACAGGATCGACGCCGCGCCGCGCTGGGGTGCCCTGTGCGCCTCCCGCGGCTGGAGCCGGGTCTATCTCAGCGGCGACGAGTTCCGCCAGTGGCTCTCCACCGAGACGGCCCGCACCCGGGGCGTGCTGCACGAGCTCGGGCTGCTGAAGTCCTCCGCCACAACTTGTTGGGGTAGTTGCGTCAGACGCCCCTAGATGTAGGATCCTGCTCGTTGCTGGTTCGCCCCGCGAGGGGCGAGGCAAGAGGGAACCCGGTGAGATTCCGGGACTGCCCCGCAGCGGTGAACGGGAACGAAAGCCGTCATTTGAGCACTGGGCGAACCATGCCTGGGAAGCGACGGCCGGTAGGCGTGTGTGGTGTGCCCGTGAGTCCGAAGACCTGCCGGTGACGTGATTGTCCAGGGCCTCGTGGGAGGGCCCGCGGAACGAGGCGATCCGGCGTGCCCGGGATCGCTCGCGGACGCGTGCCCATCCGGCGGAGCCGTACGGGGAAGTCCGATCGAGCGAGGGGCACTACGTGACACAGGCATTGGCGGAGACCGCGGCGGCGACCGCAGTGAGCGGTACGGCGGAGACCGCGGCGGGCGACGGAGGCGGCGAGAGCGTCGCGGGTGCCGCCGTCGCGGGCGGTGGCGCCGCCGAGAACGCCGGGAGTGCCGGGAACAGCGGGAACGCCGAGGGCGCAGAAAAAGCCGGAAGCGTCGCGAACGCCGGGAACGCCGGGAACGCCGCGAACGCCGCGAACGCGGCGGACGAGCGCAGGCTGGCGATCGACGAGGCCGCCGCGCGGGTGATCACCGACCCCGAGAACTCCAGGGTCGCCGCCGCGATGCTGGCCGAGCTGATCGCCGACGAGGCCGCCGAGCACGGCGTCCGCGAGTTCTCCGAGTCCATCGCCGCGACCCACGAGGCGGGGCTGATCCAGGACGGGCTCGCGGAGTTCGTGGCCGCCCACGCCGGGGTGCTGGACGCGCTGGCCGACCCGGGGGCCGACGCCAGGTTCGAGTACTTCGGGCTGCGTACCGTCTACGACCGCTACCTGCTGCGTCACCCGAGGACCCGCAAGGTCCTGGAGCGCCCGCAGCACTTCTTCCTGCGGGTGGCCTGCGGCCTGTCCGAGAGCGTCGAGGAGGCCACCGAGCTGTACGCGCTCATGGCCACCCTCTCCTACCTGCCCAGCTCGCCCACGCTGTTCAACTCCGGCTCCCGCAGGCCCCAGCTCTCCTCGTGCTTCCTGCTCGACTCGCCCCGCGACGAGCTGGAGTCCATCTACGACCGCTACGGGCAGGTCGCGCGGCTGTCGAAGTACGCGGGGGGCATCGGGATCGCCTGGACCAGGGTCCGCTCGCGGGGCTCGCTGATCCGGGGCACCAACGGCCACTCCAACGGCATCGTGCCCTGGCTGCGCACGCTCGACTCCAGCGTCGCCGCGGTCAACCAGGGCGGCCGGCGCAAGGGCGCGGCCTGCGTCTACCTGGAGCCCTGGCACGCCGACGTCGAGGAATTCCTGGAACTGCGCGACAACACCGGCGAGGAGGCCCGCCGCACGCACAACCTGAACCTGGCCAACTGGATCCCCGACGAGTTCATGCGCCGGGTCGAGGACGACGGGACCTGGTCGCTGTTCGACCCCAAGGACGTCCCGCACCTCACCGACCTGTACGGCTCCGCGTTCGACGACGCCTACCGGGCCGCCGAGGCCGAGGGCCGGTTCACCCGGCAGATCCCGGCCCGCGCCCTGTACGGGCGGATGATGCGCACGCTCGCCCAGACCGGCAACGGCTGGATGACCTTCAAGGACGCGGCGAACCGGACCTCCAACCAGACGGCCAGGCCCCAGAACGTCATCCACCTGTCGAACCTCTGCACCGAGATCCTGGAGGTCACCGGCGACGCGGAGACCGCCGTCTGCAACCTCGGCTCGATCAACCTCGCCGCCCACCTTTCGGCGGACTCCGGGGAGGCGATCGACTGGGCGCGGCTGCGCGCGACCGTCCGTACCGCCGTGCGCTTCCTCGACCGCACCATCGACCTGGGCTTCTACCCGACCCCCGAGGCGGAGGCGGCCAACCGGAGGTGGCGCCCGATCGGGCTCGGCGTGATGGGCCTGGCCGACGTGCTGTTCGCGCTGCGGCTGCCGTTCGACTCGCCGCGCGCCCTGGAGCTGTCCACCCGGATCTCCGAGGAGATCGCGCTCGCCGCCTACCGCACCTCCTCCGACCTGGCCGTGGAGCGGGGCCGCCATCCCTCGTACGGGGAGACCAGGGCCGCCGACGGGGTGCTGCACCCCGACCACTACGGGGCGGCGAGGTCCGCGGAGTGGGCGGAGGTGAGGGAGCGGGTCGCCAGGACGGGCCTGCGCAACTCGCTGATGGTCGCGATCGCGCCGACGGCCACGATCGCCTCCATCGCGGGCTGCTACGAGTGCATCGAGCCGCAGGTCTCCAACGTCTTCAAGCGTGAGACCCTCTCGGGGGAGTTCCTCCAGGTCAACCGCTATCTCGTCCGAGACCTCCAGGCCCGTGGGCTGTGGACCCCGCTGGTCCGCGACGCGATCAAGCGCGCCGACGGCTCCGTCCAGGACATCCCGGAGATCCCCGCCGACCTGAAGGCGCTCTACCGGACCGCATGGGAGCTGCCGCAGAAGGCGCTGATCGACCTCGCCGCCGCGCGCACCCCCTACATCGACCAGTCGCAGTCGCTGAACCTCTTCATGGCCACGCCGACCATCGGCAAGCTCTCCTCGATGTACGCCTACGCGTGGAAGTCGGGCCTCAAGACCACCTACTACCTGCGCTCGCGCCCGGCCACCCGGATCGCGCAGGCCACCGTGGCGGCGCCGGTCGCCGATCCCGAGGCGATCGCCTGCTCCCTGGAGAACCCCGAGTACTGCGACGCGTGCCAGTAGCCGTCGTCCCGGTTCCCCGAAAGCTCTGAGAAAGGCGTTTCACCGATGTTGCTCGACCCCGGCATGGACCTCACCCTGCGGCCGATGCGCTACCCCGAGTTCTACGAGCGCTACCGGGCCGCGATCCGCAACACCTGGACCGTCGAGGAGGTGGACCTCACCTCCGACCTCGCCGACCTGGCGAGGATGACGCCCGAGGAGCGCCACCTGATCAACCGCCTCGTGGCGTTCTTCGCCACCGGCGACTCGATCGTGGCCAACAACCTCGTCCTCAACCTCTACCAGCACCTCAACGCCCCCGAGGCGCGCCTGTATCTCAGCAGGCAGCTGTTCGAGGAGGCCGTGCACGTCCAGTTCTACCTGACCCTGCTGGACACCTACCTGCCCGATCACGACGAGCGGGTCAAGGCCTTCGCCGCGGTCGAGCACATCCCCTCGATCCGGGACAAGGCGGAGTTCTGCTTCCGCTGGATCGACTCGCTCGGCGGGCTGACCCGGCTGGAGACGCGGGAGGACCGGCGGGCGTTCCTGCTCAACCTGATCTGCTTCGCGGCGTGCATCGAGGGCCTGTTCTTCTACGGCGCCTTCGCCTACGTGTACTGGTTCCGCTCCAGGGGCCTGCTCGGCGGCCTGGCCACCGGGACGAACTGGGTGTTCCGCGACGAGTCCATGCACATGGAGTTCGCGTTCAGCGTCGTGGAGACCGTACGGGCCGAGGAGCCCGACCTGTTCGACGACAAGCTCGCCGAGCAGGTGACCCGGATGATCGAGGAGGCGGTCGCGGCCGAGCTGGCCTTCGCGGCCGACCTGTGCGGGGACGGCCTGCTCGGGATGGGCGTGGACCAGATGCGTCAGTACCTGGAGTACGTGGCCGACCAGCGCCTGGTCAGGCTGCGGATGCCCGCCCGCTACGGCACGGCCAACCCGTTCGCGTTCATGGAGTTGCAGGACGTGCAGGAGCTGGCCAACTTCTTCGAGCGGCGGGTTTCGGCCTACCAGATAGCCGTGGAAGGGAATGTCACATTCGACGAATCCTTCTGATTAGCTGGTGATCCAGGAAAGATGACGACGAGGATGAAAGACGTCGAGGGGGACGCCTCAAGTGTCCGGCTGGATCATGATGATTGTTTCCGTTGCCGCCGCCGTCGTGGCGGTGGAGGTGGTGCGACGGGTGTTGCGCTCGCGGCTGATCGGTGAGAAATGGGTTCTCGCCGGTCCGCTCGTGCGCCGCTGCACCTGGCCGGGGTTCGCCACGGCCGCCGTGGCGACGGCCCACACCATCTACGAGCCGACCATGGCGACGGCCTCGATCGGCCAGGTGATCGACCGGGGTCTCAGCCTGGCGATGATCGGGTGCGCCACCTGGCTGGTCATCCAGGCCGCCTACGCGGTCACCGACGTGGTGCTGGACCGCCTGATCACCGTCGAGGGCGAGGGCAACCGCAGGGCCCGGCGCATCCGTACCCAGATCACCCTGGTCCGCCGGGTCGCCTCGGCGGTGATCATCGTGGTCGCGCTGGGCGCGATGCTCTTCACCTTCCCGCAGGTGCGGGCGCTCGGGGCCGGGCTGCTGGCCTCGGCCGGTATCGCCGGTGTCGTCGTCGGCATCGCCGCCCAGTCGACCCTGGGCAACATGCTCGCCGGGCTCCAGCTGGCCTTCAGCGACGCGCTCCGGCTGGACGACGTCGTCGTGGTGAAGGGCGAGTGGGGCCGGATCGAGGAGCTCAGCCTCACCTACGTGGTGCTGCGGCTGTGGGACGAGCGGCGGCTGGTCCTGCCGGTCTCCTACTTCACGGCCAACCCGTTCGAGAACTGGACCCGGCACAGCAGCCGGGTGATCGGCCACGTGATGTTCCGGGTCGACTGGTCGGTGCCGGTGGAGGAGCTGCGCACCGAGCTCTACCGGGCCCTGCGCGAGCACCCGCTCTGGGACCAGAAGGACTGGACCCTCCAGGTCACCGACACCCTCCCCAACGGGCTGCTGGAGCTGCGCGCCCTGATGAGCGCCGCCGACTCCGCCAGCGCCTGGGACCTCAAGTGCGACATGCGCGAGCACATGGTGGCCTTCGTCCGCGAGAAGTATCCCGAGGCGCTGCCCCGCTTCCGGGTCGAGACCCCGCCCCCGTCCGCGACCGTCCCCGGGACGCTCACCGGGCTGATGGGCGCGGGGCTGATGTCGCGGGGTCTGGGCGGCCCCGGCGAGCGGGACGGCGCCCGCGAGAAGGACGGCGAACAGCCGGACCCGGTCTGAGGCCGGGACCGGGGCCGGTGCTGGGACGGCAGGTTCGCCCGTCCGGTTCGTGAGGCGCGATCGGTCCGGGAGCCGTCCGCGATGTCCGGCGGGCCGCTCCCCGGAGTTCCCGGAGTTCCCGAAGTCTCAGGCGTTGCAGTCGCAGCAGCACCCGTCGCACTTGCTGCAGCACTTGCAGCAGTCGCAGCACCCGTCGCATCCGTCACAGCCGCAGCCGTCGCATCCTCTGAGGTAGCAGCGCTCGTCCCAGGCGCCGTGCTTCCGGGAACTCCACCGGGGCCGCCACAGACCGCAGGTCAGAAAGGTCCCCACCCCGGCGGCGGACTTGCGGACGAATCCGGGCCGCTCGTAGGAGTGGCCCGCCTCCCCGGCCGGGGACGGTGTCTCGTGGTCGTGTCCGGTGGGGGAGTGGCCGTGCCCCTCGGGAAGGTGGTCGTGCTCCGCGGGGGAGGGGGCGTGCCCGGTGGGGGAGTGGCCGTGCTCCCCGTGCGGGCGCTCCCCGTGCGGGCGGGCGCACGTCTCGCGGGCGTGGCCGCGGTCCGGGCCGGAGGCGTGGCGGAACGTCCTGTCCACCGCCCGCCGCACCTCGGTGTCCAGCAGCACGTCCACCAGGTGCCGGTCGGCGAGTTCCAGCTCCAGCAGCGCCAGCTTCAGGCCGTGCGCGGCGTCGTCACACAATCGCCGCGCCTCCCGTACGGAGGTGCCGGTGGCGGTCAGCGGGTTGAACGCGCCCCGGGCGGCGTCCTCCTCCCGGTCCTCCACGGCGTCCAGCAGGTGGGCGATCCGGCCGAAGAACCGGCCCGCCTCTGCCAGCGCCGCCGCGTTGCCGGGGGTGCCCGCGAGCGTCGCGGTGTACGCGAACGCGGCGGCGACGGCCTCCTCGGTGGGGCCGGTCAGTTCCAGCAGCGTCACTCCCGGGCCGCTCTCCAGCTCGATCTGGCGTTCGGCCGTCGAGACCAGCGAGGTGGTGTCGAACCCGATCCCGGCGCCCATCCGGGCCCCCGCCGCCTCCCAGCGGGACGCCAGCATCCTGCGCGCCGCGCCGGTGCCCGGCGCCGAGTCGCCGTCGGCCACGTGGTCGCGCAGCTTGCCCGCCGCGAGGATCAGCGACACCGTGGCGGCCAGCCGCACACCCCCGGCCCGCGCGTCGACCACGTCCGCCGGCCGGAACCCGCGCAGCGCGCAGGGGCCGGCGGTCCGGTGCGGGGAGCCCGCCGGGGCCTGGGCCTCGGCCAGCACCGAGATGATCAGGCCGTCGTAGTTGGTGGCGAGCCGGGCCGCGTGCCCCTGCCCGTCCCTGAGGGTCAGGCACAGCCCGCACAGGTGCGCCATCCAGGCTCGGTGCAGCGTCGGGCAGGAGTGCTCGCCGCAGGGGCGAATGATGCCGAACATGCGATCTCTCGTACTTGGGGGGTGTGTCCGAAATTCGTGCGACGTACCGGGAGAATCTATCCCCTACGGATCACGAAGTCGCAATGGCACTCGGGGTGTCTCGGGGGGCCTCGTGGTCAGTCGGACATGACCTCGTAGAGGTTTCCCGTCTCGTCCGCGAAGAACAGGCCGCGAGGGCGGAGCGGGTGGTCGATCCGCCCGTTGTCGTGACGGGCCGGGTGGTTGCCGTACGGCACCCGCCGTTCCTCGAGCCGGGCGAGGATGCCGTCGAAGGTGTCCGGGTCGACGTCGAAGGCCAGGTGGTGCCCCTCGGGGGCCTCGACGGTCATGAAGTCGAGGGTGAGGGACTCGTTCACCCGGACCGGGGCGAAGTGGCCGTGTGCCCCGGCGGGCGGCAGGCACTCCACGCCCATGACGGCGGCGAAGAAGTCGGCCGCCCGCCGCCTGTCGAGCGCGGGCACGATGGTGTGGTTCAGCGTGATGGTCATGCGGGGTCTTCTTCCGGCAGGGGGTGGGCCAGGGCGCCGTGCACGAACACGTCGACGAGGTCGGCGCTCGGTTCGGGCTCGCCCCCCGGCCAGCGGACGGGGGAGAACGCCATCGCGAGGAAGAGCGTGGCCAGGCGTTCCGGAGGCAGCCGCAGCGAGTCGCGCTCGGGCTCGAACAACTCGGCCAGCGCCGCGCGGGTCTCCCTGAACGAGGTCTCCCGGTTGGGCGGGGGTGCTCCCTCCGCGTCGCGCTCGGGAGGTCTGGTGGCGGGGCGCTCCAGGGGGCGGCCCGAGGCGTGCAGGGCGGCGATGACGGTGCCGACCCGCGCGGTGTGCGCCCGCATGGCCTCGACGGCCTCGACGAGGCGGACGGTCAGCGGCTGGTCGAGCGGGATCGCGGCGAGCTGTTCCAGCACGTGGTCGGGGCGGAGCGCCTCGGCCACACAGGCGCCGAGCAGCTCGTCCTTGTCGGCGAACACCCGGAAGATCGTGGCCTCGCCGATCCCGGCGGCCCTGGCGATCTGGCCGGTGGTCACGGCGGCACCGTACTCGGCGACCAGGGGGAGGGCGGCCGCCACGACCATCTCGCGGCGCCGCTCCGGACTCATTCCCGGCGCGCGCCGCCGGGCGGGTGGGGTTCTCATGCGGCCATTCTG
This sequence comes from Streptosporangium sp. NPDC002721, assembly GCF_042888905.1. Lineage (NCBI taxonomy): Bacteria > Bacillati > Actinomycetota > Actinomycetes > Streptosporangiales > Streptosporangiaceae > Streptosporangium > Streptosporangium sp. NPDC002721. The sequence goes on from NZ_JBIAQI010000002.1 coordinate 55,370, forward strand.
CGGAGTGAGTACTCACTCCGTCAAAGGCTTTTTGTGACACGCCCACCCCGTATGGGTATATAACGATCTTGATTGGAACGTTTCTCAACCGCCGGGAGGGAACCCGCCGCACCGGCCGGGGGCTTTTCTTCCACCGCTGGTCGCGGGGTTGGGAAAGCGGCCGCCGAAGCTCGGGAAAGCCGCCAGGCTGTTCGCCGCGAGGACCCGCGCCCCTGATCCCCCTCCTCGCCGGCGAGCCTTCGCTACGCTGAATTCCACGTTCGGAGAACACTCTCATGATCACACTTGAGGAGCGGGTGGCCCGCTTGGAAAGCGAGTTCATGGTGCTCAGCACCACCTGCGGCCCACGGGCCTCGGAGCGCGCCTACGAGGCGCTGACGCCCGTCTACGGCAAGCTGGAGGTGGTGACGGAGCGCCTCGGACAGGTCGAGCACCGGGTGTCGGAGATCGACACGAAGGTCGACCTGCTCCGCGACGAGATGCGCGCGGGGTTCGCCGCCGCCGACGAGCGTTTCGCCGCCATCGATGCCCGGTTCGTCGCCATGGACGACAAGTTCGCCGCCATCGATGCCCGGTTCGTCGCCATGGACGACAAGTTCGTCGCGATTGACGCCCGGTTCGTCGCGATGGACGACAGGTTCGCTGCGATCGATGCCCGGTTCGTCGCCATGGACGACAAGTTCGCCGCGATCGACGACAGGTTCGCCGCCATCGATGCCCGGTTCGTGGCGATGGATGAGAAGTTCGCTGCGATCGATGCCCGGTTCGTGGCGATGGACGAGAAGTTCGCTGCGATCGACGACAGGTTCGCCGCGATCGACGATCAATTCGTGATCGTGAACAGCCGGATCAGCGAGCTGGGCCTGCGGCTCGACAGTCGGATCGACAGGTTGGACGGCCGGATCGACAAGCTGGACGGTCGGATCGACAAGCTGGACGGCCGCATCGATGAGCTGAGCACGAAGGTCGACGCGCTGGCCACGTCCAACGCGGCCATGTTCCAGGCGATCCTCGACCGCCTTCCCCCGAAGGCGCCCGCCGAGTTCTAGGGCGCCGGTCGGGTAACGGGGGCGGGTGGCCGGGGCGTCATCGTTCGCCCAGGTGGACGGTGGACGCGTCGCGGCCAGGCCACCCGAGCATCGGCAGGCGCGGCGTGTCCGGCTCTGATCTCGGGGTCGCCCGCCCGGTTCTCCCATGGGGGCCGGAACCCGAGCACGAAGATCAGAATCCGGGCATGGAGACCGGAACCCGAGCCGACCGGACGCGACTCCCGGCCCCGCTCACCGGGCGGGGCCGGAAACCACCGGTGAACCGGGTCGGGAACCGGCGGCGGGCCGGGCTCCGGGGTGGTGCCCGACGACGCGGGACCCGGGTGGCGTCCGGCCGGGTGGGCCCGGTGTCAGCGTTCGACGATCTCGTTCTTGCCGATGACGACGATGCCGCCGCTGGTCACCGCGAAGCGGCTGCGGTCGTACTCCAGGTCGAAGCCGATCCTGGCGCCGTCCGGGATGACCACGTTCTTGTCGATGATGGCCTTGCGGACGATGGCGCCGCGGCCCACCTTCACGTTGCCCATCAGGACCGAGTCCTCGACCTGGGAGTGGGAGTGCAGCACCACGCCGGGGGAGAGGATCGAGCGTTCCGCCAGCCCGCCGGAGACGATCGCGCCCGCCGAGACCAGGGAGTCGATCGCCCTGCCCACCCGGTCGCCGTCGTTGTGCACGAACTTGGCCGGGGGGAGCGGGTCGTGGCCGGTGTAGATCGGCCACCGGCTGTTGTAGAGGTTGAAGACCGGGTGCGCCGAGATGAGGTCCATGTGGGCCTCGTAGTAGGCGTCGAGGGTCCCGACGTCCCTCCAGTAGCCCCGGTCGCGCTCGGTGGAGCCGGGCACGTTGTTGTCGGCGAAGTCGTAGACCTCCGCGCTGCCCGACTTCACCATCATCGGGATGATGTTGCCGCCCAGGTCGTGCTTGCTCGTCGGGTCGAGCGCGTCCTCCCTGAGCGCGTCGATCATCGACTGGGTCTTGAAGACGTAGTTGCCCATCGACGCGTACACCTGGTCGGGCGCGTCGGGCAGGCCCACCGCGTCCTTCGGCTTCTCCCGGAAGGCCGTGATCTTGCGCCCGGCGGGGTCGGTCTCGATGACCCCGAACTGGTCGGCGAGCGACAGCGGCTGCCGGATCGCGGCCACGGTCACCTCGGCCCCGGACTGTATGTGCTGCTCGACCATCTGCCGGGGGTCCATCCGGTAGATGTGGTCGGCGCCGAACACGATGACGTGGTCGGGCATCTCGTCGTAGATCAGGTTCAGGTTCTGGAACAGCGCGTCGGCGGAGCCGGAGAACCAGTGCGGCCCGAGGCGCTGCTGGGCGGGAACCGGCGTGACGTAGTTGCCGAGCATCGCCGACAGGCGCCATGTCCGGGAGATGTGCCGGTCGAGACTGTGGTTCTTGTACTGCGTCAGCACGACGATCTGGAGATAGTGACCGTTGGCGAGATTGGACAGTACGAAGTCGACGAGCCGGTATATCCCCCCGAAAGGCACCGCGGGCTTCGCTCGATCAGCTGTCAGAGGCATGAGCCTCTTACCTTCTCCACCGGCGAGCACGATCGCGAGGACTCTCATAGATGGACCCTAACCTGATGAACAGGGATGAAACACTAGGCTGATCGCATGCGAGTGGATCTGTTGACCCGTGAATATCCCCCCGACGTCTACGGAGGGGCGGGAGTTCACGTCGAATACCTCGCCCGGGAGTTGCGCAGGCTCGCCGACACCCGGGTCCGCTGCTTCGGAGCGTCACGGCCGGAGGAGGGCGTCGCGGCCTACCGGGTGCCCGGCGGTCTGGAGACGGCCAACGCCGCGCTCCAGGTGCTCGGCGTCGACCTGGAGATGGCCGCCGGGTGCGAGGGTGCCGACCTGGTCCACAGCCACACCTGGTACGCCAACTTCGCCGGTCACGTCGCCAAGATGCTGTACGGGACGCCCCACGTGGTGACCACGCACAGCCTGGAGCCGCTGCGGCCGTGGAAGGCCGAGCAGCTGGGCGGCGGTTACACGCTGTCGTCGTGGGCCGAGCGCGGCGCGCTGGCCACCGCCGACGCGATCATCGCGGTCTCCGAGGGGATGCGCCGCGACGTGCTGGCGAGCTATCCGGAGATCGCGCCGGAGAAGGTCACGGTGATCCACAATGGGATCGACACCGGCGAGTACGCCCCCGACCGCGGCACCGACGTCCTGGAGCGGCACGGCATCGACCCGAGCAGGCCGTACGTCGTCTTCGTCGGCCGCATCACCCGGCAGAAGGGCCTCGTCCACCTGCTCCACGCGGCGCGCGGCTTCCACCCCGACGCCCAGCTGGTGCTCTGCGCGGGCGCGCCCGACACGCCGGAGATCGCCGCCGAGGTGACCGCGCTCGTGCGCGGGCTCGACCGCGAGGGCGTCGTCTGGATCTCGGAGATGCTCCCCCGCCCCGAGGTGATCCAGATCCTCACCCACGCGACCGTGTTCGTCTGCCCCTCCGTGTACGAGCCGATGGGCATCGTCAACCTGGAGGCGATGGCCTGCGAGACCGCCGTCGTGGCCACCGCCACCGGCGGCATCCCCGAGGTCGTGGCCGACGGCTCGACCGGTCTGCTGGTCCCGATCGACCAGGCCGCGGACGGCACCCCGCACGACCCCGACGCCTTCGCCGCCGACCTCGCCGAGCGGGTCAACCGGCTGCTGGCCGACCCCGGCCTCGCGACCCGGATGGGCGAGGCCGGGCGGATCCGCGCGGTGGAGCGCTTCTCCTGGGAGCGCATCGCCGAGCGGACGATGGAGCTCTACCGTCGGGTCGCGGGCGGGGAGGCGCCGGTCTCGGCCGGGTGACGTTCCCACGGGGCGGGCCCTCGGCGGGTGACGTTCCCACGGAGCGGGCCCTTTACGGGCGGCGTTCCCGCGGGACAGGTCCTCGGTGGGCGGCGTTCCCGCGGGGCGGGCCCTCGGTGTGCGGTGTTCCCGCTGGGAGGTGCCGCTCGCCGGGGCCGCGTTCGCGCGGGCTTCTCGGCGGGGGAGTTCCTAGGCGGTGATGAAGTGCAGGATCACGTTGTGCACGTGGTGCGCCTTGTTGTCGCCCCGGAACTCCACCTCGTAGGTGTGGGTGCCCACGTGGATGGCGATGGCGCCCGAGGAGAAGAACGAGCCCGCGATGGACTTGTTGCTCACCACGCTCACCGCGGAGACCTTGTTGTAGGGGATGCTCGTGATGGCGATCTTCTTGCCGACGAACGACTTGTCCTGCACGATCACACGCCTGTCGGTGAGCCCCAGAAAGCCGGTGCCCGTGCCGATGGCGTCGTAGACGGCGATGATCTGCTCGCCGGGCATCAGACCGCTCTCGATCTGCTGGTACTGCTCCTTGCGGTCGTACACAACCTGGGCCATGACGCTCGCGATCTCTTGAGGGATCCGTGTCTTTGTGAAACGAACGTCCGGGGGACGGGGTTCCTGGGCGGGTAAGGTCGGCCCGTGAACTTTCAGATGAGGATCACCGATCGTCACGGTGGTGTCAGCGCCGGTCCGTACGGCAGCCGCAACCTCGGGGGCATGTGCGGTGACGAGCCGGACGCGGTCGCGGCGAACAGGGCGAGGACGGCCGCCGAGTTCGGCCTGGAACGGGTCGTGTTCATGCGGCAAATCCACAGCGCCGACGTCCGCTACGTCACGGAGCCGTTCGGCGACGACCCGCCGCCGCTGGACGGGGTCTGCACCGACGTGCCCGGTCTCGGCCTGGCCGCGCTCTGCGCCGACTGCGCGCCGGTCCTGCTGGCCGAGCCGGAGGCCGGGCTGGTCGGCGCCGCGCACTCGGGGCGGGTCGGCACCATGTCCGGCGTGGTCACGGCCCTGGTCGAGGAGATGGCCGGGCGCGGGGCGGAGCCGGCGCGGATGACCGCCCTGATCGGCCCGATGGCCTGCGGCACCTGCTACGAGGTCCCGGCCGAGATGCGGGACGAGGTCGCGGTGTCGCTCCCCGAGGCGTGGTCGATCACCCGCGACGACACCCCGGCCCTCGACCTGCGGGCCGCGATCACGTCGCAGCTGGGCAAGGCGGGCGTCGGGGAGATCACCCACGACACCCGCTGCACCATCGAGAGCGCCGATCTGTTCTCCCACCGCAGGGAGAGGACGACCGGCAGGTTCGCGGGCTACGTCTGGCTGGAGCCCTGACCGGCTCTCACCCCGGTCCCGGCCCCGGTGGCCGGCGTGGCGCCGGTCACGACGTGATCCGCTCCAGCACGACCACGGGGATCTCCCGGTCGGTCTTCTTGGTGTACTCGTCGTAGGCGGGCCAGGCCGCGGTCATGATCGACCACATTTCCGGCCTCTCCTCGGGCGTGGCGGTGCGGGCCCTGGCCCTGAACCGGTCGCCCAGCACCTGCACCTCGACCTCGGGGTTCTCCTGGAGGTTGAGATACCACATGGGTGGTTTGTCGGAGCCTCCCTTGGAGGCCACGATGAGAAGGTCGTCGCCGTGGCGCTGGTAGATGAGCGGGCTGGTCCGCGCCTCGCCTGACTTGCGGCCGGTGGTGGTGAGCAGCAGGGCGGTGGTGCCCTGCCACTCGTGCCCCTCGGCTCCGTCGGTCGCTATGTATCGGTCGACGTGCTCTTTTCCGAACAGCATGATCTATCTCCTCTGACAGCTACGCGGGTCATTACCCGTCAGAGGAGATAGATCACACCGGGCCGCTCAATCCGCGGACAGCACGCTCCCGTAGGCGCGGGCCGCCAGGTCCGCGATCAGGTCGTGCGCCCCGAGGACGTCGGCGCACTCGGCCCCGACCTCCTCGGCCGCCGCGCTCGCGAGCCCCGGGGCCGCTTCCGGGCCCAGGACGCAGGGGGACAGCGCGAGGCGCTGGGCACCGATGCCACGCAGCCGCGCGGCCGCGTCGGCCACGGCGGGCGCGCTGTCGAGGGAGGCGACCAGGACGGGCAGGGTCAGCCGCGAGGCCAGCAGCACCGCCGTCGGCTGTGCCTCCGCCGCCGCGTTCTCGCCGCCGACGGTGGCGAGGATGACCGCGTCGACCGGGCTGGAGACGTTGAGCAGCCGCATCCGGTCGGCCCGCGCCAGGCTTCGCTCCGACAGGCGGATGTGCAGGGCCTCGGCGAGCAGGGGGTGCGGCCCCAGGGGGTCGGTGACCGTCACCGAGACCCTGCTGGACGCGACCGCTTCGGCGATCAGCCGGTCCGCGACCGGGTGCGGGCCGGTCAGCAGCGGTACCACGACGGCGGCCGTGGCGTCCTGTGGCCGTTCCCTGGCCGCCGCCTCCAGCTCGGAGGTCAGCTCCTTGCCGTCCTCGCCGAGCGCGGCCAGGCGGACCTGGATCTGTGGGTTGTCCCCCCGTATCAGGGCCGCGAGCTCCGCGGCGGTGCCTGAGGCATCGCCGAGCGCGGCCAGCACCAGCGCTGGTGCCTCGGGCGGGAGCTGGGAGGGCACCGGCCTGCGGTGCCTTCCGGAGGGCCGCACCGGGCGCCCTCGTACGGGGAGGATGGGACTTTCGCTCACATGCGCGGACTCTAGGGCCATTTGACACTTCCTGTGACCGGAAACGGCAGCATTCCCGTCACAACATTCTGAAAAGGCGAGGCTCGGAGATGGGTTTCCCCGGGCCCGTAACCGGCTGCGAGCCGGCTCAGAGCCAGCTCAGAGCCGGCTCGCAGCCGGTTCACGGTCGGTTCACGGTCGAGAGAAGCCCAGGTCAGGCCGAGAGAAGCCCGGGTCAGGCCTGGAGAGGCCCGGGTTGAGTTGAGGGGCGCCCGGGGCGGGGTGGGAGAGGCCCGGGTCAGACGTCACGGTGGCCCTCCCACTCGTCCTCCAGCGCCGAGTGCACGATGGAATCGCGCCAGGCCCCGCGCGCCCGTACGTGATGCCTGATCCTGCCCTCCTCGACCATCCCGGCGACCAGCATCGCCAGCTGGGCGGCGGTGTTGGCCGGGGAACGGGCGCCCCAGATGCGGTGCAGGCGCAGGTCGCGGAAGCCGAACGTCAGGATCAGCCGGATCAGGTCGGTGCCGATGCCCCGGCCCCAGTGGTCGGGACGGAGCCCGAGACCGATCTCGGCGCTGTGCGGGTGGTCGGCCTCGATGTGCAGGCGGGCGACGCCGAAGGCCTCGCCGCCGTCGAGGTCGGTCACCGCCAGCACGTAGAGGCGCCGGGGCTCGACCCCCGCGCACTTGATCGCCTCGATGATCGTCTCCTCGACCTCCTCGCGGGTGCGGGGGTCGAACGGCAGATGCTCGGTGGCGGTCGGGTCACCGTACACGGCATGCAGGGCGTCCACGTCGTCGATGGTGATTTCCCTGAGCCGGAGTCTCTTGCCCGAGATCTCAACGTGGCGCATGCGCAGACGTTAACGTCTCGGAGGTTCCACGGCTAGAGATCATCCCGATAAGCGGACATACCATCATTTTAGTGATCTTATATGCACGGCTTGGTATGTGCCCAGATCTGGAGAACTCCTGTGTCCGGACTCAGGCGAACCCGGCCCCGCGTGCGGGGGTGCGCGCGGAGGGGCCGGGTCCGCTCCGCCGGGGCGGGCCGGTCGTCCCGGAGCCCGCGACTCCGGGCGAGACCGCGCCGGGGCGACGGGCTCACTTGGCGGGGACGACGAGGTCGGAGTTGCCCGGAGCGTAGACGGTGATGCCGTCGGGGAGGGCGTTCAGCTTGTCGATCTCGACGCAGGCGCGGCACTTCCGGTAGCTCTCCTGGAGCTCCTTGTTCGCCTCGGCCTCGCCCTTGGCCAGCGCGACCGACGCCTTCGCGTCCGCCTCGGCCTGCCTGATCTTCGCCTCGGCCTCGACGTCGGCCTGCGACGCCTTCGCCTTCGCCTCGGCGATCCCCGCCTGGGCGACCTGGGTCTTGTTCACCGCGGCCTGGATCTCGGCCGGCAACGTCACCCGGACCAGCGTGAACCGCAGGCCGGTGAAGAAGCGGCCGCCGAGCAGCTGCTCCAGGTCGCGCTCCAGGAGCTGGTTGATGCCGTTCTGGGCGCGGGTGATGGAGGCGTTGCTGTCGATGGCGGCGGGGACGTCCTGCTTGTCGGAGTTCGTCTGCGCGTTCGTCTGCACCAGCGAGCAGGAGGAGAGCAGCTCGGCGCACCGGAGGGCGCCGATCTGGCTGCGCAGGGCGTTGTAGATCACCGGCCGCACGGACTGGATGAAGAACCCGTTCCATCCCTCGTCGCCGTCCCAGGCGTAGCGGGACTCGCCGTCCTGGCCCAGGTAGGTGCGGGTGCCGTACCTGTCGTCGAAGCGCTTGAGCGCCTCCTGGTCGAGGTTGAGCGTGAAGTAGAGCGTGCCCTCGATGCCGAGGTTCACCCCGTCGGAGCTCGGCACGTTCACCTCGTCCACGCCGCTGGAGCTGGCCCGCTTGGCGTCGGTGGTGATGGTGTAGATCCGCTGCTGGGAGGGATAGGAGTGCACCGACGACCACAGGCCGACCCAGGTGAGCCCCGAGTCGGGTGGGATGACCTGCCGGACCCCGGAGTCGTCCAGCGGGCCGCCGTCCCTGACGACGGCCACCTGGCCCGGGTCGGTGCGTTCGAAACCGCCTCCGACGCCGATCAGGACGATCGCCGCGATGATCGCTGACACCGCGACGGCGATGCTTCTTCCGATGGGCATGTCGATCCTCCTTGGGGGACGACCGCTGAGGACGACCACAGGGGACGGGGCACCGGAGGGCGGTGGCCGGGGATGGCCGTCCCCGGCCACCGGCCCGACCGGCTTCCCTTCGTGGCGGGCTCTGGCGGTTCCTCGCGTGCTTCAACGGGTTTTGACGAGCCGGTGGGCGGGTGAGTTCGGCGAAATGTCCGGAAAACCGGGCGGTTTCGCGGGCTCTCGTGGTTCCCGTGGTTCCCGGTGGCTCCCCTCGTCATCAGAGGGGAGCCGCGGCCACCGGGGAGGGCCGGTGGCCGCGACGGGGAGGTCAGGCGTCCCGGGAAGCGGTCCCCGTGCGCGTTCCCGGGTCGCCGTCGCGGGCGCCGCCGGAGTCTCCGGCGGGGACACCGTCGAGAGGGGCGTCGAGCGGGACATCAAGAGGGGTGTCGAAAGGGGCGTCGAGCGGGCCGGGCGGGTCGTCGTCGTGCGTCCCGGGGGCCATGGCCAGGCCCACCGCGGTGACGGCCAGCGCGGCGACCACGTAGAGCGAGATGGCGAGGGTGCCGCCGAACCGGTCGAACAGCCACAGCGCGACGATCGGGGCGAGGGCGCCCCCGAAGATCCCGGCGACCTGGTAGCCCATCGAGGCGCCGCTGTAGCGCAGGCGGGTGCTGAACAGCTCGGCGATGAAGGCCGCCTGGGGACCGTACATCGCGGCGTGGCAGGCGAGGGCCACGACCGAGGCCAGCGCGATCAGCGGGAAGGACCCGGTGTCGAGCAGGGGGAAGAAGGCGAACACCCAGACCGCGGCCCCGATCACGCCCGCCAGGTAGACCCGCCGGCGGCCGGCCCTGTCCGACAGCGCGCCGAACAGCGGGATCAGGAAGAGCTGGAAGGCCGAGCCGATCAGCACCGCGTTCAGCGCGACCCCGCGTTCGAGCCCGAGGGGACCGGTGACGTAGGCCAGGATGTAGGTCACGAAGATGTAGAAGGCGACGTCCACGCCGATGCGCGCGAGGCCCGCGGAGACCAGCGCGCGCGGGTGCGTGCGCAACACCTCCAGCAGCGGCATCCGGGCCTTCGCGCCCGCCCGCTCGACCTGGGCGAACAGCGGCGACTCCACGATCCGCAGGCGGATCCACAGGCCCACGACCACCAGCGCGCCCGACAGCAGGAACGGCACCCGCCATCCCCACGACAGGAACGCCTCCTCGGGGAGCGCCGCGGACATGATCCCGAGCACGCCCGCCGCCAGCAGGTTGCCCGCGGGCACCCCGACCTGCGGCCAGCTCGCGTTGAACCCGCGCCGCCGGGGGTCGCCGTGCTCGATGGACATCAGCACGGCCCCGCCCCACTCGCCGCCCAGGCCGAGCCCCTGCACGAAGCGCAGGGTGACCAGCAGCAGCGGGGCGGCCACGCCGATGGTGGCGTAACCGGGCAGCAGGCCGATCAGGAAGGTGGCGACGCCCATCAGCAGCAGCGTCACCACCAGCACGTTCTTGCGGCCGACCCGGTCGCCGAAGTGGCCGAACACGATCCCGCCGAGCGGTCGCGCGACGAACCCGATCGCGTAGGTGAGGAACGCCAGCAGCGTGCCGGTCAGCGGTTCGAAGGTGGGGAAGAAGAGCTTGTTGAAGACCAGGGCGGCGGCCGAACCGTAGAGGAAGAAGTCGTACCACTCCAGGGAGGTGCCGACCAGCCCGGCCACAATGACCCGCCTGGTCTGGGAGCTTGCCATCGCGTGCGCTCCTTAGCTTCGTGAGCCGCTCGAGCTACTCGTGGGGGATGGTGCGGTGGTACCTATCAACATAAGAATCGTTCAACAATTCGACAAGAGATTTGTTTGATGATTTCTTGTGACCGTGGAGAACGTCACCGCGGCGCTGCAGCGCGACCGCGACCGCCTCGGGCGCAGCAGCGCGGCCGAGGTGGTCGCCGACATCCTCAGGGACCGGATCGCCGAGGGGCTCTTCGTCCCTGGTCAGCGCCTGTCGGAGGAGAGCATCGGCGCGGCGCTGGAGGTCTCGCGCAACACCCTGCGCGAGGCGTTCCGGCTGCTCGGTCACGAGCGCCTGCTGGAGCACCGGCTCAACCGGGGGGTGTTCGTGCGCGTGCTGTCGGCCGAGGACGTGGCCGACCTCTACCGGGTGCGCAGGGTGATCGAGGGAGCCGCGGTGCGGAACGGCGCGCACGCTCCCCGCGACGCCCTGGCCGCCGTGAGGGAGGCCGTCGCCGAGGCGTCCCGCGCCGCCGGCGAGGGCCGCTGGCAGGACGTCGGCACGGCCAACATCCGGTTCCACCAGAGCCTCTCCGCCCTGAACGGCAGCCCCCGCCTGGACGAGGCGATGCGCCAGCTGCTGGCCGAGCTCCGCCTGGTCTTCCACGTCATGGAGAACCCCCGCGCCTTCCACGAGCCGTTCGTGGCCCGCAACCTGGAGCTGGTCGAGCTCATGGAGGCCGGGCGGGCGGCCGAGGCGGAGCGGGCCCTGGAGAGCTACATGGACGACGCCGAGAAACTACTGATGCAGGCATATATCCCCTAGCCGTAAACACGAAGTAATCGGGCAGAATAAACGGATGTTTCCTCCGAATCCGCACGTGCGGGTGCTCACCGGTCCCGGTCTGGTCGCGGACCTTCGCCTGCTCACCGAGGTGGCCGACCGCGAGTTCGCGGCTCTCGGCGTCGGCGGTACGGTGTCGGCGACCTCGGACCTGCCCGGCTTCCGTACGGCGCTGGAGTCACCGGACGTCCTGGTCGTCCTGCCCGGCCCGGACCCGGAGGCCCGGCGCCTGTTCGCCGAGCGTCCCGACGCGGTCTGGCTCGACCTGACGAGGGCCGACGCCCCGCTTCCCGCCGTGGCCGGCGGGGAGAGGGCCCCGGGTGACACGAAGGGCGCGGCGGGGACCCACCTCCACGGGCGCGGCGTCTGGGGGCTGACCTGGGCGATCAGACACGCCGTCCACAGCCTGCGCCGGCCCGCGCACCGGGTCGCCTACGGTGACCATCCCGACCAGTGGGTGGAGGTGCGCCGCCCGTACGGGGCCGCCGACCAGGCGACCGCGGAGACGCGTGAGGCCGAGGGGCAAGTGGCCGCGGAGACGCGTGAGGCCGAGGGGCAAGTGGCCGCGGAAGCGCGTGAGGCCGAGGGGCGGGCGACCACCGTGGTGTTGTTGCACGGGGGGTTCTGGCGGTCCGTCTGGGGGGCGGACCTGATGGACGCGCTCGCCGTCGACCTCGCCGAGCGCGGCTTCACCGCCTGGAACCTCGAATACCGCCGCCCCGACCTGCACGGCTGGGACGCGACCACCGAGGACGTCGCCCGGGGGGTCGCCCTCGCGGCGGAGAGCGCCCGGGGGCCGCTCGTGGTGATCGGCCACTCGGCGGGCGGGCAGCTCGCCCTCCGGGTCGCCGCCGACGACCGCCGGGTCACCCTGGCCGTCTCCCTGGCCGGGGTGCTCGACCTGGCCGAGGGGGACCGCAGGCACATGAGCTCCGGCGCGGTCGCCGCCGCGCTCGGCGGGTCCGTCTCCGAGGTGCCCGAGAGCTACCGGCGTTCGGGGCCGCTGGAACGGCTTCCCCTCGGGGTGCCCCAGCTCATCGTGCAGGGCGGCGGGGACGACCTGGACCTGGTCGACTTCGGCCGCCGCTACGCGCGAGCCGCCCAGGAGTCAGGCGATCAGGTGACATATCTGGAAATGTCGGGCGATCATTTCGACGTCATCGATCCCGCGTCACCGATCTGGCGCTCCACCGCCGGGGCCGTCGCCGAGCACCACCGGCCCTCCTGAACCGCCTTCCGGCCCGCCTCCGCTGGAGGCCCTCCGCTTGAAGGCCATCCGGGGACGGCTCTCCGGGGGACCGCCCTCTGCGGTGGTGGCGGGCTCGGGCCCGGCGAAGGTGTCTCGGAAGGCCTCCGGAAGGCTCCCCGGGACGCCGCCTCTCAGGTGGAGGACAGCGGGCGCCATGGGACCGGGCTGGACAGCACCATCATGCTCGACGGGTGACCGTACGGGGCGAGCCGGTCGATCATCTCCTCGAAGGCCGTCATCGAGGAGGCGGCCACCCGCAGCAGGCAGCACGCGTCGCCGGTCACCCGGTGCACCTCCAGGATCTCCGGCCAGGCCAGCGCCTGCTCGTCGCGGAGCACGCAGCGGGGCCCGTAGCACGACATCCTGATCAGCGCGGCCACCCCGCGCCCGGCGAGCGCCGCGTCGACCCGTGCGTGGTAACCGGTGATCACCCCGGTCTCCTCCAGCCGCCGCACCCGCTCCGCCACCGCGGGGGCCGACAGGTGCACCCGGCGCGAGAGCTCGCTGTACGACAGCCGCGCGTCGCCCTGCAATTCGGCCAGCAAGGCCCAATCCATCGCGTCCACGGTCACGCTCCGTCACGTTGTAACTTGATCCGCTCGATGCCTTCCGTTCCGAAGGCCCAACCCGATAATCGCCTTTCTTCTATTATTTCCGTACAGACCGATACAGACCACCATGGAGGTGTACCGACGAAGGAGGAGTGATGACCGGCATCAAGCAGCTCACGGAGCAGGACCGCAAGGCGCGCGCCGAGGCCAACGAGGGGCTGCCGACGCTGGGCTTCGAGACCGGTACGCCCTACGACGACTACGTGGGCACCGCCACCCTGCACGGCCTCCAGCGAACCGTCACCGACGTCCCCGAGGAACTGCCCTTCCTGGTCACCACCCAGGTGATGGAGCTGTACTTCGGGCTGCTCCGCACCGAGTGGCGCCTCGCCCAGCGGCAGCTGGACGCGGACGACGCCACCGCCGCGATCCTGACGATCAAGCGCACCGTGCGGCACTTCGAGGCGCTCAACGCCGCCTGGGCCGCGCTGAGCTGGCTCACCCCCGCGCAGTTCAACGCCTTCCGCGACGCCCTCGGCGAGGGGTCGGGCTTCCAGTCGGCCCTCTACCGCCACGTGGAGTTCCTGCTCGGCAACAAGTCCGAGAGCCTCATCCGGCCGCACCGCCGCAACCCCGAGGCGTACGAGGAACTCGTGGAGGCGCTGCACCGGCCGAGCCTGTACGACTCGGTCCTCGCCTTCCTCGCCCGCGCGGGCCACGCGGTGCCCCGCTCGGTGCTCGACCGCGACCCGGCCGGGGAGTACGGGCCCGACCCCGAGGTCGAGGCGGTCTGGGTCGAGGTCTACGGCGGCCCGCTCGCGCCGCTGGCCGAGGCGCTGACCGACCTGGCCGAGCAGTTCTCCGACTGGCGCTACCGGCACCTGATGGCGGTACGGCGCTCGATGGGCGCCAAGCCCGGCTCCGGCGGGTCGAGCGGCCTGACCTGGCTGGAGCGGAGCATGCGCCGGGAGATCTTCCCCGAACTGTGGACGGCCCGCACGCTGATGTGAGGCGCTCCCCGGTCCGGTGGGGAGATCAGCCGACCTGGCAGACCGGGCACCAGAAGAGGTTGCGCCCGGCGAGCACCTCCGTGCGGACCTCGGTGCCGCACAGGAAGCAGGGCATGCCGGAGCGCCGGTAGACGTAGACCTCACCGCCGTGGCCGTCGACGCGGGGCGGGCGGCCCATCGCCTCCGGCGTGTGCTCGGGCCTGACCGTGTCGATGTGGCCCACCCGGACGCCCTCGGCCATCAGGAGCACCAGGTCGGCCCAGATCGCCTCCCACTGGCCGCGGGTGAGGTCGCGGCCCGGCCGCGAGGGAGCGACGCCCTCGCGGAACAGCGCCTCGGCCCGGTAGATGTTGCCCACGCCCGCGACGACCGACTGGTCCATCAGCAGGACCCCGATCGAGACGCGGCTGCGGCTGATCCGCCGCCAGGCGGCCTCGGGGTCGGCGTCCGCCCGCAGCGGGTCGGGCCCGAGCCTGGCGTGCAGGGCCGCCTTCCCCGCCGGGTCGAGCAGTTCGCAGGTGTTGGGGCCGCGCAGGTCGGCGTACCGGCCCTCGGTACTCAGGCGCAGGCGCACCATCCCCGTCGGCGCGGGCACGGGGGCCTGGCCGAAGGCGTACCTGCCGTAGATGCCGAGGTGGACGTGGAGCCAGCGCTCGTCGTCGAAGCCCAGCAGCAGGTGCTTGCCGTGGGCGTCGGCCTCGGTGAGCACCCGGCCGTCGATCCGCAGGGCCCCGGCGGCGAACCGCCCCTGCGGGCTCTCCGCGTGCACGGCCAGCCCGCCGAACGCCCGCCGGTGCTCTCCGGCCAGGCGGTGGATGGTGTGTCCTTCTGGCATGATCTGAGCATCATACGATCCGCCCGGCGGTGCTCAGGGCGCCGAGGCCGCCCCTTGCCGCCGGTGCCGGGACCGGCGTCCGAGCAGGGTGTGGGCCGACGCGGCGAGGAGGGCCCCGGCCGCGTACGCCACGAGGTCGGCCGCCCCGAACGTGCTGCCGAGCACCAGCCTGGCCACGACGCTCGCCTCGGAGAGCGCGGCGGGAACGGGCGTCAGCTGGGCCAGCTCGACCGCCCAGCTGAACGCCAGCGCGCAGAGCGCGGCCCGCACCGGGGTGACCCGGGGCCACACCAGCACCACCAGCGCGTACACGAGCACGGTGTAGAGGGCGTCGCCCGCGTACTTGCCGAACCAGCCGCCGGTGACCGCGCGGACGGTGAGCCCGGCGGCGACGGTCGCGAGCGCGGCGAGCAGGGCGAGCAGGCGGGTGCGGGGGGAAAGGGGCGGGCGGGGGGCGGGAGGCACCCGCCCACGATAGCGATCACGCCGGTCACGCCGGTCACGCCGGTCACGCCGGTCACGCCGGTCACGCCGATCACACCGATCAGGCCGTCGTGCCGTCGTGCCGATCACGCCGTCGTGCCGGTCACGCCGATCACGTCGATCCGTGAGCCCCGTGGCCGCCCGCCCCTCGGGGCGCGGTGAAGATCAGGGGGTCAGGACGACCTTGTTGCAGTCGTCCTGCTTGTTCTTGAACATCTCGTAGCCGCGCGGGGCGTCCTGGAGCCGCATGCGGTGGGTGATGACGAAGCTGGGGTCGATGTCGCCGTCGCGGATCTTTCCCAGCAGGGGCTTGAGGTACCGCTGGACGTGGCACTGGCCGCCCCTGAGGGTCAGTGACCGGTTCATCAGGGAGCCCATCGGGAACTTGTCGACGAGGCCGCCGTAGGCGCCGATCACGGACACGATCCCGCCGTTGCGGCAGGCCATGATCGCCTCGCGCAGGGCGTGCGGCCGTTCGGTCTCCAGCCGGGTCGCCTGCTTGACCCGGTCGTAGGCGTACATGGCGGTGGTGGGGTGATGGGCCTCCATCCCCACCGCGTCGATGCACGCGTCCGGGCCGCGACCGGCGGTCATGTCCAGCAGCGCGTCGAGGACGTCGGCCTCCTCGTAGTTGAGCGGCTCCGCGCCCGCGCGCTCGGCGATCCGCAGCCGGGAGGGGAAGCGGTCGATGCAGATGACCCGTTCGGCGCCCATCAGGTAGGCGCTGGCGACCGCGAACTGGCCGACCGGCCCGGCCCCCCACACGGCGATGATGTCGCCGGGCTTGATGTCGCACATCTCCGCGCCCATCCAGCCGGTGGGCAGGATGTCGGACAGGAACAGCACCTTCTCGTCCGGCAGGTCGTCCTCGATCTTGATCGGTCCGACGTCGGCGAAGGGCACGCGCGCGTACTCGGCCTGGCCCCCCGGGTAGCCGCCGAGCATGTGGGAGTAGCCGAAGATGCCCGAGGGTGTGTGCCCCATGAGCTTCTCGGCCAGGCCCGCGTTGGGGTTGGAGTTCTCGCACACCGAGTACAGGCCGTGCTCGCAGGCGAAACAGTTGCCGCAGGCGATCGGGAAGGGTACGACCACCCGGTCGCCGATCTTCAGGGTCGACACCTTCGGGCCCACCTCCACCACCTCGCCCATGAACTCGTGGCCGAGGATGTCGCCCTTCTTCATGGTCGGTACGTGGCCGCCGTAGAGGTGCAGGTCGGAGCCGCAGATCGCGGTCGAGGTGACGCGGACTATGGCGTCGCGGGAGTTCAGGATCGCGGGGTCGGGGACCTCCCGGACCTGGACGGTGTTGCGGCCCATCCAGCAGTTGGCCTTCATGGAATCCTCCTCACGTCACGGCTTCTACAGCGGCACGGGCTGGGCGGGACGCTGCATGGCCTGCCGCAGCGCGCGGGTGCCCTCCGGGCTGCCTTCGGAGCGGACCACCTCACCGGTCTCCAGGACCTGCTTGAACCGGCGCAGGTCGTCGCGTACCTGCTGCTCGGGATGCTCGCCCAGCAGCCTGGCGAAGGCCATGCCGGCCTTGCCGCCGGGCGGGTCGTACGCCAGGTTCACCCGCACCTCCGTGCCGCGCCCGCCGGGGGCGTCGCGGAAGCGCACGGAACCGCTGTTGCCGACCAGGGCGCCGGGCAGGGAACGCCAGGCGATCAGCTCGCCGGGCCTGTCCTCGGCGATCTCGGCGTCCCACTCGACGGGCTTCAGCGGGCCCCTCGCCTTCCAGTGGGAGCGCCCGTCGCCGGTCGTCTCCACCGACTCCAGGTGCGTCATGAAGCGGGGAAGGTTCTCGAAGTCGTGCCAGTAGCGGTACACCTGCTGGCGGGGAAGGTTGATCGTGACGGCCGCGTGCAGGCTCAGCGGACCCCCGTGCCCTCGCCCCGAGCGGCGCCGGTTCATCCGCATCGCGGTGTACGCCACGCCCAGCCCCAGGCCGGTCCAGCCCAGCGCGCGGACGAGCCTGTCCGTCGTGCGATCGTGCTTTCGGATCATGTTGCCTCCGTACGGTTGGCGCCTCTCGATCCCGTCTCGGGGGTCGGTGCTCTCCGCCGGGGGTGCGGAACGGCCTTCGTCCGGCCGCCGGTCACGCTTGCCGGGCCGTCGGACGCCGGTGACCACTCCGGCGCCCTCCGCCCTAGCACCTCAGGCTGTCATCCAATGCCGGGCACGAAGAGGAGGCGGGGGGAAATGTCTGTTCAAGTTCCGTGCCGCCCGCGCGTCGGGGTTAACCGTCCGGTCATCGCCGCCAAAGCATGATTTTGGGGTCTTTCCGCAGAAAAGTGGGAAGGTGCCGGGTCACCGTCCGGCGGGGAGCCGGGAGATCTCCCGAAACATTGGCCGCGGGCAAGGGACCCCCGGCGGGAATCTCAGGGCAGCCGCCACACCGCCGGGAGGCCCTTGCCCGCGCCGTCGGCGGAGTAGTCGTGCACGACCTCCAGCAGCTCGGCCATCCGGGCCTGCCAGGCGATGTTCACCGGCAGGTCCGCCAGGGAGGCCAGCAGCGCCTCGTAGTCGTCACAGTCGATCACGTGGAACAGGTCCTGGCCGCTGCGCCAGATCGTCCACTCGCGCGCGCCGCCCCGCCTGATGGCCTCGGTCAGCTCGGCGGGCACCTCCCGGTGCGCCTGGTCGTACTCGGCCTCCATGCCCGGCCTGACCCGGGTGTGCAACGCGACGCGCATCTCCGTACCTCCAAGGAACTGGGTAAGGGGCTAGGGAAGGGCGGGCAGGCGGCGGTCGTGCAGCCAGGCGGCGAACAGCCTGTCCAGCGGCCGCGTGGTGCGGCGCGCGGCCAGCGCGGTGAAGGCGCCGGTGGTGACGGTCCCGTGGCGGTGCCCGGCCGTCCACTCCCTGAGCAGCGCGAAGAAGGGCTCGTCGCCGACGGTGCGGCGCAGCGAGTGCAGGGCGAGCGCGCCGCGCCGGTAGACCCGGTCGTCGAACAGCCGCCGCGGGCCGGGGTCGGCCAGCACGAAGTCCTGGGGGAGCGCGGACAGGCGGCGGTGCCAGCGCTGCGCGTGCTCGTCGGACGACGGGCCGCCGGAACTCTCCGACCAGATCCACTCCGCGTACGAGGCGAACCCCTCGTGCAGCCAGATGTCGCTCCAGTCGGCCACCGTCAGGCTGTTGCCGAACCACTGGTGGGCCAGCTCGTGGGCGACCAGCCGCTCCTCGCCCCGCCTGCCGTCCACGTGGTTCGCCCCGAAGATCGACATGCCCTGCGCCTCGACCGGGATCTCCAGCTCGTCGTCCACGACCACCGCCGTGTAGGAGCCGAACGGGTAGGGGCCGAACCGCTCGCGGAAGACCTCCATCATCCGGCCCTGGCGCTCGAAGTCGTGCCGCACCCGGGTGGCGAGCCTGGCGGGGAAGACCAGCCGCGTCCCCGGGGTCGGCTCGGCCTGCTGGTAGCGGCCGATCTGCACGCTCGCCAGGTAGGAGGCCATCGGCTCGGCCTGCTCGTACACCCACGTGGTCGTCGAGGCCGCCCGTCGTTTGGAGGTCAGGTCCCCGTTGGCGACCACCTGGTACGCGGAGGCGGTGGTGACCGAGATCCGGTAGGTGGCCTTGTCGTCGGGCCGGTCGTTGCACGGGAACCACGAGGGCGCCCCGATCGGCTGGCTGGCCACGATCACGCCGTCGGTGAGCTGCTCCCAGCCGAGCCCGCCCCAGTGGCTGGTCACCGGCTGGGGGTTGCCCGAGTAGCGGATCTCGACGACGAACGGGCCGGGCCGCAGGCCGGGCGGCGACAGGTGGAGCTTGCCCCCGCGATGGGTGAAGCGCACCGGCGCGCCGTCGACCAGCACCCCGGTCACCCGGAGGGCGCCGAGGTCGAAGGCGACCCGGGTGAGGGGCCGCAGCGCCACCGCGGAGATCCGGGCCACCCCGCCCAGGCGGTTGGGGGCCACCCGGTAGTCGAGGGTCAGGTCGTAGTGCTCCACCCGGTAGCCGTCGTCGCCGTGCATGGGGAAGTACAGCTGAGGGATGGAGGTCGTGCTCAGGGTCACACCGGTCTTCCTCTGTTCTTCGTGCCGTTCTTCGTGCGCCGTCTCCGCCGGGCCCGCGTCGCGATCGAGTGTTCCTCGTTCGCTATCTCCGCCGGGCCCACGCCGCGATCGGGTTGCCGAACCAGCGGGTCCCGGCGGGCACGGACTCGCCGCGCATCACCAGGGAGGCAGGCCCGACCGTGGTGTTCTCCCCGATCGTCGCCGCGGGCAGGACCACCCCGTGGGGGCCGAGGGTGGAGCCCTCCCGCATGACGACAGTATCGATGCTCATCACGCGGTCGTGGAACAGGTGGGTCTGCAACA
This sequence comes from Streptosporangium sp. NPDC002721, assembly GCF_042888905.1. Taxonomy (NCBI): domain Bacteria; kingdom Bacillati; phylum Actinomycetota; class Actinomycetes; order Streptosporangiales; family Streptosporangiaceae; genus Streptosporangium; species Streptosporangium sp. NPDC002721. The sequence continues at coordinate 75,016 of NZ_JBIAQI010000002.1, forward strand.
CACATCCCCGGTTCACCGTCACCCCGTCGCCCAGGCTGACCAGGTCGACCTCCGGCAGCCAGTAGGTCTCGCACCACACCCCCCGGCCCACCCGGGCCCCCAGGGAGCGCAGCCACAGGTTCAGCGGGGCCGTCCCCAGCCAGCGCTGGGCGAACCAGGGCGCGGCCAGCACCTCCACGAAGGTGTCGGCCAGCTCGTTGCGCCACACGAACGAGCTCCACAGCGGCCGGTCGCCCACCGCGATCCGGCCCACCAGGACCCACTTGGCCACGGTCGCCGTCGCCGCGGCGACCACCCCGGCGCCCAGCACCGCCACGCCCGACAGGGCCGCCGCCGCCGCGAAGCCGTACGCCCCGGCCAGCCACTCCAGGGCCGCCGCGACGAGCACGGCCAGGGCGACCGTGCACATCACCGGCACCACGCGGCACACCTCCACCGCGGCGCGGGCGAACCTCAGCCTCGGCGGCGGGTCGTAGGTGCGGCTGCGGTCGCCCTCCTCGGCGGCCCTGCGCAGCTCCACCGGGGGCATCCCCAGGTACGACGAGCCCGCCTTGGCCTTCTTCGGCGCCGCCGACAGCACCGCGACCAGCCCGTCCTTGGGCACCTTGCGCCCCGGCGCGGTCATTCCCGAGTTGCCGAGGAAGGCCCGCTTGCCGATCCGGACGTGGTCGACCCGCAGGCGCCCGCCCTCCAGCTCGTACGGCGCGACCATCGTGTCGTCGGCGAGGAAGGCGCCGTCGCCGACCGAGGTCATCGACGGCAGCGCCAGCACCGTCGACAGCTCCACGTCCCGGCCGACCTTCATGCCCAGGGCACGCAGCCAGGCGGGGGTGACCATGCTCGCGTACAGCGGGAACAGCCAGACCCGCGCCATCGACATCAGCAGGCCCGTCGCCCACGCCTGCCAGGCCTGGCGGCTGTGCACCGGGTGCTGCCCGGCGTGCAGGCCGACCGAGAGCAGCCGCACCGAGGCCACGGTGAGCAGGGCCAGGGTGGCCATCGAGACGACGGTGGCCAGGGGCACCCCGTACAGGACGGAGGTCAGGGAGGGGGCGCCGTCGCGCAGCAGGATCGCGACGCCGGGCAGCGCGGCGATCACCGGGAGGGCGCTCAGGACCAGTGCGGACAGCCCGTAGGCCGTCGCCCAGTGCCACGAGCGCGGCGGGCGGGCGGCGGCCGGGGGCCGGGCCTTGCCCATCCGGCTCGCGGGCACGCCCGCCCAGCGCTCCCCGGACGGCACCGAGCCCGCCACCGCCGAACCGGGCGCGACCTGGGCGTTCTTGCCGATCTTCGTGCCGGGGAAGAGGGTGGTGCGGGCGCCGACCGTGGCGGAGGCGCCGATCTTGATCTCGCCGACGTGCAGCTGGTCGCCGTCGATCCAGTAGCCGTTCAGGTCGACCTCGGGCTCGACGGCGGCGTACCTGCCCAGTTTGAGCATCCCGGTGATCGGCGGCATCGAGTGCAGGTCCGCGTCGTCGCCGACCTGGGCGCCGAGCGCCCGCGCGTAGTGGGTGAGCCAGGGGGCGGTGGACACCTCGCCCACCCCGAGCCGCTCGGAGAGCTGCTCGGCGAACCACAGCCGCAGGTGCGTGCCGCCGCCCCTGGGGTAGGTGCCGGGCTTGAGGTCGCGCAGCAGCAGCCGGGCGCCGCCCGCGGCCAGCGCGATCCGCCCCGCGGGGCTGACGAACAGCAGCGCGCCCGCGAGCACCCACCACCACGAGACGACCGGGGCCCAGGGCAGGCCCACCAGGTTGTTCAGCGCGGCCAGCGCCACCACCCAGCGCAGCGCGCCGACGCCGAGCAGCGGCACGGTGAGCGCCGCCTGCGCGACCGCGGCGAGGCGCGGCATCGGCGTGACGACCCGGTCGGTGGTCACGATCTCCGGCGCGTCGAGCGCCGACAGGTGCCTGCCGAGCTGCGGCAGCGTCGGATTGTCGTAGACGTCGCCGACGGTGACCGCCGGGTAGCGGGTCCGCAGCGTCGAGACCAGCCGGGCCGCCGCGAGGCTGGTGCCGCCCTCGGCGAAGAAGTCGCCGTCGACGCCGCCCAGGATGTCCAGCCAGCACTCGGCCACCCACGGGTCGACGTCCGGCACCCCCTCCGGCACCCCGGTGCTCCCGGGTCGCTTGGGCAGCGGCCAGGGCAGGGCGTCCCTGTCGATCTTCCCGGAGGTACGCGTGGGGAGCTCGTCCACCAGGGCGATCCTGGGGATCAGCGCGGCGGGCAGGGAGTGGCGCAGGCGGTCCCTGGCGTCCTCCTGGTCGAACCCCTCGGCGGGCACGACGTAGCCGACGAGCAGCTGGTGCCCGCCGCCGGTCGTGCGGACCGCCGAGGCCGCCCCGGCGACCCCGGGCAGCGCCTGCAGCGCCGCGTCCACCTCGCCCAGCTCGATCCTGCGCCCGCCGAGCTTGATCTGCTCGTCGGCCCGGCCGATGAAGATCAACCCCTCGGGTTCCGCCCGTACCAGGTCGCCGCTGCGGTAGGCGCGCTCCCAGCCGAGCGGTTCGAGCGGCGCGTACTTCTCGGCGTCCTTGGCCGGGTCGAGGTACCTGGCGAGCCCGACCCCGCCGATGACCAGCTCGCCGGTCTCGCCCATCGCCACCGGCTCGCCGTCCTTGCCGACGACGGCGAGGTCCCAGCCCGCCAGCGGCAGCCCGATCCGCACCGGGCCCTCCCCGGTCAGCGGCGCCGCGCACGCCACCACCGTCGCCTCGGTCGGACCGTAGGTGTTCCACACCTCGCGCCCCGGCACGGCGAGCCGCTCGGCCAGCTCAGGGGGGCACGCCTCGCCGCCGAAGATCAGCAGCCGTACGTCGTCGAGCGTCTCGACCGGCCAGAGCGCCGCCAGGGTCGGCACGGTCGACACGACCGTGATGCCCATGTCCAGCAGCCACGGCCCCAGGTCCATGCCGGTGCGCACCAGCGCGCGCGGCGCCGCCACCAGGCAGCCGCCGTGCCGCCAGGCCAGCCACATCTCCTCGCAGGAGGCGTCGAAGGCCACCGACAGCCCCGCCAGCACCCGGTCGCCGGGCCCGATGGGCTCCCCGGTGAGGAAGAGCCGCGCCTCGGCGTCCACGAACGCCGCCGCGTTGCGGTGAGTGACCGCCACGCCCTTGGGCCTGCCGGTGGAGCCGGAGGTGAAGATGATCCACGCGTCGTCCTCGGGCCCCGGCCGGCCGCTGCCCCGGCCCCGGTCCTCGGCGGGTGCCGGGTCCCTGTCACGGGGTGCCGGGAGGGCGGTGGCGTACCGCCCGATGTACGGGCCGATGCCGTGCAGCTCCGCCGCGTAGTCGAGTTCCGACCCGCCTGCGTGCCGGGACTCCGGAGGGAGGGGCCCGGTGTCGTGCCGAGATTCCGGAAGGAGAGGCCCGGTGCCGGGGCGGGACTCCGAGGGGAGGGGCTCGGCGCCGGGGCGGTCGTCGGAGTGGTGAATATCACATTCGGCGCCGTGCTCGCCGGCGATCTCACCGGCGTGCTCGCCGTGGCCGGTTCCGCGCGCCGCGCCGTCGCCGGGAGAGGGGGCGCCCAGGTGCTCGTACGGGTCGCCGTAGGGGGTGATCTTCCCGCCGTCCCCGATCACGACGCGGACCTGGGCCTCGCCGAAGACCAGGTCAGCCCGCTCGTCGGGGTCGTCGGCGTCCACCGGGACGTAGGCGGCCCCGGCGGTGAGCACGGCGACGATCGCGACGTACAGGCCGACGGTTCCGGAGGGGATCCGCACCCCGACCCGGTCGCCGCGTCCGACCCCGGCCGCCCGCAGCTCCAGGGCCATCCGGCCCGCCTCGGCGCGCAGCCCGGTGTAGTCGAGACGGGTCCGCCCGTCGTCCAGGGCGAGGGCGTGAGGGTGACGTCGCGTGGTCTGGTCGAGGATGTCCAGCAACGTCCTGGCCTGCGGCGCGGTCCCTCCGGGCAGGAGTGCTCGCGACGGCATGCCAGTGCCTGCTGGTAACGGAATCACTGTGTTCCCCCATGTGTACGACGCCCCGTGGGCCCGGGACAGCCTACGTGCACGGGGTTAACACCTTTCGTGCGTGCGGCCGTACCCCGTATGAATCTTCCCTTTCAGGCATCTTTCCCTCAGATGGCCACGTGCTCTCCTGGTCGTTGACGCCCGTCCCGCTCGAACTTAAAGTCAACATGCAATGAATTAATCGCCGTGGGCGCCGTCGCCTCCCCGGGACCACGACACGGAGCGTGACGTGATGCGCAGGACCCCCGCCGCCGTCGGAACCACGATCTTCTTCGCGCTGGCCCCCGGCACCGTCGCGGGACTCCTGCCCTGGTGGATCACCCGTTGGGAGGTGGGCGGCCTCCTGGCCTCGGCGCCGTCGTGGGTAACGGTGCCGTCGCGCCTCGCCGGCGCGGCGCTCGTCCTCGCCGGGACCGTCGTGCTGGTGAGGGCGTTCGCCCGGTTCGTCGTGGAGGGCCTCGGCACTCCCGCCCCGATCGCGCCCACCGAGCACCTGGTCGTCGGCGGGCTGTACGGCCACGTCCGCAACCCGATGTACGTGGCGGTCTTCGCGATCATCGTCGGGCAGGCGCTGCTCCTGGGCTGCCCCGTCCTGCTACTGTACGCGGCCGTCACGGCCGTGCCGATCGTCGCGTTCGTCCGCCGGTACGAGGAGCCGGCCCTGCGCCGCGCGTTCGGCGCCGAGTACGAGGGATACCGCGCGGCGGTGCCCGGCTGGTGGCCCCGCTCGCGCGCCTACGAGGCCCCGTCCTCGGGTCCGTGCCACCGGCCGCAAGGCGGCGAGGCCCCGGAGGGCCCGTAGGCGGGACGCGGTGCCGGCCGGTCGGCCCGCTCGGGGGCGGGGCCCGGCAGGGGACCCGAAGCCGGCCGGTGGGAAAAACGCGGGATCGGGATGTGAGTAAGCCCTCCTCCGGACATCGGGCAGATCTTCGACCCGGGGACTCAGCCGGTCACGGCGCTGAGCGCCGCGACGAGATAGAGGCCGCCGGCGAAGGAGACCACGACCCCGGCGGCGGCGGGGACCCAGGCCAGTGCCGTGGAGGCCCGGGACCAGCCGCGGGCTCGCCGGGTCAGCAGCGCGTACCCCCGGATCGTCACCACTCCCACGCCGGTCAGGGTGAGGGCCATCCCCACACCGAAGGCGGCGACGACCACGACGGCGTCGAAGGCCCGGCCGGTGAGCAGCCCGCTCATCAGGACGACGAAGGCCGACGGGGAGGGCAGCAGCCCGCCGGAGAGGGCGAGCGCGAGGAGACCCCGGCGCGACCAGGGATCGGTTCCGGGCTCGACCTCGTGGCCGTGCCCGTGGCCGTGCCCGTGGCCGTGCCCGTGACCATGCCCATGCCCGTGACCATGTCCGTGGGGGGTCGGCAGCCGGTTTCGGTCGCGTTCCCGCAGGTGGCGGTAGGTGAGGTGGGCCCCGACGCCGATCGTGACCAGTCCGGCCGCGACCTGCATCCAGGCGGTGACGTTCTTCGTGCCGAAACTCGCGGCGCCGCTCAGCCCCACCCAGGCGAACGCCAGCACCAGCACCGAGAAGGTGTGCATCAGCGCCACGATGACCCCCAGGCGCAGCGCGTCGCGGTAGCCGCCCCGGGTGCCGACCAGGTAGGCCGCCGTGACGCTCTTGCCGTGGCCGGGGGCGACCGCGTGCAGGGCTCCGGCGACGAGCGCGACGGCGAGGATCGCCCAGAAGACGCCCCTGTCGTCGAAGAGCGAGACGAACCGGCTCTCGAAGCCGCCGAACTCCGTCACGACCGCCCGCCCGTCCCGCGCCGCCTCCACACCACGGCGAACACCCCCGCCCCGGCCAGCAGTACGGCGGTCCAGACGACGACGGCCGTCCCCGGGGGCATGCCGCCCCCGCCCGTACCGGAGAAGGTCAGGCGCCGGGTGCTCTCGGCCCCGGTGAGAAGCGTCTGCCCGGGGTTCGCGGGGGTGTCGGCGACGAGCATCGTCCGGTACGCCTCGTTGAGGTCGGTCAGGGTGGCGACGGTGACGTCCACCTGCGTGACCGGGCTCCGGCAGTCGAAGACGAACCGGGCGCCGTCGCTGACCAGCGCCCGGAGCTCCTCCAACCGGCTCTCACAGCGCCGGCCGCCCTGAGCCACCGCGACCCGGTCCAGCAGGTAGGCGCGCAGGGCCGGTGACCGCTCCAGTTTCTGCTCGCCGGTCAGCTCCGTCGACACGGTGCCGGTGGCCGGGTCCTCGAACGCCCCGAGCGACTGGCCGAGGGCGACCCAGTCGTCCTCCGCCGCGAACCACGAGATGGTCACGCGCGAGCCGTCGGCCCCGATCCGCGCGGTGGACGGCGGCCCGAAGGGGTGGGCGGCGGCGGCCGGCGCGGCCCAGCCGCCCAGGGCGCAGACGAGCAGCACGCCCGCCAGCACGCGGGTGCGGATTCTCAACGGATCTCCTGTTCGCATGATTCCGGCACGGCGCCGGGATGACGCTCATGACGCCGGTGCGGCGTCGGTTGTGATGCTCATGACTCCGGTACGGCGCCGGTATGACGCTCATGGCTCCGGCGCGCCACGCCGGTACGGCCCGGGCGTGGCGCGCCGGTACCCCGGGCGCCGGTACCCCCGGGGCGCGGGGCCGCCGTCACGGCCGCCCCGCGCCCCGGGGGGTCACTACCTGGTGACCGTGATGACCGGGCTGGTGATCTTCTGGTTGGCGCTGTCCAGGTACACCACGTAGGTGTCGCCCTTCTTCGCCTTGCCCGGCAGCCTGAAGGTGTAGGTCAGGCGGCCCAGCTCGTCGGCGGTCCGGACGCCGATCGCGTCGTCCCTGTCGTGCCCGTGCCCCCTGTCGCGGTCGCTCGCCTTCCGCAGGTAGACGGACACGCGCTCGCCCGGGTCGTAGCCGTACGCGGAGATCTTGAGCTCGCCGCGCGTCCCGACGGTGGTCCTGTCGACGGTGACCTGCTCGCCGACGGTGTTCTCCGGGGTGCGGACCTCGTTGACCGTGCGCTCGCCCGCCTTGTTCTTGCGGATGACGAAGCCGTCGTGGTGCTCGCCGTTGGCGTAGCGGGCCTCGAACGTGATGCGGTCGGACTCGACGTCGATCAGCTGGTAGAGCTGGGTGTTCTCGCTCTTGCTGACGACCTCGGCGCCGTTGCCGGTCCAGTTCTCGCCGTTGTTGAGGGCGTACATCTTGCCGCCGGAGACCGACACGACGTAGGCGACGCCGTTGTTGACGGTGACCGACTTGCGGGCGGTCGCGACGTTGCCCCGGCCGTAGGAGTGGTCGTGGCCCTGCAGGACCAGGTCCACGCCGTACTTCTCGAACAGCGGGCCCCACTGGTCACGTACGGCGGGGTTGTTGCGGGTGCCGGTGGTGGAGTAGACGGGGTGGTGGAAGGTCACCACCGTCCACCTGTTCGGGTTGTCCTTGAGCAGGCCCTCCAGCCAGGTGGCCTGCGCGGCCATCAGGGCCGGGACGCCCTGCACGTTGGAGTCCAGGCCGATGAAGCGCACGCCCTGGTAGTCGACGGTGTAGGCGGTCTGCTTCAGCTCGGGGTTGCCCGGCCCGTTGTCGGGATAGGGGAACTGCGGCCGCCAGAAGGTGGACAGCCCGCCGCTGTACTCGTGGTTGCCGGGGATCGAGATGTTGTTGACCTGGCTGTCGATGAAGCCGCCGGCCTTGTACCACTGGCCCCACTGCTCCTCGCTGTTCGCGGAGTCGATGAGGTCACCGGCGTTGACGATCATCTTCGCCTGGGGGCGGTCGGCGAACGCCTGGCGGAAGACGCGCGGCACCGCCGAGTCGATGTAGTTCTGGGCGTCACCGTAGTAGATGAAGGAGAACGGCTGCAGGCCGGCCGCCGCGGTGGTGAAGTCGCTCCACTCGGCCCAGTTGGTGCCGTCGCCGACCCGGTAGGTGTACCGGGTGTTCGGCTTCAGGCCGGTGAACTCCACCGTGTGGTAGATGGAGGCGTACCCCAGGGTGGTGTTGACCGGGGTGGTGGTGGAGGCCTTGACGTTGACGACCGCGCCCGCGGCCGGCGCGACCGCGCCGAGGGCGCGCGGGGCCTCGAGGATCTCCGCCTGCGCCGACTCGGCGTCCGCCACGGCCCGCCAGGTGACCTTCTGGCTGGTCGACGGGGTGGTGGTCGGGGTCAGGATGACGCGGTCGGGCATGGGGGAGGGCTTGTGGATGTCGGCGGCGGGGTACTTCGGCGGCGCTGCCGCGCCGAACGCCACCGGGCCGAACGCCAGGCCGCCGAGGAGCAGCACGCCCGCGCCCGCCGCCGTCAGCTTCGTTCGCCGCGATCCGGTGGGCCGGGGCATATTGACTTCGCCCATCATGAGCTCTTTTCCGGGGGAGGAGTCACCGTCCACCGAGGGAGTGCGGTGGACGTCCGTATTGATCCAGAAGGGATCATCAAATGCCTGTATTGAGCGTGGCGTCCGGATGAACATGTCCTCTCGGGAACCTGGGAGCCCGGCCCTACCACCGATTCGGGAACCTGGGAACCCGGCCGTACCACCGATGTCGCCGGAAGTCCGCGCGCCCGCCACCCCCCGTTGCCCGTACGTTCCGCGGAGCGCGCCTATGGTGTGGCCGACCAGCCGTCGAACAGCGGAATCGCTCCCCGGGTGAAGAGCCGCTTCCCGAGGAACAGGACGTCCCGTTGACCCTCACCCGCCAGGCCGGCACGCGGCGGCCCGCCCGTCGCTGGGCCCTGATCCTCGGTCTCGTGGCGCTCGGGACGCTGCTCCCGCCGCCGACCACGACGGGGGCGGCGGGGACGACCGGGCCGAGGATCAAGGACGAAACCTTCGTCACCGCGCGGACGAGCGGGATCCTGCACATCGAGGCGGGGGAGTGCTTCACCGATCCGGCCTACTCCGAGGAGGCCGCCGAGGTCGTCGTGCTCTACACGCCCTGCCACGAGCGGGCGGCCAACCAGGCGTACGGCTTCGTGCACGCCCCCGAGGGCGAGTGGGACCGGGCGGCGCTGAGCGCGTTCGCGTGGCGGAGCTGCGGTCGGGGGTTCGACAGCCACTGGAGCGGCGAGGCGGCCTCGGGGCTGCGGTTCTATCCGATCCTGCCGACCCGGGAGACCTGGGCCGGCGGCGACCGCGACGTCATGTGCGCGGTCTACAGTCCCGACGGCCCGATGGACGGGTCCGCGCTCCCCGTGGCGAGATGAACTCACATCGGGGGTCGTGACGCGGGTCAGAGGGCGGAGGGCAGCCATCCCCTGGCGGCCGCGAGGTATCCGGCCTGGAACCGGCTGCGGGCCTCGAGACGCTCCATCAGCTCGGCGGTGACGCGGCGCAGGGTGCGCACCGAGACGTCGAGCCTGCGGGCCACCGCCTCGTCGGTCAGCCCCGTCGAGAGCAGGCGGAGCACCTCGCGCTCCTGGGAGCTGAGGCCCTTCTCGTCGCGCCTGCGCTCCTCGCCGAAGGGGACGGCGGCCCCCCAGGTCTGCTCGAACAGGGCGATGAGGGCGGCGACGACGCCCGCCCCGCGCAGCAGGACCGCTCCGGCGCCGCTGTCCGCGGGGTCCGTCGGGAGCAGGGCCACCCGGCGGTCGAAGATGAGCATGCGGAGCGGGAGGCCGGGGGTGGTGCGGACCTGGCCGCCGTTCCCGGTGAGCCAGGTGGCGTACCCGCTGGTCGCCTGGTCGTTGCGGACGCTGTCGGGGTAGATGACGCGGATCGCCACGCCGCGCTCGGTCAGGGCCTCGTCCAGCGGGCGGCTCGCCGCGAGGTTGTCCGAGGTCTGGGCGCTCTTGGGCTCGAATCCGAGCAGCTCCTGCCGGCACCCGGCGACCAGCTCCTCGATCTTGCCGCGGATCGCGTCGATGCCGACGAGCGTCTCGGAGTCGTCGCCCGAGCGCACCGGGTGCTGGTCGCCGTAGGCCGCGATCATCTGGGCGACGGCCGTCCGGCTCCGCTCGATCTCCTGCTGCTTGGCCAGCAGCGCGGCCTCCTCCCGGGCCAGCAGCGCGGCCAGCCCCACCTCGGGGCGGACCAGGCGCAGCACGTCCGGCTCCTCCCACGAGGGGCGCAGGAGCGAGAGCTTGGCCAGCTCGTCCAGGGTGGCGCGGATCCGGTGGACCGGCCATCCCAGCTCCAGGCTCAGCTCGGTCACCCCGTAGGAGGGGTTCTCCAGGATGGTGCGGTAGACGGTTTCCTCGGCGGACCCGATGCCAAGCAGCATGAGCACGACCCCTCCACGGTTCGAGCTTGACCGAGACGCGATCCGACGGGCGAAACCCACGACGATCGCAGTCTGAAAGTAGCCGGGCGCAGTGATGACGGGGTTATGCAATCGCCCCGTTTTCTCCTGAGGTGTTCTGACCTTTTGTGGACGCGCTGATTTCTCCTGAGGTGTTCCAGCCATTCGCGGATCCTCCGGAAATTCGGGAGGCGCCGTCCGGAGGCGTCCTTTCGGGATCTTCGAGAAGTCGGGACCTTCGAGAAATGGCGGGGCGTCGTTCGGGCGGCGTTCATCCGGAGGTCTCCCGGAGGTCCGCGGGGCGCCATTCGGCGGGCGTTCCCTTGGGATTTCCGGAGGGCGTCCCTTCGAGGATCTCCCGGGGGCCGCGAGGCGCCGTCCCGGGAGTGCCGGCGCGGTGGCATGATCCTGCCACGCCATGGACCTGCCAGGGGAAACACCTGGTGGAATCGCCGCGCGCGAACCACGGTCGATTCATGTATCTCATCAACGCGCGCCTGCGCGCCCCAGAGATCGAAGGCCGTCCGGCCCCGCCCGCCGGACGGATACCCGCGCGTGAGCTCCGGCGGCTGCTCCTGGTGCTGGCGGAGCCCGCCGAGGGGATAGAGCACATCTACGGCGAGGACCATCCCGCCGGGATCCAGCTCGGACTCTTCATCCGCAGGCGCACCCTCGACGAGGCCGAGAGCGCGGCGGCGCGGTTGTGCCTGCGCGCCCTCGGCACCGTGCCCGAGCTCGCGGGCTGGTCGCTGGTGGCCTGCGGCACCGACCTCGACCTCGCGCTCGAGCGCCTCGCGGCGTTCGACGAGGAGGCCTGTCAGCGTCCTGCCATTGCAGCGCGCTGACAGCCTCCAGGCCTTCCGGAATCCACCTCGATCGACCAAGAATCGAAGTGTCAGAACGAAACGGGAAATGTCCGGGAAAGCTAGCCGGGACAGCACCCGTGAAATAGGAAAAGGGCGCCGAGAATCGCCGGCCGAAAGGAAAGAAGAACAATGGGTACCACGCTCCGTTCAACCGCCCCCGTCCTCGGCGCCCCCTCGCTCACCGCCGTTCCCGTCGCCGCCGCCGTGACCGGAGCCAGGGCCGGCCTCGCGGTCACCGCGGCCCTCACCCCGTCCGGCGGAGCCGGCTGGCAGTGAGCAGACCAGGAGAAACCCAAGAAAACCATTCGTCACGGGCACAGCGCCCGAGAAGTCGTCCGGGAGGCGACCACCGTGAAGCATCAGGAAGTCGAGTTACTCGCCCTCGGCGCAGGGCCGTCCAACCTCGCCCTCGCCGTGGCCCTCGAAGAGCTCGCTCCGGAGCTGGCCACCAGAACGCTGATCATAGAACAGCACGAGAACGTGGTCTGGCAACGGGGAATGCTGCTGCCCTGGACCCAGAGCCAGGTGTCCTTTCTCAAGGACCTCGTCACGTTGAGGAACCCGCAGAGCAAATTCTCCTTCGTGAATCACCTGCATTCCGTGGGAAGGCTCGGTGAATTCGTCAACCTGGGCAGTTTCACCCCGTACAGGATGGAGATCTCGAACTACCTGCTCTGGGTGGCCGAGTCGCTCACCCAGGTGCGCATCGAGTACAACCGGCGCTGCGTGGGGGTCGAGCCGGTCCTGTCCGCGGACGGCGGCGTCGAGAGCTGGATCGTCCGGCTCGCCGACGGCTCGACCATCGGCTCCCGCACCCTGGTGGTCGGCGCGGGCCGCGACGCCCACATCCCCGAGGTGTTCGGCACGCTCCCCCGCGAGCGGATCATCCACAGCACCGAGTACAGCAAGGGGATCGCCGGGCTCGACCACGAGGCCCCGCACCGGGTCGCGGTCATCGGCGGCGCGCAGAGCGCGGCCGAGATGCTGTGGGCCACCCACCAGAACATGCCCAACGCCCAGTGCACGATGGTGATGCGCTCCATCGGCCTCAACGGCTACGAGAGCAGCAAGTTCACCAACGAGCTCTTCTACCCCTCCTTCGTCGACGAGTTCAACCGGTCGCGCCCCGAGGCGCGGCGCCAGCTCCTCGGGGAGATGCACCGCACCAACTACGCGGGCCTGTCGCCGGGCCTGCTGGAGAACCTCTACCGGCAGATCTACCTGGAGCGTCTCGTCGGGCAGGAGCGGATCCGGATCATCACGATGGCCGAGATCGCCGCGGCCAGGGTCGAGAACGACGAGATCGTCCTCACCCTCCAGGACAGGAAGAGCGGCGGCTACGACGAGCTGCCCTGCGACGTCCTGCTGCTCGGCACCGGCTTCGACCGCCGGATGCCCACGCTGATCCGCGACCTCGCCGCCAGGGCCGGCCTCGGCGAGATCGGCGTCGACCGCTTCTACAAGCTCTCCCTGCCCGTCGGCTCGGACGCCTCCTGCTACCTGCAGGGCGTCAACGAGGACACGCACGGCATCGCCGACTCCCTGCTCAGCACGCTGGCCAACCGGGCCGAGGAGATCGTCTACGACATCCAGGGCAGCAACGCCGCCGCCGAGCTGCTGACGCCGTTCGCCCTCCCGGTCGCCTCCTGATCACCTCCGAACCCTTCGAGGAGAACCCCCGTGGACCTCCGTTCCTATGACCCTGCCCACCTGCGCCAGGACAACGGCCTGCTCGCCAAGCGGCTGCTGCCCTGGGAGACGCTGAACGCCCCGTTCGAGGGGGCCTGGTGCGTCATCGAGCCCGGCACCGCCTCGACCAGGCACGCCCACCACGAGTACGAGATCTTCATCGCCGTCTCCGGCGAGGCCGTCCTGGAGAGCGAGGGCGAGAGCTCCGCCTTCTCCGCCGGAGACGTCGTCTACTTCCCGCCCGGCACCGACCACCGCGTCGTCAACGACGGCACCGCCGCCTTCCAGATGTACGGCATCTGGTGGGACCACGACATGACCCGCACGTTCGAGACCCGCCACCAGGAGGAGAGATGACGGAGACCATCGTCATCGCCGCGACGCCGACGCCCAACGGAGACCTGCACGTCGGCCACATGGCGGGTCCCTACATCGCCGGCGACGTCTACGCCCGCTACCTGCGGGCCGAGGGCCGGCCCGTCAACTACAACACCTGCACCGACGACAGCCAGTCGTACATGATCTCGACCGCCCGCAAGCACGGCACCACGCCCGCCGAGCTGTGCGCGAAGTCCACCGCCGCCATCCAGCGGTCGGTCGAGGCGATGGGCATCTCCCTGGCCCCGATGCCGCCCATCGACGACACCTACCGCAGGACCGTGCTCGACTTCGTCACCGCCCTCCACGAGCAGGGCCGGTTCGAACTGCGGACCGTGCGGATGCCGTACGCGCGGAACGCCGGGACCTACCTGTTCGACGGGCTGGTCAAGGGCGAGTGCCCGGCCTGCCTGACCGAGAGCTGCGGCGGGTCGTGCGAGGGCTGCGGCCACCCCAACCACTTCGACGACCTGGGCGACCCGCGCTCGGTCCTCGACCCCGCCGACCCGGTGGTCTCGCGCGAGGTCACCGTCCTGGTCCTGCCCATCGAGAACTACCGGGAGGAGCTCACCGCCTACTACGCCGCCCGCGAGCACACCTGGAGGGGACACAGCAGGCAGCTCATCCGCGAGATCCTGGCCCGGCCGCTGCCCGAGATCCCGATCACGGTGCCGTCGCCGGGCTGGGGGATCGACGCCCCGTTCGCCGAGACGCCCGGCCAGATCCTCTACCCGTGGGTCGAGGCGATGCCCGCCTCGATCTACAGCACCTGGAAGGCGGCCGGCGAGCCCGAGGGCCCCGTCGACCGGGCCTGGCTCGTGGAGAGCGGCAACAGCCTCGTCTACTTCCACGGCTTCGACAACGTCTACTTCTGGGGCATGGTCGACCTGGTCATGCTGCTCGCCCACGGCGACCGCTACATCACCCCCGACACCAACGTCTGCAACGAGTTCTACGAGCTGGAGAACGAGAAGTTCTCCACCAGCCGGGGCCACCTCATCCGCGGCGCCGACCTGGTCGCCGAGGTGCCGCGCGACCTGGTCCGGTTCTACCTCGCGCTGACCTGCCCGGAGGACCAGCGGGCCAACTTCACCAGGGAGGGCCTGGACAAGGTCACCGCCCGCAGGCTGCGCGAGCCGTGGGACGCGCTCGCCGACCGCCTCGACGCCCTGGTCACCGACCCGGGGGAGGAGCTCAAGGTCACCGACGCCGGGCGCCGCCGGGCCACGGTGGTCGTCGAGAGGTTCCGCCTCTGCTACGACCTCGCCTCCTTCAGCCTGACCAGGGCGGCCGACGGCATCGTCACCCAGCTCGCCAGGCTGCTCACCGCCGAGCGCGACGAGCCCGGCGACCTCCTGCTGGAGGTGCGCACCTTCCTCGCCTGCGCCGCCCCCATCCTCATCGACGTCGCGGCCGAGGCCGAGGCGGCCGGTGTCGAGCTCACCCTCGACACCTCCGCGGAGACGATCGACGCCTTCCTGCTACCGCGACTGCCCGGGAGCCCCCGATGAAACTCCTCGCCATGGAAGCCAGACAGAACGCCACCTACTACCGCTCCCGCTACCAGCAGGTCCAGGACTACGGCGCCGAGCTCTACGTGCTCAACGGCATCGGCACCCCCGACTTCTGGCCGGAGGACCGCTACCGCGTCGTGGGCTCGCAGAACATCGACGACCTCATCACCGCGGCCAAGGAGTGGCACGAGCAGGAGCGCTTCGAGGGGATCATCACCTTCTCGGAGTCGGGCGTGACCACGGTCGCGGCCGTCGCCGAGGCGCTCGGGCTGCCGGGCGTGGGCGTCGAGGCGGCCAGGACCAGCCGCAACAAACTGCTGATGCGCGAGGCGCACGAGAAGTACGACGCGCCGCACCCGGACTTCCGCTTCGTCACCGAACTGGACGCGGCGCTCGGCGCCGCCGCCGACTTCGGCTACCCGGTCATCCTCAAGCCCACCCTGGGCGCCGCGAGCAACTTCGTGTTCAAGATCGACGACGCGGAGGAGATGGCGGAGCTGTTCCCGCAGGCGCTGGCCGGCATCGAGGGGATGTCGTGGTTCGAGATGGAGGCGCACGGCCTCGACCTCGGCCCGCACGGCCTGCTGGTCGAGTCCTTCCTCGACGGGGACGAGTTCCTCATCGAGGCCGTGGCCTGGGACGGCGAGGTCTACCTCGGCTCCATCGTGGACCGCATCACCGTCGAGGGAGGCACCTTCGACGACGACGTGCACCACGGGCCGACCTCGCTCACCACCGAGCAGGTGGCCGCGGTCCACCGCGTGGTCAGGGCCGGGGCGCACTCCCAGGGGCTGCGGCGCAGCGTGCTGCACGCCGAGGTGCGCTTCCACCGGGGCGAGCCGTACCTGCTGGAGATCGCGATCAGGCCCGGCGGCGGCGGCCTGGACCTCATCGCCGAGATCACCGCCGCGCACAACCCGATCCGCGCCGTGATGGACGTGGCGCGCGGCGCGGCGCCGCGGGTGCGGCACTACCGGCCGACCGGCGTCCACATCACCGCGATGTGCCTGATGTGCGACGCGGGCCGGATCGCCGCCATCGACGTGCCGGACGAGGTCTCGAAGTCCGAGAAGGTGTTCTTCCTCAAGATCACCGCCAGTCCCGGGGACGTCGTCCGGCGCCCGCCGGAGGGCAACAGCATCCTCGGCTTCCTGGGCACCACCGGCACCTCCCTGGAGGACGCCAGGCAGACGATGCTCGACCACGCCTCCAAGATCAAGGTCACGTTCGTCCGGGACGGAGAGGCGTCATGACACAGCTGATCGAGGAGGCGCCGGCACGGACCCTGCGCGTCGCCCGCACCCGCCGCTACCTGATGTGCCCGCCCACCCACTTCGACGTCGTCTACTCCATCAACCCCTGGATGGACCCCGGCAAGCCGGTCGACGGCTCGCTGGCCAGGCTCCAGTGGGACGGCCTGCTGCGCGCCTTCCGCGCCCTGGGCCACCAGGTGGAGTTCATCGAACCGCTGCCCGGCTACCCCGACATGGTCTTCGCCGCCAACGGCGCGACGGTCATCGACGGCAAGGTGCTGTCGGCGAGGTTCCGGTACGAGGAGCGGGCCGCCGAGGGCCCCGCCTACCTGGAGTGGTTCCGCGCCCGCGGCTACCAGACCCGCGAGGCGGTCCACGTCAACGAGGGCGAGGGCGACTACCTGCACGCCGGCCGCTACCTGCTGGCCGGCACCGGCTTCCGCACCGACATCCGCTCGCACCGCGAGGCGGAGAAGTTCTTCGGGATCCCGGTGGCGGGGCTGAGGCTGGTCGACCCGCGCTTCTACCACCTCGACACCGCGCTGGCCGTGCTCGGCCGCGACCAGATCATGTACTACCCGGGGGCCTTCTCCAGGGAGAGCCAGGGCGTCCTGCGCGTCCTGTACCCCGACGCGGTCATCGCCAACGAGGCCGACGCCGAGGTGTTCGGGCTGAACGCCGTCTCCGACGGCCGCCACGTCCTGATGCCGCCCGCGGCCACCCACCTCATGGGCGAGCTGCGCGAGCGCGGCTACGAGCCCATCGGCGTCGAGCTCTCCGAGCTGCTGAAGTCCGGTGGCAGCGCCAAGTGCTGCACCCTCGAACTGAGGGCGGCCCGCTCATGATCGACTACAACGGGCGCCGCTTCACCACCGGCGGCGTCCCCTCCGGGGAACAGCACCCGATCGCCCTGTACCGCCAGGACGGCGACCTGCTGTGGGGCGAGTTCTCCGGCGGACACGCCCGCCGGGGCAGCCTCACCGGGCTCTGCGCCCCCGACGGCACCCTCGACTTCGCCTACACGATGGTCCTCGACAACGGCTCCGTCGTGTCGGGCCACTGCCGCAGCACACCCGAACTGCTCCCCGACGGCCGGGTCCTGCTCCACGAGACGTGGGAGCGCTTCGGCGCCCACGCGAGCAGCGGCGTCTCCCTCCTCGAGGAGATCGACCCCGACACCTTCACGCTTCCCCACCAGAGGATTGAGAGCTGACAATGACCCTGAACACCATCGCCCGCCCGAACGTTGAGAAGCCCGTCAAGGGCGGCACGGTGACCTGGGCCTGCGCCCCCGGATTCCCCCCGTCGATCATCTTCCCCTTCACCCCGCCGGAGCGTTTCGGCACCCGCAACCTGCTTGAGTTCCAGATCCTGATGTACCGGCCGCTGTACTTCTTCGGCACGCACGGCACCCCCGAGGTCGACTACGACCTCAGCATCGGCGAGCCGCCGCAGTGGAGCGAGGACGGCCTCACCGTCACCGTCACCGTCAAGCCCTGGAAGTGGTCCAACGGGGAGACGATCTGCGCGGACAACGTGTTGTTCTGGGTGAACATGATGGCGGTCAAGGGCGAGCGCTACGGCGAGTACGTCCCCGGCTGCTTCCCCGACAACCTGGTCTCCTACGGCAAGCTCGCCGAGGACAAGGTCTACTTCACCTTCGACAAGGTCTACTCCAAGCGCTGGGTGCTGATGAACCAGCTCAGCACCATCACCCCGATGCCCAAGGCCTGGGACCGCACCGCCGAGGGGCCCTCCGACGCCTCCTTCGGCCTGGAGAACGTCGCCGACGTCTACGACTTCCTGATGGGCGAGAACGGCGGCGTCATCGAGGAGGACAACTCCGACCGGGTGCACTGGGCGAGCAGCCCGGTGTGGAGCGTGGTGAGCGGCCCGTGGCGGCTGAAGAGCTACACCATGGAGGGCGTCGTCACCTTCGTCCCCAACGAGCACTACTCCGGGCCGAACAAGGCGCACCTGGACGAGTTCCGGCAGATCCCCTTCATGTCCGACGGCGAGGAGTATCAAAAACTGCTGGAGGGGCCGGACGCGCCCGACGGCATCCAGGTCGGCTACCTGCCGCTGAGCTTCAGCGCCGAGCCGACCGACGACCCCACCAAGGGCGGCCCCAACCCGCTGGGCGACAACTACACGCTGGTCCCGCAGGCGGCCTTCTGCATCCGCTACATCCCGCTCAACTACAACAACCCGACCGTCGCCGGCAAGATGCTCGCCCAGACCTACATCCGGCAGGCGATGCAGCACGCGCTCGACCAGGACCGGGCGTCCCGCGACATCTACCACGGCTACGCCTACCGGCAGGACGGGCCGGTGCCCCGCTACCCGGTGAGCGACCTGGTCTCGCCCACCCTGCAGGGCGCGCCGATCCTGCCCTTCGACGCCGAGCGGGCCCGCGAGCTGCTGGAGGCCAACGGCTGGGACACCAGCACGTTCCCCGCCGTCTGCGTCAACCCCGGCGAGGGGCCCGGCCAGGCCGGCGCCGGCATCCCCGGCGGCACCAGGCTCAGCTTCTCCCTCAGGTACGCCGAGGGCCGCCCCGCGCTCACCCGCCTGATGGAGCAGTTCCGCGACGACGCCGTCAAGGCCGGCATCGAGCTGCGGCTGCAGGAGGTCTACGGCTCGGTCCTGGTGGCCGAGGACGCCCCCTGCGTCGTCGGGCCCGACAGCCCCTGCCTGTGGGAGCTGAGCACCTGGGGCGGCGGCTGGGTCTACCACTACCCGAGCGGCGAGATCCTCTTCCGGACCGACGCCGGCGGCAACTTCGGCCACTACACCGACCCGAAGGCCGACGAGCTCATCGACCGCACCCTGACCAGCGACGACCCCGCGGCGCTCTACGAGTACCAGGACTACATCGCCGAGCAGGTCCCCGTCATCTTCATCCCCAACTTCTCCCTGCGGCTGTTCGAGGTCGCCAACAACATCCGCGGCTTCGAGCCGATCAACCCCTTCGGGATGATCAGCCCGGAGAACTGGTACTACGTCGAGAACGGCGAGTGACCCCCGATGAACACCATCGCCGCGGCCCCCGTCGCCGTCATCCCCGCCCACAACCTGATGATCCTCCTGCTGCAGCTCGGCCTGCTCCTGGGCCTGGCCACCGTGCTGGGACGTCTCTCCGTCCGGCTCGGGCTGCCGGCCCTGCTCGGCGAGCTCAGCGCGGGCATCCTGATCGGGCCCTCGCTGCTCGCCAACATCGCCCCCGAGTTCTCCGCCTGGCTGCTGCCCACCGACCCGGCCAGATTCCACATGATCGACGCCGTCGGTCAGCTCGGCGTCCTGCTGCTGGTCGGCCTGACCGGCATGCACCTCGACCTGGGCTTCATCCGGCGCCAGGGCAGGAGCGCCGCCTGGATCAGCGGCTTCGGGCTGGTCGTCCCGCTGGTGCTCGGTGTCGCGATCGGGTTCATGGCCCCCTCCGAGATGATCGCCGAAGGCGTCGACACGATGGTCTTCGCGCTCTTCATGGGCGTGGCCCTGTGCGTCAGCGCCATCCCCGTCATCGCCAAGGTGCTCATGGAGATGCGCCTGCTCCACCGCGACATCGGCCAGCTCATCCTGAGCAGCTCGGTCATCGACGACGTGGTCGGCTGGTTCCTGCTCTCGGTGGTCTCCGCGCTCGCCACCGCCGGGGCGCGCACCGGGCAGGCCGCGCTCACCGCGATCGCGCTGCTCGCCGGCATCGTGGCCGTGTCGGTCCTGCTCGGCCGCAGGGTGGTCGCCGGGGTGCTGCGCCTCGCCGACCGCGGCGGGAGCGCCACCACGATCGCCGCCGTGGTGATCATGATCCTGCTCTCGGCCGCCGCCACCCAGTCGATGGGCTTCGAGGCCATCCTCGGCGCCTTCATCTGCGGCGCGCTCGTCGGCTCCTCGCCGGATCTGAAGGTCGCCAGGCTGGCGCCCCTGCAGACGCTCGTCGCCGCGGTGCTCGCACCGATCTTCTTCGCGACGGCGGGCCTGCGGATGGACCTGACCGAGCTGGCCAAGCCGCCGGTGCTCATCGCCGGCGTCGTGGTGCTGACCGTCGCCATCGCGTCCAAGTTCGCCGGCGCCTACCTGGGGGCGCGCATCGCCCGCCGTACGCGCTGGGAGGCCCTCGCGCTCGGCGCCGGACTCAACTCCCGCGGGGTGATCGAAGTGATCATCGCGATGGTGGGCCTGCGCCTGGGCGTCCTCACCACGGCGTCCTACACGGTCATCGTCCTGGTCGCGGTCGTGACCTCGATGATGGCGCCGCCCCTGCTGCGCTACGCGGCCGCCAGGATCGCCCCCACCGAGGACGAGATCGTCCGCGAGGAGTTCTTCGACACCCTGCAGGGCACCGACGGCACCGACAAGCCGCTCGCGACCACCGCCAAGGAGGCGTGACATGACCATCGACACCAGACCGCTGATCCTGGTGGTCGCGACGGGGATGCGGCACTACCGCGAGTACCTGCTGCGCTCCATCGCCACCGAGTACCGCGTCCACCTGCTGGTGGCCGCCGAGCCCGGCTGGGAGAAGGAGTACGTCACCGGCTGGACCGTCGTCGCCGACCTGGGCGACGGCCCCGCCCTGGTCACCGCCGCGCTGGAGCTCGCCGCCCGCGAGCCCGTGCACGGGGTGCTGTGCTGGGACGAGGCCACGATCCTGGCCGCCTCGCACGTCTCGCAGGCCCTCGGCCTGCCGGGCGGCGACACCGAGATGGTGCGCCGCTGCCGCGACAAGCACCTCACCCGCGTCGCGCTCGACGAGCTCGGCGTCCCGCAACCGAAGTCGCTCGCCGTCTCCACGCTCGACGAGGCCCTGGCCGCGGCCGACAAGGTCGGCTACCCGGCCATCCTCAAGCCGCGCGGCCTGGGCGGCAGCCTGGGCGTCATCAGGGTCGAGGACCCCGAGGAGCTGGCGGAGCGGTTCGCCTTCGTCCACGACCTGCACGTCCCCGGCGGGGCGACGTTCGAGGTCCCCGTCCTGGTCGAGGAGTTCGCCGACGGACCCGAGGTCAGCGTCGACGCCGTCGTGCAGGGCGGCGTGGTGACCCCGCTCTTCCTCGGCAGGAAGGTCCTCGGCTACGAGCCCTACTGCGAGGAGGTGGGCCACTTCGTCGACGCCCAGGACGAGCTGCTGCAGGACCCGGAGTTCCGCCGCGTCCTGCAGGACACCCACACCGCCCTCGGGTTCACCGACGGATTCACCCACACCGAGGTCAAGCTCTCCTCCCGGGGGCTGCGCGTCATCGAGGTGAACGCGCGCCTGGGCGGGGACATGATCCCCTACCTCGGGATGCTCACCACCGGGATCGACCCCGGCCTGGCCGCCGCCGCGGTGGCCTGCGGCCGTACCCCCGCGCTCGCCCCCGAGCGCAAGCTCGTCGGCGGCGTGCGCTTCTTCTACGTCGCCGAGGACGACACCACGATCGAGTCGATCGAGTTCGACGAGGCCGGCCTGCCCCCGGAGATCGACCGGGTCGTCCCGGTCGTCGCCGCGGGCGCGACCGTCTCACCACCGCCCAAGGGCACCCTGTGGGGGCGTATCGCCTACGCCACCGCGCTGTCCCCGACCGTCGACGAGTGCCGGGCCGCGCTGGACGCCGCCGAGGCGCACCTGAAGGTGAAGGAAGCAGCATGACCGCCGTCATCGAGAACGAGAACAACGTGTCCCCGACACCACCGGACAAGCCGGACGACGGGGTGTTCGCCACCCTGCGGGAGTCCCCGCGCGCCGTCAGGGCGCTGCTCTTCGGCGGCTTCATCAGCAGGCTGGCCGCGTTCATCCAGATCTACCTGGTGCTGTTCATGACCGACCGGGGCTTCTCCGCCACCCAGGCGGGGCTCGCGCTGGGCGTGTACGGCGCCGGAGCGGTGGTGGGCTCGCTGGCCGGGGGATCGCTTTCCGACCGGCTCGGCGCCCGGGCCGTCACCCTGATCAGCATGGGCGGCTCGGCCCTGCTGATCGTGTCCATCCTCTACGCCCCGTCCTACGCCATGATCCTGGCCGCGGTCTTCGCGGTCAGCACGGTCGGCCAGTTCTACCGGCCGGCCGCCCAGACGATGCTCACCGAGCTGACGCCGAGGCACCGGGTCGTGATGATCACGGCGATGTACCGGCTCGGCCTGAACCTCGGCATGACGGCCGCCCCGCTGATCGGCGCCGCGCTGCTGTCGGTCTCCTACAACGCGCTCTTCTGGGGAGAGGCCGCCGCGGCACTGATCTTCGGCGGGATCGTGATGTTCGCGCTGCCCAAGCGCGCCCCACGTGCCGCGCGCGCCGCGGCCAAGGCCGCGGCGGAAGCGCAGGAGGCGCCCGGGGAGGGGCGCGGCGGCTACCTCGCGGTGTTCGCCGACTGGCGCTACAGCATGTACCTGGTCGCGATGCTGCTCACCTCCGTCGTCTACTGCCAGTACACGGCGACCCTGCCGCTGGACATCTCCGCCGCAGGCATCAGCCTGTGGTGGTACGGCGCGGCCGTCTCGCTGAACGGCCTCATCGTCATCACCTGCGAGCTGGCGATGACGAAGGTCGTGCAGAAGTGGCCGATCCGGCTGACCGCGCTGCTCGGGCTCGGTCTCGTCTCGGTCGGCTACGCCATCTACGCGATCTCCCCGCTCCCGATCTGGTTCATGCTCGGCACCCTGGTCTGGACGCTCTCGGAGATCATCGGCGGACCCACCACGTTCGCCTACCCCGCCCTGGCGGGACCGGAGCGGCTCCGCGGGCGCTACATCGGCGCCATGCAGAGCGTCTTCGGGCTCGGCACCGCGATCGGGCCGGTCATCGGAACCCTGGTGTGGTTCCAGGTGGGGCGCTCGGTGTGGCTGTGGGCGGCCCTGCTCTCCGCGATCGCGACCGTGGCGGGCCTGATCGGCATGCGGGACCCGAACAAGACCGACGAGTCGCGGACCGCGACCGCCTCGGCTACATGAACGGAGGAGTGCGATGATCAAAATCGCCGTCGTGGGTGGCGGGATCGCGGGGGCGATGCTGGCCTGGCGCCTGTGCGAGGTCGTCAGGGGAAGCGCCGTCCACCTGTACACGGGAGAGCCGCACCGCAGGGCCGACGCCAGCGCCGCCTCAGGGGGCCTGACCAGGGCCTTCGAGCCCGACGCCGCCCTGTGCCTGGAGGCCGCCGACAGCCTGGCCGAGCTCCACTCGAACCGGGAGCTGCGCGAGTGGGCCTCCTACCGGGAGACCGGCTCGGTGTACCTGCTGCCCGGCCTCGGGCCGGGCACCGAGGGCCTGGTGGAGCTGGTACGCAGCCGGCTGCCCGGCTCGATCTCCCTGGTCAGCGGTGCGGAGCTCAGCACCCGTGGCACGTTCCGGGAACTGCCGGAGGGGAGCGTGGCCGTCGTCGAGAAGCGCGCCGGATACCTCTCCCCGAACGGCTTCCGCGACCGGCTCCTGGTCGAGCTCGTCAGGTCGGGCGCCTTCGTCATCGACGGGCAGGTGGACGGCATCACCGCCGAGGCCGAGGTCCGCCCGTCGGAGGGCAGCCCGGCCAGGTTCGACGCCGTCGTGGTGGCCGCCGGGGCGTGGACCCAGAGCCTTCTCGCCCGCACGGGCCTGACGGACGCGGGACTGCGCACCAAGGTGATCCAGTACGTGCTCGGCCCCTCGGGGGGCAGGGAACCCAACGCGTTCGTCGACGAGACGTCCGGCCTCTACGGCCGGTCGTACTCCGAGGAGAGGATCCTGCTCGGGCTGCCCACCGACAGATGGGACATCAATCCTGGAAGCGCGCCGACCGACCCCGTTCTCACCAGCAGGATTCTCGACGTCGCCGAGGCCAGGATCGGATACCGGCCGCCGGGGGGGACGGTCAAGGCCGTCACCGCGGTCGAGTGCTACCACCCCACGGGCGGGCTGTCGCTGCGTCCCCTGGCCAGGGGCGTCTACACCTTCACCGGGGGGAGCGGCGGGGCGGGCAAGACCGTGCTCGCCGCGAGCCGCACGGCGGCGCGAAGCCTGGTCAGGTCGCTGCGATGAGCGCGGGGACGCGACCCGTCCGGGTCGCGTCCCCGTGACCGTCGCCGGTCGCGAACGTCGCCGTGAACCCGTCCCCGAGGCCGCGCGGGCGGAGCTCAAGGGCCGGTCAGGTCGCCGCGGTGAACGCCAGATAGCAGTAGTCGTCCAGCATCTTCGCCAGGGGCCGCCCGGGACGGCCCAGCTCCACCGCCAGCGCCTGCTCGTCGAGACCCGTCTCGGAGAGCAGGCGCCGCGCCCATTCCCGGCCCGCCCGCAAGTGCGCGCGATAGGCGTCCGCCGTACGGGCCCCGTGCAGGGCGTCGGCGATGGCGGCGTCCCACGGCATCAGCGCCCGCGGGCGCAGCGCGTGCAGCATCTTGCTCGCGGCGGTCGGTCCCAGGGAGCGGGGTCTGGGCCCGGGGGTCGCCCGCATCGCCGACAGGTCCGCGTAACACTCGCCCAGCACGTCGATCTCCGCGTCGCCCAGCGCCGCGAGCGCGGCGTCCCGGCCGGGAAGGCGCTCCCTCCAGCGCTCCCACCAGGCGGCGCTCTCCGCGCAGAAGGCGTCGTGCTCGCCCTCGCGCGGGTAGCGCAGCCGGCAGCCCCAGGCGTTCAGCCAGACCAGCAGCGCCCGGCGATGGGCCGCGAGCGCGGGGTCGACCTCCGGCCCGGTCGCCAGCAGCAGCCGCTCCCACGACCTGTCGGCCGCGCCGTAACGGGCGAACTCGCCGACCGCCGTGCGCAGACCTTCCAGATCGGGCCCCCGATCGAGGGCCGTCGGTGGCGCTGTCGGGGGCGCTATCGACGCTATCGATGGCGCTATCGGTGCTGTCGGTGACGCTATCGGTGCTGTCGATGGCGCTGTCGATAGCGCTGTCGATGGCGCCGTCACCGGCGCCGTCCGGTCAGGGGCGGCAGGGTCCGGCCTCGCATGAGCGAGGCCAGCAGCCGCTCGGTGCGCTCGCTCGGCTCCACGCCCAGGTCGGTGCGCAGCCGGTGACGGCACACCTCGTACCAGCTCAGGACGCGGCCGAGCTCGCCGAGCTCGCCGTGCATCATCATCAGCGTCTGGTAGGTGGTCTCGTGGTGGGGGTCGATGTCGAGGGCCCTGCGGCACCAGTGCATCGCGGCCGGCCAGTCCTCGCGCTCCAGCGCCTCGGTGCGCAGCGCGGACAGGGCGCGCAGGGCGGTCCCGCGCATCCACTGCCGCTGCTCGTTGATCCAGTCGCCGCTCTCGCCGGAGAGGAAGTCCCCGGTGTACAGGTCGGCGGTCCGCTGGAACCACGCGATGGCGGTGTCGTGGTCCTTGTCCACCCACGCGGTCCGGCCCTGGTCGAAGGCGCGCTGGAACTCCTCGATGTCCACCCACGCGCTGTTCGTCCGCAGCACGTACCCGTGGTCCTGGTGGAGCAGGGTGAAGCCGTCCCTGTCCTCGAACTCGTTGAGCACCCGCCGCACCCCGTGCACGGCGACCTTGAGCGAGCTGGAGTGGTGTCCCTCCCGCTCCGGCCACAGCACCTCGTGCAGCCGGTCCCGGTGGACGAACCGCTCGCGGTTGACCAGCAGGTACTGGAACAGGGCGCGGGACTTGCCGGCGCGCCAGTGGGAGACGGCCTGCCCGTCGACCTCCAGGCGGAAGTTGCTCAGGCACCGGGCGATGACCGAGGGCGTGCCCTCGTCCCGCCCGGAGTCGTCGGAGCCGGATATCACCAATTCTTGAACGGACATGTTCGCTTCCCTTGGCAGGACGGACTCCACCGCTCGCGGACTCACCCGCGGACGCCGAAGCACGTCGAGTACGAGTGTGGGGCCAGCACGACCTGGACGTGGTACGGCATGCGCTCGTCGTGCATTCTGAACATGACCGTGACCTCCGGGTAGGAGGTGGTCATGCCGAGCCCGGCGAAATAGTGGTCGGTGGCGAGGACGAGACGATAGAGCCCGCGCTCCATGAATTCGTCCGTCCATTCTTTGACGTTTCCGTCGATGTCGGTCTCGCCCTCGGACACCGGCTCCCAGCCGGCACCCGAGGCGCGCTCCAGGCGAGCTCGGACGCCGGCCGCGGACCGGCCGTAGACGCCGTCAAGTGTCTGCGTGGCGATGCTCATTGAGGTTACCCATCTGCTGGTCGGGACCGCGTGACCCTTATCGCGCGGCCTCGGTCACATCAGGTTCGGGGGGAGGGCTATCCATCCGCCTTCGGCCCGCTATCCATCGGCCACCCACCACTATTCTTCCGCCCCGGATAGGCCGGATGCCGGATCAGAAGGAATCGGATAAGAGGCGGATAGGGGGCCTATTTACGTTTTGAAGCAGACAGGCGGACAGCAGTGAACAGCCTGCAAGACACGAAGAAGAGGTAAGAAAATGCGGGAAATCGTGAGCTTCAGCGCCCTCCGGATCGTCGTCTCCGCCATCGCCGTCCTCGGGTGCCTCGGTCTCACCGCCGCCGTCTCCTCCGCCGCCGACGGGGCCACGAGGACCACGGTGCTCGCCAGCAACACTCCCTGGGGCTGAACTGCGACCCCCGCCCGGCGTCATCGCCGGCGGCGGGGTCCGCCGAAGCGGTCGGAGCCGTCCAAGGCCCGGCCGCTTCTTCGCGTCTCAAACCCACCCGTTAGTCGCAAATCGGGCCAGACCTTTACAAATCCCACTGGTTCTCCCATCAGCGACGATGTATGATCCCCGCTGACGATGTTTATGCACATAAATTACCCACTGTGATCGCCGGGCATATGCCTGAAGGTCATGGTGGTGGGGTTGAGTCAATTGTTGTCTGTCCCCATGGAAATGGTCAGGTCACTCGCGTCTCTCTTACACCGACCGTGCGGTGAATTCCTGGACAGGCCGCGATTCCGTAAGGAGATTCGGTGGAGTATCGGATCCTCGGCCCCTTGGAGGTCGTCGTCGGGGCCCAGCGCCTGGATCTGGGAGCCCCTCGGCAACAGGTGGTCCTCTCCTGCCTCTTACTCGAGGCCAACCGTATGGTCACCATCGGGCGGCTGACAGACGCGATCTATGGAGAAGATCTCCCCAGCACCTCGCGCGCGCAGGTGCAGATCTGCATCTCCTCGCTGCGGCGGCTGTTCGCCGCCAACGGCGGGGCCGACGTCATCGCGACCCACCCCCAGGGATACACCCTGCGGGTCGCCGAGGGGCAGCTCGACTCCCAGAACTTCGAGAGTCTCCTGGGCCAGGCCCGCCAGGCCCGCGAGGGCCACCGCCTGGAGGAGGCCGTCAAGCACTACCGGGACGCGCTCGCCCTCTGGCGGGGCCCCGCCCTCGACGGCCAGGAGAGCCGGCTCGTGCAGGGGGCGATCGGCAAGCTCACCGAGCGCCGGATCAACGCGAACGAGGACTGCGTCGACCTGGAGCTGGAGCTGGGCAGGCACCACGAGCTGGTGGGCGAGCTCAGCGAGCTCGTCGAGGAGCACCCGCTCAGGGAACGGCTGCGCGGCCAGCTGATGCTCGCGCTCTATCGCTCGGGACGCCAGGCCGAGGCGCTGACGGTCTATCGCCGCGCCCGCCAGACGATGATCGACGAGCTGGGCATCGAGCCCAACGAGAGCCTCCAGCAGCTCGAGTACGCCATCCTCACCTCCGACGAGAGCCTCGACCCGCCGGCGCGCCAGCAGCAGTCGCAGCAGCAGCAACACCACCAGCAGCAGCAGCGCCACGGGGAGACGCAGGAGGGGCCGGCCGCCCGCCGGACGGTTCCCCGCATGCTCCCCACCGACATCGCCGACTTCACCGGCAGGATCAAGCTGGTCGAGGCCATCCGCCGCCAGCTCACGTTCGCGGCGGAGGACCGCCAGCGGCTCGCCGTCCCCGTCATCGCCGTCGTCGGCAAACCGGGCATCGGCAAGTCCACGATCGCGGTGCACGTCTCGCACAGCGTCGCCGGACGCTACGAGGACGGCCAGCTCTTCGCCGACCTGCACGGGGGGGAGTCCCACCCGGTCGGCTCCGGGCAGGTGCTCGAACGATTCCTGCGCGCGCTGGGCGTGCCGGGCAACGCGATACCCGACGGGGTGGACGAGCGGGCGGAGATGTACCGCGGGCTGCTCTCCGGGCGCAAGATGCTGATCGTCCTGGACGACGCCAGGAGCGAGAGCCAGGTGCTGCCCCTGCTGCCCGGCAACCCCGAGGCCGCGGTGATAATCACCAGCCGCAGCCGCCTCGCGGGCCTGCCCGGCGCGGCCCACCTCGACGTCGGCCTCTTCGACTCCAGGCAGTCGGTGGACCTGCTCGCCCGCATCGCCGGCGTCGAGCGGGTGCAGGCCGAGCGGGAGTCGGCGGCCGAGCTGGCCGACCTGTGCGGGCACCTGCCGCTGGCGCTGCGCATCGCGGGCGCCAGGCTCGCCGCCCGCCCGCACTGGACGATCGACCAGCTCGTGGGACGGCTGGAGGACGAGACCCGCAGGCTCGACGAGCTCAAACACGGCGACCTGGGCATCAGGGCCAGCATCTCCCTGACGTACGAGAGCGTCAGCGAGGACGCGCGCCGCCTGTTCCGGCGCCTGGCCATCCTGGAGTCGCGGCACTTCTCCGGCTGGGTCGCCGCCGCGCTGCTCGACTGCCATCCCTCCGACGCGCAGGACCTGCTCGACGACCTGGCCGACAGCCAGCTGGTCGAGACCACCGACTCCGGGTACGGCGTGCACAGCCAGTACCGCTTCCACGACCTGATCCACGTGTTCGCCCGCGAGCGCCTCGCGGGCGAGGAGGTGGTCGCCGACCGCAACGCCGCCCTGGAGAGGGTGCTCGGCGGCCTGCTCTTCCTGACCGGGGAGGCGCACCGCCGGGAGTACGGCGGCGACTACGTGCAGGTCCACAGCGACGCGCCGCGCTGGCCGCTGCCCGACCGGCTGGTCGAGAAGCTGGTCATGGCCCCCCTGCCCTGGTACGAGCGCGAGCGGCTGACGCTGGTCTCCGGCATCCGCCAGGCGGCGCAGGCCGGGTTCGTCGAGCTGTGCTGGGACCTCGCGATCAGCGCGGTCACGCTGTTCGAGTCGAGGATCTACTTCGACGACTGGCGGGAGACCCACCAGGTCGCCCTGGCCGCCGCCCGGCGGGCCGGCGACCGCCGCGGGCAGGCGGCGATGCTCTACTCGATCGGCTCGCTCTACATCGCCGAGCAGCGCTTCGGGGACGCGCGCCGGGACTTCGAGTCGGCGGCCGAGCTGTTCGAGGAGGCCGGGGACGACCTGGGGGTGGCCCTCGTCATCCGCAACATCGCCTTCCTGGACCGGATGAGCGGCCGCCTCGACGACGCCGTGGAACGCTACGAACGCGCGCTGGAGATCTTCCGCGGCACCGGCGACCAGGTCGCCTCCGCGTACGTGCTCCACAGCATGGCCCAGATCAGGCTCGACTGCGAGGAGCTCGACGAGGCCAAGCGCCTGCTCGGCGAGGCGCTGGAGCTCAGCAGGGTCGGCGGCAGCCGCCGGGTGGAGGCGCAGGTCCTGCACCGGCTCGGCGAGACCTACCTCAGGTCGGGGGAGTTCCCCGCGGCGGCCGAGGTCTTCGAGCAGACGCTCACGACCGTGCGCAACATCGGCGACCCGACCGGCGAGGCGTACGCCCTGCACGGCCTGGGCGTCACGCGGCTGCGCCGGGGGGAGCTGGTGGAGGCCGAGGCCACCCTCCAGAAGGCCCTGGAGGTGGCGACCACCGCGGGGGAGCGGCTCGCCGAGGCCAGGGTCGTGCTCGGGCTCGGCGAGCTGGCCCTCGCCCTCGACGAGACCGAACAGGCCATCGGCCGCTTCCACCAGGCCCTCGGCCTGTTCCACAAGATCGACGCGCCACTCCACCAGGTGCGCGTCCTGGTCATGCTCAGCGCGGCCTACACCGCCGTCGGCGAGACGGAGGCGGCGCGCAGCGTCTCGGAGGAGGCCCTTGAGATGGCCGACACGATGCCCGCCGCCGTCGCCGCCCGGATACGCGCCCAGCTGGAGGATTTTCCCGCCGTCTGACCTCGGGCACCCGCGAGGCAGGTCGTGGTGAACCGCCCGGGAGGATCCGAGGGCCGGGCCTCTCCGGGCGGTCGCGACAGGGCGCCGGTGGTCAGCCGATGCGGCGCAGGGCCTCCGCGAGGCTGGACAGGCCGACCGGCCCCAGCTCCAGCGCGGCGGTGTGCCAGGCGCGCAGGTCGAAGGCGTCGCCCAGGCGCAGCTTCGCCTCCTCGCGGGCCTGCACCCACGCCCGCTCGCCCAGCTTGTAGGAGATGGCCTGGGAGGGCCAGCCGAAGTAGCGCACCACCTCGGCCTCGACCCGGTGCGGCTCGCAGCGGCCCTGGTCGCGCAGCACCTCGCAGGCCTTCTCGAAGGTCCACTTCGAGCCGTCGGGCAGCGGCAGGTCGAGGTGTACGCCCAGGTCGATGACCACCCGGGCGGCACGCAGGGCCGACCAGTTGAGCATGCCCAGCCGGGTGCCCGGCTCGGTGAACCAGCCCAGCTCGTCGGCGAGCCGCTCGGCGTACAGGCCCCATCCCTCGCCGTGGCCGTCCACCCAGGAGACCTTGGCGAACCTGGACAGGGTGTCGCCCGCCGTGCGCATCGCGCCGAACTGCAGGTGGTGGCCGGGAACGCCCTCGTGGAAGATCGTGGTCAGCTCGCTCCAGGTGGCGAAGCGGGTCCGCCCGCCGACCGGCCACAGGGTGCGGCCCGGCCGCGACAGGTCCTCGCTGGGCGCGTTGTAGGAGGCCGCGCCGGACGTGGAGCTCACGTCGACCTCGGCCACGATGCGCCGCAGCGGCCCGGGGATGTCGAAGTGCGTGCCGTTCAGCTCCTCGACCGCCCGGTCGTGGCGCTCCTGCAGCCAGGCCTGGTACTCCTCCAGGGAGTCGACCGCCTGGGTCTCGTTGAGGATCGCGGTCGCCTCCTCGATGGTCGCGCCCGGCTTGATCCGCTCGACCTCGGCGGCCGTCTCGGCCCCGATGCGCTCCAGCTCCGCCCAGCCCCACTCGTACGCCTCGCGCAGGTCGATGTCGGCGCCCAGGCTGATCCTGGCGGCGACCGCGTAGCGCTCGGGGCCCACCGCGTCGGCCTCGCTCGCCCGGGGCGCGTACTCCTCGCGCAGGTAGCGACCCGCGAAGGCGTAGGCGTCGTGGGCCGCGGCGGCGGCCTTGAGCAGCTCCTCCTTCACCGGGCCCTCACCGTAGGTGGCGATGAAGGCGTCATGTGCCGGGGGAGTACCGCCGGCGCCGGCGAACTGGTCGGCCTGGTCCGCCATGGCCAGCGCCTGCCTGCGGGCGCCCCGCAGGCCGATCTCCAGGCCGGCCTCCAGGCTCTCCCGCCACCCGGCGAGCATCTCCGGGATCGCCGCCAGGCGGGCGGCGACGTCGCGCCACTCGTCGTCGCTGTCATGGGGAAGAAGGACGACGCTGGAACGCACCCGGTAGGGCAGCCCGTACGGCGCCGCCACCCAGCGGAGCGGCTCGCCCATGTCGTGCCAGGCGAGCTCGGCCTCCAGCCGCTCCCGCAGATGGGTGGCCGCCCGCACGTCCGGCTCGCCGGTCGGCACCAGCTCGTCGAGACGCTTCAGGGTGGAACGGATCAGCTCGGCCCGGGCGGCGCTCCCGGCCGGGCTGTGGTCGGTGGCGGCCACGAAGTCGGACACGATGCCCTCGGCACCGGCCGCGATCGGGTCGAGCGCCGCCCAGCGGGTGACGTACTCGTCGCAAAGCTCAAAGATCGGAGTGCTCATGTCCCGGACCGTAGGATCGCCCGGCATCCGCCCCCTATCCTTCCGCTATCCGACCCCCTGACGTGCGGAAAAGCCGGCACCGTCGAAGGCGCTCGGAAACCTGTCCGCACCGGATCCCGGAAGGCGGACGACACGAGGGCTCCCCCGGGAGAGCTCGCCCACATCGGGACCGGAGAGCGGAAGGTCAGGCCGGGGGCTCTCCCGCGGCCCTGCGTGACTCCTCGGCCGCCCAGGTGAACACGCCCCTCGCCATCAGCGACGCCTCCGACTCCGCCCTGGCGGCGAACACCTCGGCCCGCACCCCGTGCAGCGCCGCGTCGTCCGGTGAAGCCTGTACGGCCATCTCGGCCAGGTGTCCCGCCAGCCGCTGGTCTCCCGAGGCCAGCGCCTCCAGTGCGGCCTCGCCCAGCCGTCCGGCGCCCCCGGCCAGCTTCGCCACCGCCACCGCCAGCTCGGCGTCGGGCGCGGGCTTGAGGCGGGCCGGGTTGCCGTCGTACCAGCCGCCGTACAGCCGCCAGATGTTGCGCACCACGAACTCCGGCTCGTCGTAGTGCGGACGAAGGTAGGGCCGCTCCGCCAGGCGCGCGGGAGGCTGTACGGCACGCACGATGTCGTCCAGCCTCGCGCCCTCGTTGAGCATCTCCAGCGTGCGCTCGACCATGAACTCCAGCCACTCGGCCGTCTCGGTCAGCGCCTGCTCGACCCGGTCGGCGCCGAAGACCGGGGCGCCGTGGCTGGGCAGCATGATCTCCGGCCGCAGCTTGACCATCCTGCGCAGCGCGATCGCCCACTCGCGCGGATAGCGCTGTGCCTTCTGCGGGTTGCCGCAGTTGGGGGTGACCCAGATGAACAGGTCGCCCGGCAGCAGGACGCGGTGCGAGGGCACCCAGCCGACGCTCGCGTCGTCGGTCTCGCCCTTGGCGTGGAAGAGGTCGACGTGGCCGAGTGACATCACGTCGCGGTAGGCCACGTCGGGGTGGCGGTACTCGGTCGGCCAGGTCAGGCCGGGAGCCTGGAACTGCCGCTGGTTGATCACGGCGTTGTAGCCGTTGGTCAGCACGTAACGCTCGAAGCGGACGGCGACCGCCTCGTGCCCCACGACCGTCGGCCGGGGCCGCCCCGCCGTGTCGGCCTCCGCGTCGAACGGGCCGACGCCCGAGACGTGGTCGATGTGCCCGTGGGAGTAGACCGCGGCGGTCACCGGCTCGTCGGTCCAGGCCCGCAGATCGGCGTGCAGCCGGTCCGCGTCGAAGGGGTTGCCCGTGTCGAACAGGGTCACCTCCCCGCCGTGCCGCAGCGCGATCACGTTGCCGAAGCCGTTGCGGAATCCCACGCCGTCGGCGATCTCCACGAACCCCTGCCCGGCCGGGCCCGTGTGCACGATGCTGTCGGGGACCTCGCCCCGCCACACGCTGTCGGCGTACTCGGTGATGTCCATGGGAGGTCAGCCCTTCCTCGACGTCTTCCACCGCACCCCGGCCGGCGCCCGGATGCCGCGTCCTCGCTCGTCCTCGCTCGTCCGGGATCGACACGGTCCTTGGAGAACAAGCTCATTCCAGCCGAGTGGCACCGCATATGTCACCATCCGCGGCTGATCGAATTCGCGGTGAGCACATCCCGCGGGCGGTGCGGGAAACGGTGAGGAACGTCCTTGCCGAGAACGCGGGCGCGGGATCCGTCGGCGCCACCGGGACGCGCGTACCGATCTCGGGTCTCCTCGGGGCCTGGCGGCACCCTGGAACCTTACAGGTTCCCAAGATCCCGGCTGAGCGGCGATCGTTACCGAGGTCCCGCACGACAACAGTCCTACCGCTCGAAGGAGATCGATCAATGACACGGATGCGTCGACGGCCGAGCCTGGTCCTGGCCCTCGCTCTGGGGACGGCCCTCACGACGTCGGTGGTGGCACCCGCGCAAGCCGCCTCCGCCGGCGCCTTTGACGGGGATGTCACCAACAGGCTTTCCTCGGCCTACACCGTGAAGGTCGCGACGTTCTCGGGGCCGAACCGGTCGGAGAAGTGCCTGGCCACCAATGGCACCACCTACACCTGCCGCACCTACTGGCTGCCGAGCGGCCGGGCCGACGATCAGATCAACGGCACGAACTGGGACACCGACGCTCTGATGGTCGAATCGTCTTACCGGATCTACAACCTCAACGGGACCTACCAGACCGTGCCGGCCTTCCGCTGGTACAAGATTTCGGACGGAGACAATCGAACCTGTGAGCTGACGTCGAACACCCCGGCCTGCTTCTACCGCTGAGACACCGGGGTCGTCAGGCCGGGTTCCGCCTTGCCGGCCCAGGTCGCCGGCGTCGGCCCTCTCGCGGCAGGCTGAGTTCGGTCCGCGCCTGCCGGGACACGAGGTTGTTCGTCTCCCGGCAGGCGGCCATGTGTTCGGCGCCCGAGCGCGTCCCGCTCTCCGGGCGCCGAACCGGCCGCGACGATCGCGGGCGGCGGGCCGACAGCCCGGCGGGGACTGGATTCCGCTCACCCGGGCGACAGCAGAGCCTGCCCTGCCGGCCCCGCCTCAACCACCGGTCGCATTCCGCGGGAGTTTCGAAGCGGCTCCCGTATCGGCTCCCCGTGACCCTCAAAGCTCGAAAAGGGTCCCGGAGAATCTCCGGGACCCTGTTTCGACTGCGACTGTCTGGTGGACGATACAGGGATTGAACCTGTGACCTCTTCCGTGTCAGGGAAGCGCTCTCCCGCTGAGCTAATCGTCCGCATGGGAAAATGACCAGAGGTGGAGACGGGATTTGAACCCGTGTAGACGGCTTTGCAGGCCGTTGCCTCGCCTCTCGGCCACTCCACCGGAGTGAGAGCCCGAAGACCCTTCGAGCGGAAGACGGGATTCGAACCCGCGACCCTCACCTTGGCAAGGTGATGCTCTACCACTGAGCCACTTCCGCGTGTTTCCTCCGGGTTTCTCACCCGGTGGCGACGAGAGAACTCTAGCGGGTTTTCCCGATGGTTGCGTAACCGCGCGTTCAGCCCCCGGCCCCCTGCCCGTCGGGCGAACCCGCCCGGTCGGGTGATCGTTCAGCCGTCCTGCTCGGGCGGGCGGCGCAGCTGGCGGGTGACGACGCGCTCCACGGCGGGCAGGGTGAGGAAGATCTCCAGGATGCGGGTGAGGCGGTGCACCTCGATGCGGTGGAAGGCGGGGCCGTCGGCGCGGGCCAGCAGGAAGGTGAGGGCGAGCGGGGGCAGCGGGGCGGCGATCACGTGCAGGCCGGAACCGAGGGTGAAGGCCGCCGGGCGGGCGGGCGTCTCGTCGGGGAAGGGCACCTGCTCGGGGGCGCGCCAGCTGGAGTGGACGATCGCGCGGGGGCTCTTCTCGGTCGCCGCGGCCGCCCAGTCGGCGCTGAACAGCACGGGCATGGAGTCGATCATGGTGGCCAGGGCGCGGTCGCCGGCGGTGGTGATGTATTTGAGGATCTCCAGCTCCGGGTAGGTGCCCGGAGCCTCGCGCGTGCTCCAGACGCCCTCTATCTCCACCCCCGGGATGCCCTCCAGCCCCTCGACCAGGCTCTCCCTGGGGGCGGAGTCGGGCCAGTAGACGGTGATGTCGTCCAGGGCCCGGCCCTCGCCCCGGTCGAGGACGACCACCTGGGTGATGTCCGCGCCCGCGACGCCGAGGACACGGGTGACCTTCCCCAGGGAGCCCGGCTGGTCGGGCAGCGCGATCCGCAGTCGCAGTAGCATCCGCGGCCTCCCGTGTCACATCGATCTACACCAAGGACACCATATCCAGCGGGGATTCGTCCCGCTCGTCGCGGTGCGGTAGAAAAGCCAGGTGGAGTCGTTGAAGCTGGGATCACTGGAGGTATGGCCGCCGGTCGTCCTCGCCCCGATGGCCGGGATCACCAACGCGCCGTTCCGCACGCTGTGCCGGGAGCAGGGCGGCGGGTTGTTCGTCTGCGAGATGATCACGACGCGGGCGCTGGTCGAGCGCAACCCCAAGACCTTCAAGATGATCCGGTTCGAGCCCGAGGAGAACCCCCGCAGCATCCAGCTGTACGGGATCGACCCGGTGACCGTGGGCAGGGCCGTCCGCATGATCGCGGAGGAGGACCTGGCCGACCACGTCGACCTCAACTTCGGCTGCCCGGTGCCCAAGGTGACCCGCAAGGGCGGCGGCTCCGCGCTTCCGTACAAGCGGAACCTGTTCCGGGCGATCCTGCGCGAGGCCGTGCGCAACGCGGGGACGCTGCCGGTGACCGTGAAGATGCGCAAGGGCATCGACGACGACCACCTGACCTACCTGGACGCCGGGCGGATCGCGGTCGAGGAGGGCGTCTCGGCGATCGCGCTGCACGGCCGCACCGCGATCCAGCACTACGGCGGCACCGCCGACTGGGAGGCGATCGCGCGGCTCAAGGAGAGCGTCACGGAGATCCCGGTCCTCGGGAACGGCGACATCTGGAGCGCCGCCGACGCCCGCCGGATGATGGACGAGACCGGGTGCGACGGGGTCGTCGTGGGCCGGGGCTGCCTGGGGCGCCCGTGGCTGTTCGCGGACCTCGCGGCCATGTGCGAGGGCGGCGACGAGCGGAGCCGCCCCCTGCTGGGCGAGGTCGCCGCGACCATGGACCGGCACGCCACCCTGATGGCCGAGTGCTTCGAGAGTGAGCGGCACGCCGTCGTCGACTTCCGCAAGCACGTCGGCTGGTACCTCAAGAGCTTCACCGTCGGCGCCGAGCTCCGCCGCCGCCTGGCCACCGCGGAGAGCCTGTCCGGCCTGCGGGAGGGCCTCGCCGAGCTCGATCCCGCCCAGCCCTGGCCCGACGGCGTCGACACCCCCCGGGGCAAGACCAACCCGCGCGACCGCGTCCACCTGCCCGCCGGATGGCTGGACGACCCCTACGACCTCGCGGTCCCCAGCGCGGACGCCGAGAACGACACCTCGGGCGGCTGACGTCCCCGCGGCCACCGGCTCCCCACCTCCGCGACCGGGCCCTCCCGCGTCGGTACTCCGCTCCGGGCCGCTCCGGGCCGCTCCGGCAGTTCCGGTTTTCGGTCCCCCCTCCGGAACTCCGGACCTTTCGCCCTCTTTGTGCGTTCTGTGCGGCGCGGCACCTCCCGTACGGCAGGTGTGACGCGAATGTGACCGCGCCCTGACGGGCTGGCGTCAATGATCTATGTAATGCTCGGTCAAAGGTCGCGGCTCACACGTGGAGACGGCGGTTTGACAGGCACCACATCGGCGGGATCGGCGAGCGGTACGACAGCGGGCGCCGCGTCGGCGGACGAGCTGATAGCGGAGTTCGACGCGGAGCGGCCCGCCCGGCGGCTGTCGGGGTGGGTGGCCGGGGCCGTCACGGTGGTCGCGCTCGGGTTGTCGCTGTACGTCCTGTACCGGGCCTTCCGGCCGGGCGCCGTGCTCCCGTACCGGATGCTCTTCCTCGCGGTCGTGCTGCCGCTCGTCTTCGTCTGCTACAAGCCGGGGCGGCGGGGCGCCGACCGGCCGGGGATCGTGGACTGGGCGCTGGCCCTGGTGGCGCTCGCGGCCTGCCTCTACCCGCTGACGGTCTTCGACGACTTCATCCGGCGCGCCTTCGAGCCGACGGCCCTCGACGTGGCGGCCGGGGCGGTCATCGTGCTGCTGACCCTGGAGGCCTGCCGCCGCACCGTCGGGTGGATCCTGCCCGCGGTCTGCGTCGCGTTCGTCCTCTACGCCTACTACGGCGGCTACCTGCCCTTCGACTGGGGCATCGGGCACCGCGGCTACGACATCGACCGGATCGTCGTCTCGTTCGTTATGGGCACCGACGGCGTGTACGGGGTGCCGCTCGACGTGGCGGCCACGTACATCATCCTGTTCACCGTCTACGGCGCGGTCCTCGACCACTCGGGGGCGGGGAAGTTCTTCGTGGACGTCTCGCTGGCCGCGTTCCGCCGCTCGCGCTCCGCGCCGGGCCGCACGGTCACCCTCGCCGGGTTCCTGCTCGGTACGGTGAGCGGCTCGGGCGTCGCGACGACGGTGAGCGTGGGCAGCGTCGCCTGGCCGATCCTGCGCAGGGCGGGATACCCGCCCGAGCAGGGCGGGGGAGTGCTCGCCGCGGCGGGCATCGGGGCGATCCTGTCGCCTCCCACGCTCGGCGCGGCGGCGTTCATCATCGCCGAGTACATGCAGGTCAGCTACCTCACGGTGCTGCTCTACGCCACCATCCCCACGGTCCTGTACTACCTGGGCATCTTCCTCGCCATCGAGATCGACGCCCGTAAGTACGGGACGCGGGCGGTCGAGGTGGACGCGCCGAGGTTCTGGCCGCTGGTGAGGCGGTTCGGCTACCACTTCAGCTCGCTCTTCGTGATCGTCGTCCTGATGGCGCTGGGCCAGTCGCCGTTCCGCGCGGTGGTGTACGCCACGCTGCTGGCCGTCGCGCTCTCCTTCCTCGACAGGGAGCACGCCCTCACCCCGCGCAGGGCGGCGAGGGCCCTGGCGGCGGGGACGACCGGGGTGCTGCCGGTCGCGGCGACCTGCGCCGCCGCCGGGCTCATCGTCGCCGTCGTCACGCTCACCGGCCTGGGCCTCAAGGCGAGCTCGCTGATCGTCGGGGCCTCGGGAGGGATTCTCGCCGTCACCGCGCTGCTGTGCGCGGTCGCGGTGCTCGTGCTCGGCCTCGCCGTGCCGGTGACCGCGTCGTTCGTCATCGCGGCGGTCATCATCAGGCCCGCGCTGACGGATCTCGGTGTCAGCCCGGCCGAGGCGTACATGTTCATCTTCTACTACGCCGTGCTGTCGGAGGTGAGCCCGCCCACGGCGCTGTCGGCCTTCTCGGCGTCGGCCATCACCGGCGGCAACGCCTACCGGACCATGATGGCGGCCTGGAAGTACACTCTGCCCGCGTTCCTGGTGCCGTTCGCGTTCGTGCTCACCCCCGGCGGGGCCGGGCTGCTCGCCCAGGGCACGATCGGGGAGATCCTGGCGGCCACCGGCGTCTCGGCGCTCGCGGTCGCCGCGCTGGCCGCCGCGACCGGCGGGCGGCTGCTCGGCCCGGCCGGTCCCGTCGAGCGGGCGCTGTGCGCGGTGGCCGCGGTGCTGCTGCTGTTCCTGTCGCCCGTGCCCGCTCTGGCCGGGGCGGGTCTCCTGATCGTGGCCGTCTCCCTCCATCTGGTGATGCGTAAAAGAGAGGCAGTGCATTGACCGTCAAACGTGTGGCCGTCCTGCTGGCGGCGGGGGCCCTGTTCCTCACCGGTTGCGGCGGCGACCGGTCGGCCGAGCGCGGTGAGGGCCAGAGCGCCGCCGCGGGCAAGCGGCTGTCGATCGCCACCGGCAACACCACCGGCGTCTACTACGTCCTCGGCGGGGGGCTGGCCGACCAGATCGGCAAGAACCTCCCCGGCTACCAGGCGACGGCCGAGGCGACCGGCGCCTCGGTGGAGAACATCCAGCGGGTCGTCAGGGGCGACTCCGACATCGCCTTCACCCTCGCCGACTCCGCCGCCGACGCCGTCGCGGGCAAGGGCGCCTTCACCGCGCCCCAGCCGATCCGCGCCGTCGCCCGCCTGTACGACAACTACACCCAGGTGGTCGCCACCACCGACTCCAGGGTGAGGTCCGTCGCCGACCTCAAGGGCAAGCGGGTCTCCACCGGCTCGCCCAACTCCGGCACCGAGGTGATCGCGCTGCGCCTGCTGAAGGCCGCCGGTCTCGACCCGGAGAAGGACGTCACCCGCCAGTCGCTGGGCCTGCCCGAGAGCGTGCAGGCCGTCAAGGACGGCGACCTCGACGCCCTGGTCTGGTCGGGCGGTCTGCCCACGCCGGGCCTCACCGACCTGCTGACCTCGCTCAAGGACGAGGTCACCTTCGTCCCCCTGGACGGGGTGCTGCCCGCGATGCGGGCCGAGCACGGCCAGGTGTACGCCGCGGGGACGATCGCCAAGGACGTCTACGAGATCCCGGCCGACGTGTCCACGATCTCGGTGCCCAACCTGCTCGTGGTGAACGAGAAGATGGACCCCGTCCTGGCCGGGAGCCTGACGAAGCTGCTCTTCGACCGCAAGGCGGACCTGGAGAAGGTCCACCCCGCGGCCAAGGACATCACCCGCGACAACGCCCAGAAGACCGACCCGGTGCCCCTGCACGACGGCGCGAAGAAGTACTACGGCTGATCGGCGCGAATGTCCCGGACGGGGGCCGTGTCGAGCCCCCGTCCCCGGGTACTCCGAACCCTGTGAACGCATGGGGCAAAAGAGATGACATGGTGGTCCACGGGACCGAGCCGTACAACGCCGAGGCTCCGCCGGGTGCCCTGGCCGATCAGATCCTCACCCCGCTCGACACCTTCTACAGCCGCAACCACGGTCCCGTCCCCGACCTGGACCCGGAGTCCTGGCGTCTCACCGTGGACGGCCTGGTCGAGCGCCCGCTGACGCTCTCCCTGGAGGACCTGCGCTCCGGATTTCCCGAGATCAGCCTGGTGGCGACCCTGCAGTGCGCGGGCAACCGCCGGGCCGGTCTGGTCGAGGTGCGCGACATTCCCGGCGAGGATCCCTGGGGGGCCGGCGCCACCTCCACCGCCCGCTGGAGCGGTGTCGGCCTGGCCGAGGTCCTCGCCCGCGCCGGGCTGCTCCCCGAGGCGGCGCACATCGCCTTCGCCGCCCCCGACGTCTCCCGGCTCGCCGATCCGGCCCAGCCCTACGGCGGCTCGATACCCGTGGCCAAGGCCGTCGGCGGTGACGTCCTGCTGGCCTGGGCCATGAACGACCGGCCGCTGCCTCCGGCCCACGGCGCCCCGCTCCGCGTCGTCGTCCCCGGCTGGATCGGCGCCCGCAGCGTGAAGTGGCTCCAGCGGGTCACCGCCCAGGAGGAACCGTCGGACAACTACTTCCAGGCCACCGCCTACCGCCTCCTGCCGCCCGAGGCCGACCCCGCCAAGGCGGGGCCCGGTGACGGCATCTCGCTGGGACCCGTCGTCCTCAACACCGCGATCCTGAGCCCCGGCGACGGCGACCGCCTCCGGCCGGGTCTCACGCGGATCACCGGCTACGCCTACGCCGGGGACGGCCGCACCGTCGCCCGTGTCGACGTCTCCCTCGACGGTGGCGACAGCTGGGTCCAGGCGGATCTCGGCGAGCAGGCGGGCCCCTGGGCGTGGCGGCACTGGCACACCACCGTCGAGCTGGGGGAGGGCGAGACCGTGATCGCCGCCCGCGCCTGGGACAGCTGCGGGGCCACCCAGCCGGAATCGGCCCGGGACGTGTGGAATCCCAAGGGGTACGCCAACACGTCGTGGTCTCGCGTCCGCGTCGTCTGCGCTCCTTGAGGGGACGCTGACCCAAGAGGCGCGCCGCCGAGGTCGGTTCTGCCGGTGGGTCCTGTCGCGGGCCCACTGCGGATCTGTCACGGCCGGATCCGTCACCGGCCCGCCGCGGTTCCGCTACGCGCGGGCCAGGTCGCGGCGGAGGTGTTCGGCGGTGAAGGAGTCCCGCTCGTCGAGGAGGCGCAGCGGCGTGCCCTCGAAGATCACGGTGCCGCCCCGGTCGCCGCCGTCGGGGCCGAGGTCGACGACCCAGTCGGCGTTCTTGATCACGTCGAGGTTGTGCTCGATGACGATGACCGTGTTGCCGCCGTCCACCAGGCTGTCCATGATCCCGATCAGGTGCTCGACGTCCGACATGTGCAGCCCGGTCGTCGGCTCGTCCATCACGTAGACGCTGCCCTTCTTGTGGAGTTCCCCCGCCAGCTTGATCCGCTGGCACTCGCCCCCCGACAGGCTGCCGAGCGGCTGGCCGAGGCCGAGGTAGCCGAGGCCGACCTCCCTCAGCGTGCCCAGCGTGCGCAGCGGTCCCGGCTCGGTGAAGAACTCCGCGGCCTCGTCGACCGTCATCTCCAGCACGTCGGAGACGGACCTGCCGCGCAGCGTGTGCCGCAGGACCTCGGGCCGGAACCGCCGTCCCCGGCACACCTCGCACACGGACGTGATCCCGTCCATGAACGCCAGGTCGGTGTGGATGACCCCGAGGCCCTGGCACTCCGGGCAGGCGCCCTGGGAGTTGAAGCTGAACAGCGCGGGGCTCACCCCGCCCGCGGCGGCGAAGAGGGCGCGGATCTCGTCCATCAGCCCGGTGTAGGTGGCCGGGTTGGACCGGGCCGAGGTGCCGGCCGCCGCCTGGTCGATCATCACCGTCCCCGGGTGCCGGGCGAGGAACACCTCGTTGACCAGGGTGCTCTTGCCCGCCCCCGCGACGCCGGTGACCGCGGTGAGCACCCCGGTGGGGAAGGACACCGTGACGTTCCTGAGGTTGCGCGCGGTGGCGCCGGTGACGGTGAGCGCGCCGGTCGGCTCCCTGAACGACGCCTTGAGCGGCGGGTTGCGGCGCAGGTGCCGCCCGGTGAGGGTACGGGCCCTCCGCAGGCCCTCCACACCGCCCTCGTAGACGATCTCGCCGCCGTTCGTCCCGGCGCGCGGCCCGAGGTCCACCACGTGGTCGGCGATCTCGATGACGTCGCGGTCGTGCTCGACGACGAGCACGGTGTTGCCCTTGTCCCGCAGCTCGCGCAGCAGGTCGTTCATGCGCGTCACGTCGCGCGGGTGCAGCCCGATGGTCGGCTCGTCGAAGATGTAGGTCATGTCGGTGAGGCTGCTGCCCAGGTGCCTGACCATCTTGATCCGCTGTGACTCCCCGCCGGAGAGGCTGGGCGTCGGCCGGTCCAGGCTGAGGTGGCCGAGACCGATGGAGACCAGGTGCCGCAGCCGGTCCAGGATCGCCGGGACCGCGAGCGGATCCGCTTCGGCTACCGCGACCGCGACGGGCGGGAGAGCGGCCGGGTCGCCGATCCGTACCGGCTCGCCTCCACCGGGCGGCGCTGGTACCTCGTGGCGTGGGACACCGGCAGGGAGGACTGGCGGACCTACCGGGTGGACCGGCTCAGCGCCCCGCTGGGCACCGGCGTGCGCTTCCCGCCGCGCGAGCCGCCCCCCGGCTACGTCGAGGAGTCGATCGCCGCGCCCGTCAGCGGCCACCGGGCGGTGGTCGTCGTGCACGCGCCCCTGGCCGTGGTCGCCGGGCGCTTCTCGGGGCCCGACTGGGTGCTGGAGGAGCTGGACGAGCGCAGCTGCCTGCTGCGCACCGGCGGTGACTCGCTGGAGTGGCTGGCGCTCACCGTCGGGCAGCTCGGCCTGGACTTCACCGTACGGGAGCCGCCCGAGCTGATCGACCACATCCGGACGCTGGCCGCCCGGCTTCAAGCCTCGGCGGACTCGACGGAGCCGCCGCTGCGCCAGTAGACGTTGTTCTCCCTGCTGAGCATGGCCTCGTCGACCAGATAGCGGCGCAGCGCCGCGTAGTCGTCGTGGAAGGCGCGCAGCGCGACGTTGACCTCCTTCTCGGAGTAGCGGACCCCCGGCTCGAAGACCTGGACCACGTAGTCGAGCACCACCAGCTGCTTGTCGCGCTTGCTGGGGATCGCCCGCAGCCGCCCCTCGACGAGGAAGGACTGCAGCACCCTCTCCTCGGGGGAGACCGGGGCGGCGGGCCTCGCCGTGGCGTGCAGCAGCTCGCGGAAGCGCTCGCGCCGCACCCCCCACTCGCCGCCCTCTCCCCGTACGGCCAGGCCGCCGCGTTCCAGGCGGTCCAGCGCGCGCCTGACCGCCTCCCTGTCGAGGCCGGACGCCTCCTCCGGCTTGCCGCCCAGCGCCAGGGCGGCGAGCACCTTCAACGTGTCTTCCTGGTACAGCAGGCCCAGCACCTGCCTGATCGCGTCGTCGCTCATCTCGCCATTCTCGCCGGTCCCGTCCGGCGTTTCCGCGCCCGGGAGCGGGGGGCGAAGGGTGTCAGAGGCGGTTCAGGCCGATGACGTGGACCACCGCGCGGCCCTCCTCGTCGGAGGCGGCCAGGTCGACCTGGGCGTCGATGCCCCAGTCGCCGTCGCCCGCCGGGTCGGAGACGACCTGGCGGACCCGCCAGAACTCCTTCTCCTCCTCGATGCGCAGCAGGCCGGGGCCCCGGGCGTCCGGGCCGGTGCCGATCTCCTCGTGGTCGTCGTAGTAGGCGTCGAGCGCGGCGCCCCAGTCGACGTCGGGGGCGAGCTGCTCCAGCTCCTGCTCGTTCTCCACCGAGGCCAGCTCGATCAGGCGGAACATCGCGTTGCGGACCAGCACGCGGAACGCGCGGGTGTTGGCGGTGACCGGCCTGGTGTTCTCCTCCAGCGAGGGCGCCTCCACCTCCCCGGTCGGGTTCTGCAGCTGCTCCCACTCGTCCAGGAGGCTGGAGTCGACCTGGCGGACCAGCTCGCCGAGCCACTCGATGAGGTCGACCAGGTCCTCGGTCTTGAGGTGCTCGGGAATGGTCCGCGACAGCGTGCGGTAGGCGTCGGCGAGATAGCGCAGCACGGTGCCCTCGGAGCGGGTCAGCTCGTAGAACTGCACGTAGTCGGCGAAGGTCATCGCCCGCTCGTACATGTCGCGGATGACGCTCTTGGGGCTGACGGTGTAGTCGCCCACCCAGGGGTGGCCGCGCCGGTAGGTCTCGTACGCGCCCAGCAGCATGTCGGCCAGCGGCATGGGGTACGTGATCTCGTTGAGGAGCTCCATCCGCTCCTCGTACTCGATGCCGTCGGCCTTCATCAGCGCCACCGCCTCGCCGCGCGCCTTCTTGAGCTGCGCCGACAGGATCTGGCGGGGGTC
Organism: Streptosporangium sp. NPDC002721; assembly: GCF_042888905.1. Taxonomy (NCBI): domain Bacteria; kingdom Bacillati; phylum Actinomycetota; class Actinomycetes; order Streptosporangiales; family Streptosporangiaceae; genus Streptosporangium; species Streptosporangium sp. NPDC002721. Next base: position 119,185 of record NZ_JBIAQI010000002.1, read on the forward strand.
GTCGAGGATGGACTCGATGATCGAGACCATGTCCAGGGCGTAGTTGGGCGACTCCATGTCGAGGAGTTCGAGGGTGGCCAGCGCGAAGGTGGACAGCGCCTGGTTCAGCGCGAAGTCCTCCTGCAGGTCGACGGTGAGGCGGGCCATCCGGCCGTGGTCGTCGGGCTCGCTCAGCTTCTCCACCACGCCCCCGGCCAGCAGCGACCGGTAGATCGCGATGGCCTGGCCGATGTGCCGCCGCTGCCACTTGCGGTCCTCGTGGTTGTCGGTGAGCAGGTGGCGCATCGCCGCGTAGCAGTCGCCGGGACGGTTGATCACCGCCAGGAGCATGGCGTTGCTGACCTTGAACCGGGAGTTCAGCGGCTCCGGCTCGGCGGTCTGCAGCTTCTCGAAGGTCTCCTCGCTCCAGCCGACGAAGCCCTCCGGCGGCTTCTTGCGGGCGAAGCCACGCCGCCGCTTGGGGTCGTCGCCGATCTTGGCGAGGGCTTTCTCGTTCTCCACGACGTGGTCGGGGGCCTGGCAGACGACGTAGCCGATGGTGTCGAACCCGGCGCGGCCGGCCCGTCCGGCGATCTGGTGGAACTCGCGGGCGCGCAGCCGCCGCACCTTGTTGCCGTCGTACTTCGACAGCGCGGTGAACAGCACGGTCCTGATCGGGACGTTGACGCCGACGCCGAGGGTGTCGGTGCCGCAGATGACCTTCAGCAGGCCCGCCTGGGCGAGGCGTTCCACCAGGCGGCGGTACTTCGGGAGCATCCCGGCGTGGTGCACGCCGATGCCGTGGCGCACCAGGCGGGAGAGCGCCTTGCCGAACCGGGTGGTGAACCGGAAGTGGCCGATCATGGAGGCGATCGCCTCCTTCTCGGCCTTGGTCGACATGTTGATGCTCATCAGCGCCTGCGCCCGCTCCATGGCCGAGGCCTGGGTGAAGTGGACGACGTAGACGGGGTACTGGTTGGTGGTGAGCATCTCCTCCAGCGTCTCGTGGAGGGGGGTGAGCCGGTAGGAGTAGACGAGCGGGACCGGGCGCTCGGCGTTCTTCACCACCGCGGTGGGCCTGCCGGTGCGACGGGTGAGGTCCTCCTCGAACCTGGTGACGTCTCCCAGGGTCGCCGACATCAGGATGAACTGGACGTTCGGCAGCTCCAGGAGCGGCACCTGCCAGGCCCAGCCGCGGTCGGGCTCGGAGTAGAAGTGGAACTCGTCCATCACCACCTGGCCGATGTCGGCGGCGGCGCCGTCGCGCAGCGCGACGTTGGCGAGGATCTCCGCGGTGCAGCAGATGATCGGCGCCCCGGGGTTCACGCTCGCGTCGCCGGTCATCATCCCGACGTTCTCGGTGCCGAACACCGCGCACAGGTCGAAGAACTTCTCCGACACCAGGGCCTTGATCGGCGCGGTGTAGAAGGTGCGGACGTCCCTGGTCAGCGCGGTGAAGTGGGCTCCGGCGGCGACCAGGCTCTTGCCCGAGCCGGTCGGGGTGGCCAGGATCAGGTTGTTTCCCGACACCACCTCGATGAGAGCCTCCTCCTGCGCCGGGTAGAGGGTCAGTCCCCGCTCGGAGTTCCATTCGACGAAGGCGTCGAAGATGGAATCGGGGTCGGCGTCGATCTCTTCTGGCAGGCGGTCTACGAGGCTCACGGTTCAATACTGCCGAAGAACTTGAGGTGGTCGGACCGGAGGAGGTCGTGGATCACCTTACATTCCCGGTAAACTGCGTGACTTTGTGTAGTTATGGCTGCTTTTTTCGGCATAAATGCTGATCAAATCAGATGATTCCGCCGTTGACGCGAAGTACCTGCCCGTTGACCCAGCGGGCGGGACCGGCGAGGAACGCCACGGCCTCGGCGATGTCCGAGGGCTGCCCGAGCCGTTCGAGCGGCGGCTGGGCGGCGAGCCTGGCGACGGTCTCCTCGTCCTTGCCGTCCAGGAAGAGCGCGGTGGCGGTGGGTCCGGGGGCGACGGTGTTGACGGTGACGTCCCTGCCGCGCAGCTCGCGGGCCAGGATGAGGGTGAGGCCCTCGACGGCGCTCTTGGAGGCGACGTAGGCGCCGTAGCCGGGGAAGGCCAGCCCGACGACCGAGGTGGAGAAGGTGATCAGGGCGCCGCCCCGGCGCAGCCTCCTGGCGGCCTGCTGGGCGACGGCGAAGGTGCCTCGTACGTTGACGCTCAGGATGCGGTCGAGCGTCTCGAGGTCGAGGTCGACGAGCGGGACGGGCGGGCCCATGATCCCGGCGGCGTTGACGACGACGTCGACGCCGCCGAAGGTCTCCTCGGCCGTGTCGAAGAGCGCGGAGACCGCGGCGGGGTCGCTGACGTCGGCCCGCACGGCGAGGCCCTGGCCCCCGGCCGCGGTGGCCTCCTTGGCCGCCGCCCGCCCCTCGGTGTCGTTGCTCGCGTAGTTGACCACGACGGCGTAGCCCTCGGAGGCGAGCCGCTCCACGACCTGGCGGCCGATGCCTCGGGAACCTCCGGTGACGACGGCGACGCGAGCCGGTGCGTTGCTCATGATCTTTCTCCCTTACGAGCTTGTGTACAGTATGTACATATACCCGAATATGAACATAATGTCCACATGTCCATAACGAGGGCGGATATCCGTCACAGGGCGGACGGGACGCGGGGCCCTCCGGAGCGCTCGTCCCGCCGCGAGCCAGAGGAGCCGGAGGAAGTGGAGGAGGCGGGACGGGAGCAGGTGAGTGCCAGGCCCGCCACGATCGCGCCCGCCCCGACCAGGGGAGCCGTCCCCGGCACGAAGCCGGCCACCGTGAGCGTGAGCAGGCCCAGGCCCACCAGCGCGGCCGCCACCAGGACTCTGACCGTCCCGCCGGTGTACGGCCTGGTCGCCGGAGGTGTCTCGAACCGGGCGAACCCCCGCAGCAGCGGCCACATCGCCAGCGCGAGCATGAGCAGCCAGTGCGGCCAGCCCGACAGCCAGGCGGAGGTGCCCGGCTCGGGGGTGGAGATCCCCAGGCCCACCACGACCACCGAGACGATGACGAACAGCGCGCTCATGTGCCACAGGTACAGGGTCATCATCCGGTCGCCGGCCCAGCCCAGCGCCCGCGAGACCCCCGGCCACCCCGCGAGGGAGACGATCGACCGGCGCAGCATGAGCGCCAGCCCGATCTGGCCCACCCCGACCGCGAGCAGCGCGACCGTGGGCGGCGCCATGTTGGAGACGGCCCCCGGCATCCCGATCATGCTGAGCGGGTAGGGGCCGAAGGCCGTCAGCGCCGCGCCCAGGCCGTACCCACCCAGGGCCAGGACCCAGGGGCGGCCCAGGCGGCCGTCGGCGTACAGGAAGCCGAGCTGGTGCACCGCCAGCCAGACCAGCACGATGTTGGGGAGGCCTGCGACGTCCAGGCCGCTGGTGAAGCGCAGGACGTCCACCGCCACGGCCCCCGCCGCCAGGGCGGCGGGCACCCGCCAGCCGTACACCATGTTGAGTCTGAGCATCGGCGGGGTCGCGGCCACCGCGACGAGATAGATCGCCAGGAACCAGAGCAGCTGCCCGGCCAGCCGCGAGGCGGTCAGGACCGGCTGCTCCGGCACGCCGAGCGCGAGGAGCAGATGGGGCAGGGGCAGCCAGACCGCCGCCAGCGGGATCACCGGCCAGGCCAGGCGGCGCAGGCGCCCGGCGAGCCACGCGGGGGTCGCCTCACCGCGCCGCGCCGCGTTCCGCCGGCTGATCGCGTTGGCCGCGCCGCCCGCGAAGAACACCAGCGGCATCACCTGGCTGATCCACGTGATCATCCACCCGTTCCCGGCGGCCAGCGCGTTGCCGGTGGTGATCCGCCCGTCGGCGAAGGACAGCAGCGGCATGCTCCAGTGCTGGAGCACCACCAGGACCATGCCGAACACCCGGAGCACGTCGATGAACGGGTCACGCCCGGCGGGCGCCGGTGCCGTGCGGGATGCCGTACGAGGGGTCGGGATCGTCGCCAGGGGTGATGTCAGGGGCAGCGGTGGAGTCACCGCCGTCATCGTCGGGGGCGATGCCTGGGTCGCTGTCCGGGTCGCTGCCGGGCCGGGGATCACGGCGGTCAAGGGGAGCTCGATTCTCAGGAAGGGATCTCGGGAGGGGCTCGGGAGGTCCGGCGAGGGTTTCGGGGAGGGGGCGCGGCGGGGCTCGAAGGGGCTCGAAGGGGCTCGCGAAAGGGTTCGCGAAGGGGAGGGAAGATCTGGGAGGGGCTCGGGAGGTTCGGCGAGGGTCGCGGAAAGGGGGCTCGTGGCGGGGCTCAGAGGGACTCGAAGGGGCTCGCGAAAGGACTCGCGAAGGGGAGGAAGGATCTCGGGAACGGCGACAGGAGAAGCCTCCTCCCGGGAGCACGGCGGCGCAGTGACGCGCGCAGCAGTCTTCTCGCCGGATCCCCTTACCGTTCCGGGTAGTGCTGACCCCACCCCCGTAAGCGGGCACACAGGGTCGATCGACCGGTCCGGTCCTCGTAGCGTTGACGGCATGAGAACCCTCCTCAGCCGCATCGGCACCGACACCCGCTACCTGGTCGTGGGCTTCCCCCTGTCCATCATCTGGTTCGTCCTGATGGTGGCCGGTTTCGCGGCGGGGGCCGGCGCGGCCGTCGCGTTCGTGGGGCTGCCCATCCTCGCGACGACCCTCCTGGTCGCCCGGGGGTTCGCGGACGTCGAGCGGCGCTGGCTGCCGGAGGTGCTCGGCCGTCCCGTCGCCCGGCCGAGGTACCGGCCCGCCCCGGAGAACGCCGGATGGTTCCGCAGGATGATCAACCCGTTCACCAACGGCCAGTCGTGGCTCGACCTGCTCTACGGCATCGTGGCCTTCCCGATCTCCATCGTCACCTTCGTGCTGGCGGTGGTCTGGTGGGTCGGGTCGATCGCCGGCCTCACCTACCCGCTCTACGGGTGGATCGTCTACGCCATCCCCGGCAACGACGGGGGACTCGGCCTGCTCCTCGGCCTGGGCGGCAGCCTGTGGGTCGAAGTGATCATCAACACCACCATCGGCGTGCTGTTCGCCCTCACCCTCCCGGTGATCGTGCGGGGCGCCGCGCTCGTCCAGGCCGGGCTAGGCAGGGCGATGCTGACCGGGGTCGCCGAGCTGCACGACCGCATCGACGACCTCGCCGAGGGCCGGGCCGCCGCGGTGTCGGCCGAGGCCAACGCGCTGCGCCGGTTGGAGCGTGACATCCACGACGGGCCGCAGCAGCGCCTGGTCTCCCTGGCCATGGACCTGTCGCGGGCCCAGCGCCAGCTCAGGCGCGACCCGGCGGGCGTCGAGCAGATGCTCGGCCAGGCGATCACCTCCACCCGCGAGACCCTGGACGAGCTGCGCGCCCTCTCGCGCGGAATCGCCCCGCCGATCCTCAGCGACCGCGGCCTGGCCCCCGCCCTCGCCGCCCTCGCCGGGCGCTGCACCATCCCCGTGGAGCTGGACGTCCAGGTCGAGGGACGCTTCGCCGCCGCCGTGGAGAACACCGTCTACTTCGTCGTCGCCGAGTCGCTCGCCAACGTCGCCAAGCACAGCCACGCCACGATCTGCACGGTGACGCTCAGCAGGACGGGGGACTTCCTCATGCTGACGATCGGGGATGATGGGGTCGGCGGCGCCCATGTCGCCAAGGGACACGGCCTGTCGGGTCTCGGCGACCGCCTGAAGGCGGTCGACGGCGAGCTGGCGGTCGACTCACCCGTCGGGGGGCCGACGGTCATAGTGGCGGAGGTTCCGTGCGGGTAGTTGTGGCCGATGACGCGGTGCTCATCAGGGAGGGCCTGATCAGGCTCCTGGAGGAGTTCGGCTGCCAGGTGGTCGCGGCGGTGGGCGACGGCGACGGGCTGGTGGAGGCCGTCGCCGAGCACCGTCCCGACGTCTCGGTGGTGGACGTGCGAATGCCGCCCAACTTCACCGACGAGGGGTTGCGGGCGGCGGTGGAGGCGCGCCGGAGGGTTCCCGGCACGCCGGTGCTGATCCTGTCCCAGTACGTGGAGGTGTCCTATGCCGACGATCTGCTCGCCGACGCCAGGGGCGCGGTGGGGTACCTGCTCAAGGACCGCGTCGTGGACGTGGACGACTTCATGGGGGGCCTGCGCACGGTCGCGGCCGGAGGCACGGTCTTCGACCCCCAGGTGGTGGCACAGCTGATGGTGCGACGCCGCCGCGACGATCCCCTCGCCCAGCTCACCCCGCGGGAGCGTGAGGTGCTCGGCCTGATGGCCGAGGGCAGGTCCAACCCGGCCATCGGCCGCCAGCTGGTGGTCAGCGACGGGGCCGTGGAGAAGCACATCCGCAGCATCTTCGCCAAGCTCGGCCTGTACGCCGAGGACGGCGACCAGCACCGGCGCGTCCTCGCGGTCCTGGCCTATTTGCGCTCCTGACCGTTCTCGCGCCCACGCTTCCGCGTTCCCACGCCCTCACACCCACGTTCCCGCGCCCTCACACCCGCGTTCCCACGCCCACGCTTCCGCGTTCCCGCGCCCTCACACCCGCGTTCCCGACCGCGAGGAGGAACAGTGATCTCGGTCTTCGGCAGTGCCAACATGGATCTCGTGGCCTACGTCGACGTCGCCCCCGCGCTCGGCGAGACCGTGACCGGCCGCGCCTTCGGTACGGTCCCCGGCGGCAAGGGCGCCAACCAGGCGATCGCCGCCGCGCGGGCGGGCGCCGAGGTGGCCTTCCTCGGGGCCGTGGGCGACGACGCCTTCGGCGCGGAGCTGCGGCGCACCCTGGCCGGGGCGGGGGTCGACGTGACGCGCCTGCGCACGGCTCCCGGCCCCTCCGGCATCGCCCAGATCGTGGTGGACGGCGAGGGAGGCAACTCGATCATCGTGGTCCCCGGCGCCAACGGGACGGTGACCGCCCCCTCCGAGGCCGAGATCGAGGTCATCTCCCGGTCCGACGTGCTCCTGCTCCAGCTGGAGCTCCCCATCGAGGCCGTCACCGCCGCGGCCAGGGCCGCCCGCGCGGCCGGGACCACCGTGGTCCTCACCCCCGCGCCCGTCCAGCCGCTCCCCGCCGAGCTGCTGGAGGCCGTGGACGTCCTGGTGGCCAACGAGCACGAGGCCGCCGCGATCACCGGTCACGCCGACCACGAGCGCGCCCTGGCGGAGCTGAGGGGCACGGTCGAGTGGGTGATCATCACTCTGGGGTCGCGGGGCGCGCTCACCGCCTCGGGCGACGGACCGGTCGTGCGCGTCGAGGCGCCCAGGGTGCCGGTGGTGGACACCACGGCCGCGGGCGACACCTTCGTGGGCGCCCTCGCCGCGGCCCGCGTCGAGCGGCAGCCCGCCGACCTGGCCGTCCGCTTCGCCACCGCGGCGGCGGGCCTGTCCGTCCAGCGCGCGGGTGCCAGCACCTCGATGCCCACCCGGGCCGAGATCGACCGGAGCCTTCCCGGAGCCGGTGCCTGACCTCGGCGCGCCCGGGCGCGCCGGTGGTTCACGGGTCCGCTCGCGGGCGGCCGCGACGCCCCTCGTCCGGGGGCGTCGGCGCGCCGGGGGAGGGGAGCGTCTAGCCGTTGATCAGGGACGTCTCCGACAGCGTGAGCAGGAAGGCTCCGGCGGAGAGCAGCGCGATCGGCCAGGACCGGCTGATGGCGGACCAGATCGTGGCGGCCAGGAAACAGACCAGCGCGAGAAGCACGAGAACGTCCACGAGAATCCTCCAAAGGGTCACCCCCAGACGATCATCGTCTGGGGCAAGCCCTCACTGCCCCGCGACCATCGGAGGTAACACGCCGCACCCCTGTTTCATCGGGTTTCATCGGGAGGATGTTTTCTGTCGCCCCTCTTTATGGCGATATATCCGACTATGCGCTTTCCCAGAGGGCCGCGGCGGCCTCGGCGCAGGCGACGTCCTGGGAAACGGTGCCGCCGCTGACCCCCACCGCGCCCGCCACCTCCCTCATCTCGCGGCCCGTCCCGCGCCCGTCACCGGGCTCCCCGAGCGGGACGCCGCCGCCGAGGCACACGTACCGGTCACCGGCCAGGCCGTACAGCTCGCCACCGGGCAGGACCAGCTCCGCGAGGTCGGCGGTGGGCATGCGGTGGGCCACCGCCGTGTAGGCCTTGCCGGGGGCCAGGACGGGCCCGGTGATCCGGGCGCCGTCCATCCGCTGGAACGCGATCAGGTGCCCGCCCGCGTCGACCACGGCGACCGAGATGAGCGCGCCCTCCCGCGTGGCCTGCCGCACCGCGGCCTCACACATGCGCAGCGCGAGTTCCAGGTTCACCGATCTCCTCACCGTCTCGAAGCCGTTCCGACGGTCCTCGGCGCGGGGGACCGGGGACGCGTGCGCCGCCGTTCGGGTGGTGTGAGACGTCATAACGATGCGACGCCCGCGCGGGCCCTTCGGAGGACCGGCGCGGGCCGGGATCGTCGTCCCGCGAGGTAAGTGGCACCGCGGGGCGACATTCCGGTGTCGCTCACCAAGAGTGATGTTCCGCATGCTTACGGCTACGATCTCGTCACTGGCGGGACCTTCGAGGTGTCGTCCCGACGTGGGGAGAGGCATGCACAGGCACAACCGCGCGAGCGTCGTTCACCAGCTCAGGTACGCCCTCGGCCATCCGGGGCGGGTCCCCAGGCACCTGAGGCGGCTGGCCAGGGACCTGTGGCTGCGCGTGGGCAACCGTGACCACGTCGCCTACTACCGGGCGGTCATGAGGTCCGACACCGCGCGCAGCCCCCACGCGGCTGTGGGCAGCAGGTCCTACCGGCGCTGGGTCGCCCTGGGGAAGATGCAGTTCGACTATCTCGTACGGCACGGGCTGAGGCCCGAGCACCGCATGCTGGAGATCGGCTGCGGCAACCTGCGGGCCGGGCGGCTGTTCATCGGCTACCTCGACCCCGGGAACTACTACGGCGTCGACATCTCCCCGGACATCCTGATCGCCGCCCAGGAGACCCTGGTCTCCTACGACCTGCGCGACAGGTTCCCCCACCTCCTGCCGGTCAGGGACCTGCGCTTCACCGCCCTGCCCGACCAGGCCTTCGACGTCGTCCACGCCCACAGCGTCTTCTCCCACTCCCCGCTCCACGTGATCGACGAGTGCTTCCAGAACGTCGGCCGGATCGTGAGACCGGGAGGCTGGTTCGACTTCACCTTCGACCGCACCGAGGGCAGGGAGCACCACGTCCTGCGCGAGGACTTCTACTACCGAGCCGAGACCCTGATCGACCTGGCCGCCGCGCACGGGCTCCGGGCGGCCCTCATGGACGACTGGGAGCGGCTTCCGCACCGGCAGTCCAAGATCCGCATCACCTTCCCCGGGCCGGAGACCTCCGACGCCGCTGCCGCCCCGGATCGTGAGAAAGACCACGTCCGGCTCGAAGCGGGGCCTCAGGAACATGCCGGGCACGAAGCCGGTCGGGAGGTGCCGGATCCCGCGGAGGGATCTCGGATATGATCTGGCGCCTCGCGCGACTGATCTGGAGGAACCACCGATGCGGGTCCACGACCTGTCCGCCGGGGGCGACGTGCTGGCCCGCGTGCACGACGTGGCCCGCGAGGCGGCCCGGATCCACGGCCTGACCGACGCCGAGGTCACCCTGGTCAACGTGTCCGAGAACGCCACCTACCGGGTGGACGACCCGGCCACGGGGACGCGGTCCATCCTGCGGGTGCACCGGCTCGGCTACCACTCCACCCCGGCGATCCTGTCCGAGCTGGCCTGGCTGGAGGCGCTGCGCGAGCAGGCCGGGATCCGCACCCCCCGGGTGATCGCGGCTCCCGGCGGCTCCCGGGTGCTGGCCGTCCCCGGCCCCGAGCCGCGCGACTGCGTGATGTTCGAGTTCCTGCCCGGGGCCGAGCCGTCCCAGGGCGACCAGGTGCCCGGCTTCGAACGGCTCGGCGCCCTCACGGCGCGGATGCACCGGCACGCGCGCGGGTGGTCGCGGCCCGGCGGGTTCACCCGCTTCCACTGGGACCACGAGGCCGCTCTCGGCGCCGGGTCGCGGTGGGGCCGCTGGCAGGACGGCCCGGGGGTGGACACCGAGGCGCGGGCCGTGCTGGGACGGCTCGACAAGGAGCTGCGCGAGCGGCTCCGCCGCTTCGGCCGCGGCCCGGAACGATACGGTCTCATCCACGCCGACCTGCGCGCGGCCAACCTGCTCGTGGAGGGTGAGGACCCGCCCGGCGTCATCGACTTCGACGACTGCGGTTTCGGCTGGTACCTCTACGACCTGGCCGCGGCGGTCAGCTTCGTCGAGCACCGCCCGGAGGTTCCCGAGCTGGTCGACGCGTGGGTGCGGGGCTACCGGACCGTCCTGGACCTCCCGGCCGAGGACGAGGCCGAGATCTGGACGTTCGTCATGTTCCGCCGCCTGCTGCTGGTCGCCTGGATCGGCACCCACACCGGCGCCGACATCGCCGCCGAACTCGGCTCCGGCTACACCGAGGGCACCTGCGAGCTGGCCGAACGCTACCTCGGCGGCTCACCGCGCTGACCTCACGCGCCGTCGCCCCCCGTCCCCGTCTCCGTCCGTCGCGCGCGGGCACGGTATTGGCGCACGATGACCGCGCATCGGGAAATCGCTCCTATCCGCCTCCGGTCCCGGGGATACGGAAGGGTGAATGCGAGATGTCGCTCGCATCGCCGTGTGCATAACGGATATTCGGCCAACGGGATTTTCCGGACGGGACCGACGGCTTACCGGTCGTGCTTTTCCCGGCGGCCCTCCGAATCCCGAATGTTTTCCGGCGCCCCGGCCCCGAGGCCGTGCGAGGTCAGGACTTCAGCTCGCGCCTGATGTCCTCGTCGTCCGGGGCCAGCTCCAGCGCGCGGGTGAGATCGGCGGCCGCCTCCCCGTCACGCCCGGCGGCGCGCAGCGCCATCGCCCGGTTGAACAGCAGGGCGGGGTCGTCCCCGGCGTCGAGGGCCCGCGTGAAGTCCGCGACGGCACCCTCGGGGTCGCCGGTCTCGAACGCCAGGAGACCCCGGTTCGCCCAGGCCGCCGCCAGCGAGGGCGCGAGCTGCAGGGCCCGGTCGAAGGCGGTGCGCGCCGGCCCGTACCGGCCCTCCGCGGTCTCCACCTGGCCCAGCGCGCACAGCAGGTACGGGTTGGCGGGATCGATCGCGAGCCCGGCCTCCGCGTCCGTCCTGGCCGCGGCGTAATCGCCGAGCGCGGCCAGCAGCCCCGCCCGGTTGGCCAGGCCGTCCACGAACTCCGGGTCCAGCTCCAGCGCGTGGTCCAGGTCGGTGAGCGCGCCCCGGTGGTCGCCCGTGGAGAAGCGGATCTCGGCCCGGTTGTAGTAGGGCTCGGGGAAGGGCGGGCCGACCCGCATGGCCGTCTCGTAGTCGGCGACCGCCGCGTCCATCCGGCCCAGCCGGTGCAGCAGGTTGCCCCGGTCGATGTAGTAGTCGGGGTAGCCGGGGTCGGCCGCGATCACCGCGTCCAGGTCCTCCAGCGCCTTCTCGGGGCGGCCCAGCATCACGGCGAGCTGCGCCCTGTTGGCGAGCAGCACCAGCCGGTGTATCGGGTGCTCGCCGGGCCGCAGGTCGCGATCGGCCAGGGCGACGGCCTCCTCGACCAGCTCCAGCGCCTTGGCCGGACGCTCGCGCCGCACCTCCACCAGGGCCCGGCCGTTGAGGTCGAACCCCAGCTTGAACGCCCGCTCGCGCGGGTCGGGCAGCAGCGAGGAGATGGCGATCGCCTGGTTCACCAGCGCCAGCGCGGCGTCGGGGTCGCGCCGGGCCCGGTCACGGTGGCGCACCTTCAGCATCCCGGTGGCGTAGGCGGCCGAGGCGTGCACGGAGGGGGAGACGCTCTCGCGCCTGGCCAGGTCGAACAGCGCCTCCGACTCCTCCTCGCGGCCCAGCGCGGCGAGCGCGGTCGCGGTGCTGTGCAGGAGCCGCCACCAGGTCGCGGGATCGCCGTCTGGGTCGGCGAGGCGCAGGGCGCGCTCGCCGAGGTCCACCACGGCGTCGTGGAAGCCCTCGTCCAGGCACCACTGCACCGCGAACAGGAACGCCTCCACCGCCTTCGACGGGTCGCCGCCGCGCTCGCGGTGGTACGGGATCGCGCCGAGCCGCGCGCCGACCGTCCCCTCCCGCTCCAGCTCGTCGGCGAGGGCGTCGTGCCGTTCCGCGTCGAGCGGCTCCTCGGGCGCGCCGCGCTCGCGGGTCTCCACGGTCAGCAGATCCCCGGGGACGCGGCGCCGCAGCACCGCCAGGAGCTCCAGGTCGGTGGGGTCGGCCAGGCCGATGTTCTCGACGACGAGCGTGCGAGGGCCGGTTTCGGACAGGTGCTCACGGACGAACTCGGCCAGGCCGTTAGCCAGGCGCAACGTGCGGCGCGGCGCGTGCACCAGGATCCGTTCCGGGCCGGGCAGGCTCGCGGCCACCGAACGGCGCCGGGCCGGGATCAGATCGCGCAGGTCAGGGGCCGCGGCGCGTAGCTCGATGTCGTAGCGGGCGACGAGCTCTGGACGGGCGGCGGGCAGCAGGGCGGAGAGGATCGCGCCCCCGGCGGTGTACGGCCCGCGCAGGCGCCGGTCCGCGTCCACCACGGGCGGCGGCGGTGCGGGAGGAGACGGGTTGCCTTGCGCGTACGGTCCCCGACTCACCGGACTCCTTTAACTCGATTAGCTGATATTTGATGATATGGCTATGTCGGGGGCCCGGCGCCCATCACTGGACGCCGGATCTGTGATTCCGTCTCAGCCGACGTGCTTAGGGCTCGCGGTGCCACTGAGTGCGATGGTGCCAGGCTTGTGAACAATGACGCGCTTCATTATCGGCCTTCCTCACGAATAACAACAAATTGCCAGTATTCGCAGTAATCGCCCATACTGACAAGATCTATTTCTTATCGTGGCCGGATGCGGACAACCCCCTGGACAGGGGCCGAGCGGTGGTGTTGGCGAATTCGGCGTGACTCACCCGAGACTCGCGCCCGCCCGGACACACCTGTCGCGGGCGGCTTTACCACCCGTCGTACGCACACCGGAAAGCCCGGAAACCGGGGAAATCGGGAAACCGGTCAGGGGGCCACGCGCAGCACGATCTTGCCCTTGGCGCGGCCGCCGGCGAGCCGCTCGTGGGCCGCGGCGGCCTCGTCGAGCGGGAACACCTCCTCGATCTCGGGGGCGATCCGCCCTCCGGCGATCAGCTCGGCGATCTGGGCCAGGGCGGACCCGTCCGGCTCCACCAGGAACGCGCGGGCGCGAAACCCCCGCGCCTCGGCGGTGCCCAGCAGGTCGGGGGAGGCGCCGGAGGGCACCGGGACGAGCAGCCCGCCGGGGCGGAGGACGTCGAGGGAGCGCGTGCTCGTCGCGTCGTGCCCGTCCCCGACCAGGTCGACGACCACGTCCACGTCGCGCACCACGTCCTCGAAGCGGACGGCCGTGTAGTCGACGAGCTCGTCGGCCCCCAGGCCGCGCAGCCACTCGTGCTTGCCCGCGCGGGCGGTGCCGATCACGTACGCGCCGAGGTGCTTGGCGATCTGGACGGCGAGGTGCCCGACGCCGCCCGCGGCGGCGTGGACGAGGACGCGCTGTCCCGGGGCGACCCTGGCGGTGTCCACCAGGACCTGCCAGGCGGTCAGCGCGGCCAGCGGCAGGGCGGCGGCCTCGTCGTGCCCCAGGGAGGGCGGCTTGCGGACGAACTGCCTCGACGGCGCGGTCACGAACTCGGCGTAGGCCCCGGCCTGACGCGGGAACCACGGCATGCCGTACACCTCGTCCCCCACCTCCAGGGAGCACACCCCGAAGCCGGTCTTCTCGACGACGCCGGAGACGTCCCAGCCCAGGATGAAAGGTGGGTTTCCCAGGACCCCGGCCATGCCCGCGCCCGCCCTGGTCTTGAGGTCCACCGGGTTCACCCCCGCCGAGACGACCCGTACCAGCACCTCGGTGGGCAGCGGCTCCGGGCGCTCCACGCGGACCGGGCGCAGCACCTCGGGCCCGCCGAAGGTGTCCTGGCTGATCGCTCGCATAAGGGTCACGATGGCTCTCCCCGATCTCTCGCCGTTCCTTCTGCACGCCGCCCGTGAGGACGGTGTGGATCACGCTACCTTTCCGGGATCCGGCGACCGGGTTGCCCTGCCGTTCGCCGTGCCGGACGCCCTCGCGCCCGGCCGCCGTGAGCGGCTCCCGTAGAAGGTGAGACCCTGGGGCGGTGACAGAACCGAGGAGCCGCTGGACGGACATCGCGGGGAACGACGCCGGGGAGCGGTACGCGCAGAGGTTCGCCCGGCTGGCCGAGTCGGGGGCCGACATGCACGGCGAGGCGCGGTTGTGCGCGGAGCTGCTGCCGCCGGGCGCGCGGGTGCTCGACGCCGGATGCGGCACCGGGCGGGTGGCGATCCGGCTGGCCGAGCTGGGGTACGACTGCGTGGGCGTCGACCTCGACGCGTCCATGCTCGACGTCGCCCGCCGGGCCGCGCCGCGCCTGCCCTGGATCCTCGCCGACCTCAGCGATCTCGGCGACCTCGGTAACCTCGCCGACCTGAGCGATCCCGGCGACCTGAGCGATCTGGGCGATCCCGGTGACCTTGAGAATCACGCCGTACGGGAAGGGGGCTCCTTCGACATGGTCGTCGCCGCGGGCAACGTCATCCCCCTGCTCGCTCCCGGGACCGAGGCGCGGACCGTCGCGGGGCTCGCGGCGCTGCTGCGGCCCGGCGGGCTGCTGGTGAGCGGGTTCGGGCTGGACGCCGCGCACCTCCCGCTCGCCTCGGCGACGGTCACCCTGGCGGACTACGACGACTGGTGCCGGACGTCGGGGCTCGTCCCGCTGCGGCGCCTGGCGACCTGGGACGGCGCCCCCTACGACGGCGGCGGATACGCGGTGAGCGTCCACGCGCGCACCGCGGGCTGACGGGCGGCGCGGGAGTAGTAACTTCATCCCATGCGACTGGGCGTTCTCGACATCGGTTCCAACACGGTCCATCTGCTGGTGATGGACGCGCACCGTGGTGCCCGGCCGCTGCCGGCGTACTCCCACAAGGTGGAGCTGAGACTCTCCGAGCACATGGACGACGGCGACCGCCTGTCCGCGCGGGGCGCCGCGCGGCTGCGGGAGTTCGTCGAGGAGGCGCTGCGGCTCGCGGAGGACAAGGGCGTCGAGGACCTGATGGCCTTCGCGACGTCGGCGGTGAGGGAGTCGGTGAACGGCGAGGAGGTCCTCGCCGGGATCAAGGCCGACACGCAGGTCGACATCGAGGTGCTGTCGGGCCAGGACGAGGCGAGGCTGACGTTCCTGGCCGTGCGCCGCTGGTTCGGGTGGTCCTCCGGGCGGCTGCTGGTTCTCGACATAGGGGGCGGGTCGCTGGAGATCGCCTCGGGCATCGACGAGCAGCCCGACGCGGCGGTGTCGATCCCGCTGGGGGCGGGCCGCCTCACCCGCGACTGCTTCACCGCCGACCCGCCGCCCGCCGACGAGGTACGGGCGCTGCGCAGGCACGTACGGACCGAGATAGCCCGCACGGTCGGCAACGTGTCCCGGTACGGCCGGGCCGACCACGCGGTGGCGACGTCCAAGACGTTCAGGCAGCTGGCCAGGATCGCCGGGGCGGCGCCCTCGAACGAGGGGCCGTCCGTGCGCCGGGTGCTCAGGCACGCGGACCTCGTCGGATGGACCGACCGCCTCATCAAGATGAGCACGAGGGAGCGGGCCGCGCTGCCCGGGGTCTCCGAGGGGCGGGCGCCGCAGCTGCCGGCCGGGGCGATCGTCGCCGACGCCGCGATGGACCTGTTCGGGGTGGCCCAGCTGGAGGTCTGTCCCTGGGCGCTGCGCGAGGGAGTGATCCTGCGGCGGCTGGACGCGATGCCCGAACGTTGAGGTTTACCAGGGCGTCCGCAGGTAAGAGCGGATAGTTATGAACAGCCCTCAGGCTCACGTGGAAGGTGCCGCTCGCAGAGCGGCCAACAGTCAGACGCTCGACAGGCTGGCGCGGGTTGGCCTGGCCTGCCGGGGTGTCCTCTACGGTTTGATCGGTTTCCTCGCCCTGCAGATCGCCTTCGGCGGGGGAAGCGGCGGCAAGGAGGCCGACAAGACCGGCGCCATCGAGATGGTGGCCGAGCAGCCGTTCGGCACGTTCCTGCTCTGGCTCATGGTCGTCGGGTTCGTCGCACTGGTCGTCTGGCAGCTCTTCGAGGCCGTCATGGGCCGCGGGCGGACCAAGGACCGGGTGGAGTCGGGCGCGCGGGTGGCGGTCTACTCGCTGATCGTGGCCACGCTGCTCGGCGTGCTGCTGCGCGGCGACTTCGGGGCCTCGATGGACAGCCAGTCGAAGGACATCACGGCCATGCTGATGGACCTGCCCCTGGGGCAGTTCATCGTCGGCCTGCTGGGTCTGGGCCTGATCGGTCTGGGTGCCTACTGGATCCGCCAGGGCTGGAAGAAGGAGTTCCTCAAGGACCTGCGCACCGGCGAGATGCCCGCGAGGGCGCGAGAGCTCGCCGAGAAGTTCGGCACGGCGGGATACATCGCCCGTGGCGTGATCGCCGCGGTCGCCGGTGTCTTCGTCATCCAGGCCGCGGTCACCTACGACCCCGACAAGGCCAAGGGCATCGACTCGACGCTGCGCTCGCTGGCCGAGACCCCGGCCGGTCCGTGGCTGCTCGGTGCCGTCGCGGTCGGTCTGCTGCTGTTCGCGGCCTACTGTTTCTTCGAGGCTCGCTGGCACCGCGTGTGACGGATGGAACCGCACGGTACGCCAGGTGCGGACACGCAGGTGAGGCGGGCTCTGGCAAGCCTCACCTGTCTATCCGGTAAGTGATCGCATTCCTACTTTTCCGCGACATCTTCTCTGCCGAGCTCCGCGTCTTCCCATCAGTGAAACGGTATCGGAGGGGGCGGTATGGACTCGTCGGAGTACGACGGCAGTGAATGGGTTCTCCGCCTGGCGGGGTCCCCGGACCAGGTGGTCAGAGCCCGCCGCCTGGTCTCGATGACCCTGGGGCGAGACCACCCCCTCCACGACGACTGCGTCCTGCTGACCAGCGAGATCGCCACCAACGCGGTGATCCACTCCCGGTCGGGGGACGGCGGGGCGTTCACCGTCACGGTGGCCTGCTCGGCGGCGGGGGTGCGGGTCTCGGTCCAGGACGAGGGTTCCTCCGAGGCCCCCGCCGCGAGCCGCGCCTCGCTCGACGACGCGACAGGGGGCCGCGGCCTGCCCCTGCTGGACGCGCTGGCCCACCGCTGGGGCCTGGTGCGGGAGGCCGGGGCCAACAAGGTGTGGTTCGAGCTGGTGCCGGAGATGGCCGGGCTACGCGCGGGCAGCCTGGCCGGCGCCCGCTGACGGCGCGACGGCACTCATGACGGGATGAGCCCCTCCAGGAGGCCGTGTCCGCAGCGGACAGGAACCTCCCGCGTCACGGGGTGAGCCTGTCCAAGGAGGCCGTGTCCGCACCGGACGGGAACCTCCCGCGTCACGGGGTGAGCCCCTCCAGGAGTTCGCCGGCCACCTGGAGGGCGGGTCGTTCGTACTCCTCGGCGCGGGCGTGGAAGACCTGCTCGGCCCGGATCGCCGGCCAGTCCGCGGGGAGGTGTTCGGCGGGCAGGTGGGGATCCCGCCGGACGAGTTGCAGCCAGTCGGTGTGCAACAACAGCTGCCGTACGAGGTCGTCCGGCGCGTCGGGGAGTGGCCGGGTGACGTCCCACCTGGTGAGGAAGGCCCGGTAGCGCCGGGCGATCTGCTCGATGTCGAAGGCCTTCGCGACCAGGTCGGCGGCCTCGGTGGGTTTGAACGCCCTCGCGGTCAGCACCGTGACGTGGTCGTCCACGTCCAGCGAGTCGAACACGCCGGTGACGTCCTTCACGCCCGGCGCGATCCACATCCCGCTCTGCAGCGGGCCGAACCCGGCCCAGACGAGCCGGGATCGCAGGTCGTGGCGGGTGCTGCGCCGGCTGTCCGGCAGGGAGAACCCGACGACCGTCCAGGTGCCGTCCCAGTCGCGGTTCACCGCGCCGGTCTCCCAGATCCGCCGGCGACCGTCCCTGAGCACCGCCACGGCGTGCGGGGTGAGCTCCAGGTACGCCCTGCGCCCCACCCGGTACCGGGTCACCAGGTCGCGCTTCACCATGCGGGCGAGCGTGGACCGGACGGCCTCCTCGGAGACGCCGAGGCGGGCGAACACCTCGATGACGCTGCCCGAGGAGATGGCGGTGCCGCGGTCCAGGGCGTAGATGCCGAGGAAGCTGAATATCAAGGACTGCGGGCGCGCCGGTGGCACTGCGGGCGCCGCCGGTTCGTCCTCGCCGCCGATGGTCACACCGGAAGCGTAGACGGATCAGATGTCAGGCACATAATTGACGGACGTCAGATATACGCCCGAGGAGAGCGCATGAACGTCGACGAACTGGTCGCCATAGACGTGCACACGCACGCGGAGGTCTCCGCCGGCGGGCACGCCTCGCTCGGTGACGAGCTGGCCGCCGCCTCGGAGAGGTACTTCAAGGGGCACTCCCGGCCCACGATCCCCGAGACGGCCGCCTACTACCGCGAGCGCGAGATGGCGGCGGTGGTGTTCACCGTCGACGCCGAGCACGCCACCGGGCACCCGCGCATCTCGAACGAGGAGGTCGCGGAGAGCTGCGCCGCCCACGCCGACGTGCTCATCCCCTTCGCCAGCGTCGACCCGTGGAAGGGCAGGGCCGGTGTCCGCGAGGCGCGCCGGCTCGTGGCCGAGCACGGCGTGCGCGGTTTCAAGTTCCATCCGAGCCTCCAGGGCATGGCACCCGACGACCGGGCCGCCTACCCCCTGTACGAGGCGATCGAGGAGATGGGCGTGCCGGCGCTGTTCCACACCGGCCAGACCGGCATCGGCGCCGGCCTGCCCGGCGGGGGCGGGATCCGGCTGAAGTACTCCAACCCGATGCTGGTCGACGACGTCGCCGTGGACTTCCCCGAACTGCGGATCGTCCTCGCCCATCCGTCCTTCCCCTGGCAGGACGAGGCCCTGGCGGTCGCCACGCACAAGCCGCATGTGTACATCGACCTGTCCGGATGGTCGCCGAAGTACTTCCCCCCGCTGCTCGTCCGGTACGCCAACACGCTGCTGAAGGACAAGGTGCTCTTCGGGTCCGACTACCCGATGATCACGCCGGACCGGTGGCTCGCGGACTTCGACGCCCTCGACATCAAGCCCGAGGTCCGCCCGAAGATCCTCAAGGAGAACGCCGTACGCCTGCTCGGGCTCGGCGCTCCCTGATACCGGGCAGAGTATTGACGTTCGTCATGAATGTGCCTAACCTCCGGGCAAGCAAGCGCAGCAGTTCGCTCTCGGACTGAGGAGCTCGGTCATGACGAATCCGTCGGCCCTCCCCCCGAACCAGGTGCAGCTCCGTCGCGCGGTGGCCTCCAGCTTCCTGGGCAGCGTCATCGAGTACTACGACTTCCTGTTGTACGCCACGGCCTCGGCGGTGGTCTTCAGCAAGATCTTCTTCTCCTCGCTCGACCCGCTCACGGCCACGGTCGCCAGCTTCGGCACCTTCGCCACGGGCTACCTCGCCAGGCCGCTCGGCGGAGTGGTCTTCGGTCACTTCGGCGACCGGCTCGGCCGCAAGCGCATGCTGGTCCTGACCATGACCCTGATGGGCCTCGCCAGCTTCCTCATCGGCGTGCTCCCCACCTACGAGCAGATCGGCGCCCTCGCCCCCGTCGCCCTCGTCGTCCTTCGCGTGCTGCAGGGCGTCGCCATCGGCGGCGAATGGGGAGGCGCCGTGCTGATGTCCGCCGAGCACGCGACCAGCCGCCGCGGCCTGTGGGCGAGCTTCACCAACGCCGGAGCCCCGTTCGGCATGGTGCTCTCCACCGGGGCGCTCGGCGGCACCGCGGCCGTCCTGGGCGAGGAGGCGTTCCTGAGCTGGGGCTGGCGGGTGCCGTTCCTGCTCAGCATCCTTCTGCTGGCGGTCGGGCTGTTCGTCCGGCTGCGGGTCGAGGAGACCCCGGTGTTCGAGGCGGCCGGTGGCCGCGCCGCCCGGATGCCGCTGCTGGAGGTGTTGCGCCACCGTCCGAGGGCGCTGGCGCTCGGGGTGGGCGTCGGGCTGTCCGCGTTCGTGGCCCAGGGCACGCTGACCACCTACCTCATCGCCTACGGCGTCCGGACCGGTTTCAGCAGGCAGGCCGTGCTGAACGGCCTCACGCTCTCCTCCGCGCTGGCCGTGGTGGGCATCGTCGCCTGGGCGGCGCTCTCGGACCGGGTCGGACGCCGTCCGGTCGTGCTGGCGGGAGCGCTGCTCATGGCCGCGTTCGGCTTCGCGCTGTTCCCGATGGTGAACACCGGCAGCGTCGTCGTGCTCGTCGTCGCCCTGGTGCTGGGCCAGGCGGTCATCCACCCGCTGATGTACGGCCCGCTCGGGGCGCTGTACGCCGAGCTCTTCCCCACCGGGAACCGCTACACCGGCGCCTCGCTCGGCTACCAGGTCGCCGGGCTCGGCGCGGGCCTGGGCCCGTTGCTCTTCGCCCAGCTGGACGCGTCGTCCGGGGGCGGAAGCACGACGACGATCTCGGCGGTCATCGCCGCCTGCTGCCTGCTCACCGTGGTGTGCGTGCTGGCCCTGCGCGAGACCAGCGGCGACGACCTCACCTCGGACGCCCCCGCGGTCCCCGCCGCCACCGATGCGTAACGCCGGGCTCGGAGGCTGGCCCGCCCGCCGGGCACTGATGAGCCCCGGCCGCACCGCGTTCGTCCTCGCGGACCGGTCGGTCAGCTACGCCGACGTCCACGAGCGGGCGACCCGCCTGGCGTCGCGGATGCGCGGGGCGGGGATCCGGACGGGGGACCGGGTCGCCTACCTCGGCCCCAACCACGTCGCCTTCGCCGAGACCATGTTCGCCACCCACATGCTGGGCGGCGTCTTCGTCCCGCTGAACTTCCGGCTCGCCGCGCCCGAGATCGCCTACATGCTCCGGAACTCGGACGCGTCGCTCCTCGTGTACGACCCCGGCTGCGCGGAGACGGTACGCGGCCTGACCGGCCCGTACACGGTCGTGGCCCTGCGGTCGCCCGCCCCGGGGGAGCACGACTTCGAGACCTGGGTGTCGCGGGGCGACCCCGACCCCGTCGACGTCCCGGTGGCGCTCGACGACGTCGCCCTGATCCTCTACACCTCCGGCACGACCGGCCGTCCCAAGGGCGCGACGCTCAGCCACGCCAACCTGGTGTGGAACTGCTTCAACGTGATGATCGGCGTGGACGTGACGAGCACCGAGGTGACGCTGGTCAGCGCGCCGCTCTTCCACGTCGCGGCCCTGAACCAGACGATGCTGCCGACCTTCCTCAAGGGCGGCACCTCGGTGGTCATGCCGTCGTGGGACGCCGAGCTCTGCTACGACCTCATCGAGAGGCACCGCGTGACGTGGATGTTCGGCGTTCCCACGATGTTCGCCGACCTCGTCCGGTCGCCGCGCTGGGCCGGGGCCGACCTCTCGTCGCTGCGCACCCTCATGTCCGGCGGCGCCGCCGTCCCCGTGACGCTGATCCGCGCGTACCAGGAGAGGGGCCTGGTCTTCTGCCAGGGCTACGGGCTGACCGAGACCGCACCCGGCGCGACCTTCCTGGAGGCGGGCGAGAGCGTGCGCAAGGTGGGCTCGGCCGGGGTCCCGGTCTTCTTCTCCGAGGTACGCGTGATCCGCCCCGATCTCACCCCGGCGCCGGTCGGCGAGCCCGGCGAGGTCCTCGTCCGGGGACCGAACGTCACCCCCGGCTACTGGCGCGACCCGGAGGCGACCGCCGCCGCGCTGGACGAGGACGGCTGGTTCCGCTCCGGCGACATCGCGACCGTGGACGAGGAGGGCCACCTGACCATCGTCGACCGGGTCAAGGACATGTACATCTCCGGCGGGGAGAACGTCTACCCGGCCGAGGTCGAGAACGCGCTCTTCGCGCACCCGGCGGTGGCGGAGGTCGCCGTGGTGGGGACGCCGGACCGGAGGTGGGGCGAGGTGGGCCGCGCCTTCGCCGTGCTCCGCCCCGGTGCCGCCGTCACCCCCGGCGAGCTGACGGACTTCCTCCGTCCCCGGCTCGCGAAGTACAAGATCCCCGCCTCTTTCGAGATCGTCGACGCGCTGCCGAAGACGGGATCGGGCAAGATCCGCAAATCCGAGCTCCGCGACCGCCCCCGCACGGATCGGCCGCCCCCGCCCGGATGAGGGCGGGATCCCGCCACCTTGTCCCGGCCCCGGGTGATCTTGAGCCCCCTGTCACCGGCGGCGGGACGTTCCTCGGGGGCCGGTCCGCTGGTCAGGGGCGTCTCCGGCAGTGTGAGCAGAACCCTGTTATCGGTGGCGGGCCGCTTCGCGGGTGCGGGTGCGGCCCGTTGGCCGGGGACGTCTCCGGCGGCGGGCCGCTTCTCGGTGCGGCCCGCCGGGGTCGGGGGCGTCAGTCCCGGGGGTTCCAGCCGTCGGTGTCCACGTCGAGGCCGAGCTTCCCGGCGACGTCGTCCCACCCGACGAACTTGAAGTTCGTGTTCTCCCTGGCCTCGCCGTCCTCGCCGACCGCCCCGGGCGTGTTCTCGCCGTCGTGGGCCACGAGCAGGCCCTTGCCGAAGCGGCCCAGCGGGACGTTGACCACCATCGAGCCGTCGCTGTGCTCGACGCCGTCCAGCCCGCGGCCCGCGCCGATCCGGAACTGGCCGATGTAGTCGTTGCCCTTCCGGTCGTAGACGGTGAAGGTGTTGTCGCCCTGGCCGGAGGCGAGCAGGTAGCCGTCGCCGTCGTCACCGTGGTAGATCGTGAGCCCCTCGGCGTCGGCCGACAGGTGCCTGCCGCCGTGACCGGGGT
This sequence comes from Streptosporangium sp. NPDC002721, assembly GCF_042888905.1. Taxonomy (NCBI): domain Bacteria; kingdom Bacillati; phylum Actinomycetota; class Actinomycetes; order Streptosporangiales; family Streptosporangiaceae; genus Streptosporangium; species Streptosporangium sp. NPDC002721. Next base: position 141,890 of record NZ_JBIAQI010000002.1, read on the forward strand.
CGGCGCCCAGGGCGCACTCCTCGGTCTCGGGGTCGTAGACGCCCGGCCTGCCGTACTCGCGGACCCTGTCGACCAGCTTCGGGGTGCCGGTGAGGTCGGCCCGCATCCGCCAGATGCCCACGTCCTCCTGGGCGGCGTAGAGCACGTCCCGCTCCCCGTCGACGACCATGCCCTCGACCTGGGGCAGTTCGCCGGGCTCCAGGCACGGGGTCCAGGTCGTACGGTCCGGCAGCCGGAACGAGCCGGGCAGGTCCAGGGTGCGCACGAGGCGGTAGCCGACCTTCCCGTGCGCGGTGGCGTTCAGCTTCAGCAGCGCGACGCGCGTCCTGTGCCGCTGGCTGACCAGGACGTAGGTGCCGGTCCCGTCCTGCCAGGTGGCCAGGCCGTACGCGGTCCGTGCCTCGTTGACCTGCTCCTGGCCGGTGTTGAACACGAACGGCACGGCGGGGTCGGTCACGTCGGTGAGCGGTGCCCGCCCGCGTCCCGCGCCGTCCTTGTCGACAGCGTCCCTGTCGACGGCGTAGAAGCGGATCTGGTCCCGGCCCCGGTCGGAGACGACGGCCAGGTCGGCCTTGACGCCGCTGGACAGGCGCAGGCCGTACACCAGGTCGACGTTGTTGAAGCGGCCGGGCTCGTCGTCCTCGCCGGGGGCGGCGGGCGCGGGAACGTGCTGGAGTTGCCTGCCGTCCAGGTCGTAGGCGTACAGGCCGCCCTCCTTGGCGGTGGCCATCACCACGCTCCTGCCCGAGCGGGTGGGGTGCACCCAGATCGCGGGGTCGTCGCCGTTGGCGTTGCCTCCGGCGGCGTCGTCGAACAGGGCGGGGGTCTCGACCCGGGGCTTGACCGTGGGAATCCCGTCGGCCAGCGCGCCGGGCGCGAGCGCCGATCCGGCCAGGCAGAGCGCCAGCGCCGCCAGGCAGAGGCGAGCAGGTGAACGCATGGGCACTTCCTTTTTATGTGAGATATGTGGATATATGTCTTTTTTGATCATTGAGGGATCGCCATAACGGGAAGTTGACGAGAGGGAAACACGGCGCCCGCACGGCGTGATAGGGGAATTAACAAATTCGTACGGGCTTGTCCCCCCGGACCGTCCACGGGCGGCATGCGGCATGCGGCTCGCCGGGGCACGGGTGACGGCGATACGCGCGGGTGACAGTGATATGCGCAGCTGACAGTGATATGCGTGGATACAGCGATATGCGCGCCGTCCGACAGTGGCCACCGGCAACGTGCGCGGGTCGCCGCCGTCGAGGAGGAACCGGTGCCTCACGCCCTCGGGGCCGAGGGGGGCGTCAGACGTTTCGGCAGGAGCACCGCGCTCGTCCCGGCTCGCCCCGCCTCGTGCGCGTCATGGCGAGCCGGACCCGCCGGTGACCGATGTCCTCGTAGGAATTCAGCCGGACTGTCGCGACGCCGTGGAGGGGCGCGTGGCCGGGCGGACGTCCAGCTCGGCGAGCAGGGTGGCCATGCGGGCGGCGCGGAGCGGGTCGACGGGCAGGACGTGGCCGGTCCACCAGCGGGCGATCTCCGGGGTCGGCCCCGGGGGAACCAGGTCCAGGTAGTCGTCCAGCGGCGGGTCGTAGATGAAACCGGGCACCACGCCCCTGCTCTCCAGCCGGGCGACGACCTCGTCGCGGTCCTCGACGAGCAGGGGCACCCGAAGCAGCGGTTGCGGCGGCGCGTCGCGGACGCCCTCGGCCGCCCAGGGCAGGGTGCGCAGCAGCTCCACCCCGGCCACCCGGCGCTCCCGCTCGCGGTCGATCACCCGGAACCGGGAGCGGTGGTAGCCGCGCAGCAGCGGCCCCTGGCGCATCCGCCAGTCGTCGAGGTCGATCCGCAGCCAGTGGTCCATGGCGCGCGGGTCGACCGGATCGGCGGCGACGACCGTGCGCAGCTCCTCCTCGCGGGGCGGGCAGCGGTGGCCGGTCCAGCGCACGAGCCCGAGCGCCTTGAGGGCGTGCCACATCGGCCTGACCAGGCCGGTGCGGTAGATCGTCTCGCGCAGCACGGGCCGCAGCGTGCCGAGCAGCTGGGCCCGCGCCCCGCCGGGGAGCAGCAGCTCGTCTCTCGCCCGCGCCAGCTCGGGCAGCGCGGACGGGTCCTCCGCGGTGAGGAACCCGCCGGACATCGCCCGCCCGTGCTTGGCGAGGCTGAACACCCCGGCGGTGCCGAACGTGCCCGCGGGGCGGCCGTCCACGACCGTCTGCATGGCGTGCGCCGCGTCGTCGAGGAGGATCACGCCGCGCCGGTCGCACTCGGCCCGCAGCTCGGCCACCCGGTCGGGCTGGCCGTACAGGTGCGTGGTGACGACACCGGCGAGGCCGGTCCAGTCGACGGCCGGGACGTCGATGTTGCCGTCGCGCCAGGAGACCGGCGCCATCACCGGCTCCAGCCCGGCGGCCAGCACGACGAACAGCACCGTCTCGCAGTTGGTCGGCGAGATCAGCACCCTGTCGCCCCGGCTGAACCAGTGGCGCAGCGCCAGGAGCAGGCCGAACCTGGCGGACGGCACGTGCAGGCACTCCTGGCCGATCCGGTCGCGCATGGCCGCCTCAAGCGCGCGTCGGCCGTCCGTGTCACGACCGTCCGTGTCACGACCATCCGTGTCACGGCCATTCGTGTGGCGGCTGTCCGTGCGATGGCCGTCCGTGCGGTGGATGTCCGTGTGATGGCCGTCTGCGGGACGGTCATCACACGGACGGTCGTCCGCGCGGTCGGGAGTGGTGGGGTGCCCGCTCATCGGACCCTCCTTCGGTCGGCCGCTCACCGGGTCTTCCTTCGGGTGCGCAGCCGACCGTACCGCTTCATGGCCCTGTCGGCGGCGCCGTACAGGACCGGGCTGTCGAGGATGAACCGCCGCACCCGGCGGACCGGCTCGGTGCGCAGCCAGTGCGCCGCCGCGCCCGCCGACCGGCGGCGCACGATGCCCTCGGTGACGGGAACGGTCCTGCTGCACAGCGCGTCCTTGTACTCGGAGCCGTTGCTGATGCCCAGGTCCAGCGAGCCGATCCCGAGCTTCGCGGCGGCCTCGACCATGCGCAGGTGCTGGATCAGGCCGGGGGAGTACCTGGCGTACTCGGGGTCGTAGGCGGGGAACCAGCCGATCATCGACGTGCCGGTGCGCAGCCCGAAGTGGCCCGCGACCGGCCTGCCACCGGCGTACAGCATCGACAGCGGCCCCGCGAAGTCGTCGGTGTCGACGGCGTGCAGGCGCTCGACCAGCTCCACGACCCACGCCTTGCCGAACCGGTCGGGGCGGCCCATCCGCTGGTACTGGGCGGACTTCCACTCGCGCAGCAGCCGGAACCGCTCCGGGTCGCGCACCGCGAACTCGGCGGTGACCTCGCCCGCGTCGCGGCTCAGCTTGCGCTCCTTGTACAGGGTGGTCTTGAGGAACTTCGGCGAGCGCTCGCGCAGCTCGTCGAGGAAGGCGGAGTAGCCGCCGCCGAAGTCGAGGACCACGGCCTCCTGCCGGAGCGTCTCGAACGGCTGGAACCACGGCTGGTGGTCGACCATGCAGCCGAACTCCCACACGCTCAGCCCGCACGCCTTGAGCAGGGCGTCGGCGTCGAGCTCGGCGTCCGGCCGGTGGACGACCCCCTGGGAGAGCGAGACCCACCCGCCCAGGGCGGCGCCCACCCCGCCGCCGTGCCGCTCGAAGGGGAAGAACCCCACGGGCCCGTCCGACTCGGTGACCACCGCCACCCGCGCCTCCGCGCTGACCTCGCCCATCGCGATCGTGAAGTCCGGGCTGAGGAAGGGGTTGTCGAGATGCGCGCTGGAACGTTGCATTCCCCGCCATGCCTCGATCTCGGCAGGGCCCAGCTCGGCGGGCCGGATGACGCTGATCCTCATACGCGGCCCCCTGCCGGGCGAGGACGACCGGCGGTGCGCGCAAACCTACCGTTCACGGGACGGTGGTCCTTTCTCGAAGCCTGTTCCCAGGCGCTGGACGTCGCCGGAGCGAGGGACGAGATCCAGCCGGTGCGGGGGGTTGGGGGAGTGCCATGGCACGCGAAAACCAACCGGAACCGGACGGCGATCCCCCGAACCGCCAACCGGCAATCAATGAGTAAAACCTAGCGGGGTATCGCCCTATTCGCTTAGTTACGGGACAAGTCCGCTACGCGACACCGAAGGTCGTCGGACCCGGGGGCACCCTGGGGGGCAGCGGGGGGACCGCGGGGACGAGCCGCTCGATGACCGGCAGGGCACGGTGGGCGTACAGCGGGTCGATCGGCAGCACGTGACGGCCCCACCAGCGCGCCACCTCGGGCTCGGGGGAGGGGTCGGTGAACTCCGGCAGGTAGCCGTCGTACGGCGGGTCGTAGAGGTATCCGGTGGCGACCCCGTGCCGCTCCAGCTCGGCGATGGCCCCGTCGCGGCCGTAGACCAGCAGCGGGACCCGGAACAGCGGCTGGTCCAGGTGGCGGCGGACGGCAGGCGCCACGGTGGGCAGCGCGGCCAGCGCCGAGACGCCGGCGATCCGCCGCGTCCGCTGCCGGGGCAGCGCGTGCAGGCGCCTCGACTGGTACCAGCGCGAGAGGTGGCCCCGCCTGGCCCGGTAGTCGTGCAGGTCGGCCTGGACCCAGGAGTCGAACGCCGGCAGCTGCTGCGGGGCGTACTCCAGCGCCCTGAGCAGCTCCGCGGGGCGCGGGGCGATGCGGTATCCGTCGCGTTCCTCCTCCATTCCGAGCGCGCGCATGGCCTTCAGCGCAGGGCGGACCATGTTCAGGCGCAGCGCGGCGTGCCGGCCCGCGGAGGTCAGCACGCTGTGGATCTCTTTCCTGAAGACGCCCGGCTGCAGCAGCCGGTCGCGGTCGCGCTCCAGGGCGCGCAGGTCCGAGAGGTGCTCGACCGCGATCACCCCGCCCGAGCCCGCCCCCGCGTGCTTGGACAGGCTGAAGACACCGGCCACCCCGAAGGTGCCGATCGGCCTGCCGTTCACGCTCGTCTCGATGGCGTGCGCGACGTCCTCGATCAGGATCTTGCCGCCGAAGGCGGCCACCCGGTCCGGCAGGCCGTACAGGTTGGTGGTCAGCACCGCGTCGACCGTGTCGAGGTCGACGCGGTCGACGTCGATGTTGCCGTCGTCCAGCGAGAGCGGGGCGATGACCGGGCGCAGGCCCGCCGCGAGCACGAGGAAGAGGATCTCGTCCGCCGACAGCGGTGACATCAGTAGCCGCTGGCCTGGACGGCACCAGTGCCGCAGGGCCAGATACAGGCCCAGGCGGTTGGAGGGCAGCGGGAGGCAGAGGCGATGTGTCCGCTTCGCCACAATGTGCTCAGGAGTCACTGGAGACCGTCTATCACGTACGTCGTTGAGACCGCAAACCCGGAACCGCGTGTCGTCCTAACCCGGCCTTACCTGGGATGTTTTGCCGTGGTTCATCACCCTGCGCATGTTCGGGAAGATCAGCAGCGCCACCAGGAGCTGGCTGCCGAGCATGGCGTATCCGACGGCGGCGATCCCGAAGTGGGGGAAGAGCACCGCTATCGAGGTGAGGACCAGGACGGCCATGCCGATCTGGACGAGGGCGAGCTTGCGCGCCTCGCTCTGGGCGCGCAGCATGCTGAGGCAGATCTCGATCACCGTCTGGGGGAGCACGGCGATCGCCATCAGGCGCAGCAGCGGCGAGCCCGCCTCGGCGAACCCCGGGCCGAACACGCTCAGGATCAGCGGCGCGCCGATCACGACCACCGCGACGACCGGGCCGACGATCAGGAAGGTGCGCCGCAGCGCGTTGCGCACGCTCTGCGCCAGCTGGGCGGCGTTGAAGGACCCCTCGACGGTCAGCGAGACCGCCATGTTGGCCGCCAGCAACCCGACCATGGAGCCCAGCGTGTGGGCTATCGAGAAGTAGCCGAACGTCGGCGCGTCGTCGAGCCAGCCCGCGACGATGACCGGGACGAGATAGAGGATGAGCAGGATGGAGAACGCGCCGGGGAAGTCTCCGGCGAGGAAGCGGCCCACCTCGCGCAGGCGCGGCGGGTTCGCGGCGCTCACCTCGGTGTTCTTGACGTGCTTGGGGATGATCACGCCGAAGATGAGCCAGCTGATCGGGATGAGCGCTATCGCCGTCGGCACGATCCACGAGACGAAGATCCCGCCGAAGACGCCGCCCTGCGGCAGCGCGTACGCCAGCGCGACGAGCAGGCCCATCTTGACCAGGCCGAACGCCAGGCTGTTGACCGGCACCCAGACGGCGTTGCGCAGCCCGGCCAGCGTCACGTCCTGGAGGGTGAAGATGGTCCACACGAGCACCGAGGCGAGGAAGAACAGCCCCGGCCCGAGCCCGCCGAGATCGGCGTAGACCCCACCCCAGATCGGCAACGTCAGCAGGAACCCCAGCGCCGCCACCAGACCGGCCGCCCCGGCGATCGCGTAGCCGCGCAGCACGAACTCGGCGGTGCGGCGCCCGGCCACCGGGATGAACCTGGCCAGGGCGCCCGCGAAGGCGAGCCCGGTCAGCGAGGAGAACAGCCGCATCGCGCTGATCTGGGCCTGACCCTCGCCGAACGCGGCGGCGGTGTACAGGTGCGTCGCGAGGAACCAGTAGCCGAGCCCCAGCACGGCGGTGATCCCCGTGTTGATCATCAGTGCGTAGCCCTGCAGGAACAGGGGGTTCCTCAGGTCCTTGCGCAGGCGGTCCATCAGGCCGGTCCCGTGCTCCTCGGTCGCCGTCCGGCCCGCCGCCTGGTCGCTCCCGTCGCGCGTCACGCCGCCATCATCGGCCGGGCCGCTTGCACCGGCCTTGCCGCCCGCTGTACGGAGACCGGTGGCCGCGTTCGCCGTGTTCGCCGGGGGCTCGGGGCCCTCCGGCCGGGTGCCCGGCGCGGGGACGCCCCTGGGCCGGGCGTGCCTGCCTCGTCCGGTGCCGTGCTCACTCACCCCGGTGCTCCCGGTCCGCGCCGTTCCCCGGGGCGGCACGGCAGGGGCGCGGATCGCTCGGGTGGGGTGGGTCGGCGGCCCCGCCGGCGGGCCCGGAAGGGCACGTCACCGGTGTTCGCGTCTCGTCACGAGACCTGCCGGTCACCGGGGGATACATGAGAATCGGCACGTGAGTCATGATGCCCCAGTTTCAAGCGAGCCGTGTCCGGCATGTGTCCGGAAGTCCCCGGCAGGGCTTGATTGTGATGGAGACTGCCCCGCTTTCACGGGGTTGGGGGCACGGGGCGGGAGTGGCCGAGGTCACTGAGGTCGTCGGGTCACCACGAGCCGCCCGGGGCGGATCCGGACGCGGTCCGGTGCACGGGTTTTTCGGGAGGGAGATCTCAGAGGGACGCGGGAGGCGCGGGAGGCACGGGAGGCGCGGGAGGCCGGGTGGTCAGGAGGCGGTCCAGGACGCGGACGCCGAACTCCAGGCCCTCGACGGGGACGCGCTCGTCCACGCCGTGGAACATGCCGAAGTAGTCGAGGTCCGGGGTGAGCATCAGCGGGGCGAAGCCGTAGCCCCTGATGCCGAGCCCCGCGAAGGACTTGGCGTCCGTGCCGCCCGACATCACGTACGGCACCGGCCGCGCCGCCGGGTCCTCGGCGACCAGGGCGGCACCCAGCCGGTCGAAGAACGGCGAGTCCATCGGGGCGGAGGGGGCGTCCTCGACGTTGACGAACTCCCGGGTCACCCGGGGGCCGAGCAGGCGGTCGATCGTCTCCAGGAACTCCTCCCGGTGGCCCGGCAGGAAACGCCCGTCCACGTGGCCCTCGGCGGTGCCGGGGACCACGTTGACCTTGTAGCCCGCCTGGAGCATCGTCGGGTTCGCCGAGTTGCGGATCTGCGCGCCGAACAGGTCGCCGATCCGGCCGAGCCGCCTCGCCTCCTCCTCCAGCCGGTCGAGGTCGACGCGCTCGCCGAGGATGGCCGACAGGCTCTCGATCAGTGCCGCCACCCCGGGTGTCAGCCGTACCGGCCAGGGGTGGGAGGCGATCCTGGACATGGCGTGGCAGAGCTCGGCCACCGCGTTGTCCACCGGCGGGCGGGAGCCGTGGCCCGCGACGCCGGTCGCGGTGAGCCGCATCCAGGCGGTGCCGCGCTCGCCCACCGCGATCGGGTAGATCCGCGCGCCCGGGGCCTCGACGCTGTAGCCGCCGGACTCGCTGATCGCGTCGACGCAGCCGTCGAACAACTCGCGGTGGTGGCGCACCGCGTGGCGCGCGCCGTACTCGCCGGTGGCCTCCTCGTCGGCGAGGAAGGCCAGCACGACGTCGCGGTCGGGCCGCACCCCGCGCCGGGACCAGTCGCGGACCAGGGTGAGCGTCATGGCGAGGGTGCCCTTCATGTCGACCGCGCCCCGGCCCCAGACGCACCCGCCGGTGACCTCGCCGGAGAACGGGTGGATCCGCCAGTCGGAGGAGCGGGCGGGGACCACGTCGAGGTGGCCGTGGATCAGCAGGGCCTCCGGCGAGTCGCCGGGAATCCTGGCGACCACGCTGGTCCTGCGGCTGGCCGACTCGAAGACCACCGGCTCGATCCCGGCCTCGGAGAGCAGGGCGGCGACGTGCTCGGCCGCCGGACGCTCGCCGGAGCCGGGGTTGGTGGTGTCGAACCTGATCAGGTCCGAGCAGATCTGCGCCACTTCGCTCATCGACGAACGCCCCCGGAGAAAAGACTTCAAATCTAGATCAAAGGTGCATACCCCTCCGGGTGGGAACAGCACCTCGGTTCGTCGTGTCGAGCACTCCCGGCCGGCTGCGACGCCGCTACCCCTCCAAGGGTCCGGGAGCTTGTCTCAGTCGCTGAGCGCGCTCTGCGTGGTCTTTTTGGTCGATCCCTTCGCCACGCTGGGGTCGCCGGCGGCGAACGCCTCGGCGACCTTTCCCCCGATGCGCCCGCGCTCGCTCACCTCGATCCCGTGGGACTTCGCCCACGCCCGGATCTCGGCGCTCCGCTCACGGTTGCCGCCGGACCCCTTCGCCCTGCTCTTGCGGCTCAGGGAGGTGCTCGCCTTGCGGGCCGCGGACTGGAAAGGCTTGATGGCCTCGCGAAGTTTCGTGGCGTTCCTCGAGCTCAGGTCGATCTCGTAGGCGGTGCCGTCCAGACCGAACGAGACGGTCTCGTCCGCCTTCTTGCCGGTGATGTCGTCGGTGAACGTGACGACTTGCTGACGTGCCATTGTGTGACTCCTTAATCTTGGCGCCGGAGCGTGCGGCTGTGAACCCGGCCGACGATGGTTCCCGCGTCTCTTCCCCGCGCGTAAAACTCTAGTCCCTCCTTTCGCCGTCGCGCTCGGGAAACCCTGCCCGTCGGAGATCCACCCTCTCGGTTAATTACTCAAGGTCGAACTCCGACGTCTCCACGTCATTGGGAAATGCTTCCCGCTCACGAGGGATTAAAAACGACGGTGACGCCGATGTTCCTTGACGCCTTGTATGCCGAGATCTGTCGGTTACCCCAGGCGGGTTTTCCCGAAGAGGTATCGGAGCGCTTTGGAGTTTCATGACCTCCGGGTGGTTTCCGGCCTCGCCGCCCGGAAAAAAATCGACTTACGCCACTTGGGGCCACTCCGGTCCGTCGCTCCACTGTCGTTCGTTTCCCGTACGCCGTCGCACCGGGCGAGGTGCCCTCCCGTCATCGTCCCTCCGGGTCGCCGGGCGTGTCCTCTGGTCTGTTTTCGCTGCTCACGGCACCTGTCGAGGGGAGGGGGTGAGCGGGGTGCCGGGGCCGGAGGGGCGGGGAGGGGTGGTTCCGCGTGTGTCGTCTCCGAGGGCTCGGCGGACAATTCGCGCATGCCGGATGTCCGTCACCGAACGCGTTCCGGGATTCCGACGGACAAATGACTTCTCCGCGCCCGGAATGCGTGTCACCGGCCCGCGGGTTTGCCGGTGCCCGGCACCGGGCGTCTTCGAAGGGGCCCGGTGCCCGGCGGCCGATCACAATGGGGTGCGGTCCCGGCACCCCGAGGTAAGGCAAGACTCGCCTTGCGGACCGTATGATTCCGGGCGTCTCACATTGTGGAGGAGGGCGGGCGGCGGGTGCCGTTTTGGCCCTCGGCCGCCATTGGCCCGTTCCATCGTCCGCCCGGATCAATCAACCGGCGTTCCCCGAATTGTTCGCGGGCCGCCGGGAGGGATCGGATAGGGGCATTGACCGGATCGGCCGTCCACCCGGGCCCCGGGGTACCGGGCCACCCGGCTTCCGGGGCCCCTGGACCCGGCTCCTCCGGGTTCCGGTGTTCCCGGGTCCGGCTCCTCCGGGTTCCGGCGTTCCGGTGTTCCCGGGTCCGGCTCCTCCGGGTTCCGGCGTTTCCAGGGAGTTCAGGGCTCCGGAGCCCTCGAAGCCGGTGGTCGTACGCCGGCCGTGCGGCCGTGATCGGATTTGTCGGTCGCGATCTCTACCGTCCGGCCCATGACGAATGCAGTGCAGGCCTACTCCTACGCCGGCCCCTCCACGCTCTCCGACGGACACCTGGGACTGTCGACGTCCGGAGGCCGGACCACGACGGGCTTCCTCGACCACCCCCGGTTCTTCAGCGGGTTGCTCACCCAGGCCGCGCCGGCCGCGACCGGGCTGCTCGCGGTCGCCGACGTGGCGCTGGCCCGCTACCACCGGCCGCAGCCGGGGTTCACCCGCGACCCGGTGGTGACCTGCGGCGGCGACCGCCTCCGGTTCGAGTCGTTCTCCGCCTGCGGCGGCGTCTACGCCCGGCTGGACGTGCTGGGCCCCGCCCTCGACGGCGAGGTCTTCGACCGGGGCACCACCAACGTGGACGTCAACAACCCGCTGCGCGAGGCGCTGGCCAGGGTCGGCGGCCGCGACCCGCTGCACGTCGGGGTCGGTCCCGACGAGCTCACCGTGACCACCCTGGACGGCGCGGTCGTGGAGAAGAAGGTGCCGCTGCCCGACCGGTGGCTGCGCGGTTTCGCGGAGGTCCAGGTGATCGCCTCCGGGTTCGACCTGCGCGCCGAGCTCGCCGGGCCGCAGGCCGTCAGGTTCCTGCGCGGCCTGCCGAAGCGGGCGTCGGCCGAGGTGTGGGCGGTCCCCGCGGGCCGGGAGCTGCGGCTCTCGGACCGGGCCGTGCCGGGCGGGGTCCACCTGGCCGGGGTCGGCAGGCTGGCGACGATGATGCCGTTGCTGCGCTTCGCCAAGGCCCTGCGCGTGTACGGCCCGGCGGACGGCTCGGGATCGAGCGCCTGGGAGCTGGAGCTGCCGGGCATGCGCTACACGCTGGTCGTGTCCCCGCAGTCCTGGCGCGGGTTCTCCGGGGAGGGCGCCGTCCTGGCGGACCTCTCCTCGGACGTGGTGGCCGGCGACGCCGACCTGGTCGGCATCCTGCTCGACTTCGAGCCCACCCTGGAACTCGGCGTGCTCGCCGAGCGCTCCGGGCTCGCGCCGGAGCGGGTCCGGGCCTCGCTCACCCAGCTGGGCACCGCGGGCCGGGTCGGCTACGACCTCTTCGAGGCCGCGCACTTCCACCGCGAGCTGCCCTACGACCGCGACCACGTCGCGGCGCTCAACCCCAGGCTCGGCTCCGCCCGCGCCCTGATCGCCTCGGGCGCCGTACGGCTGACCGGCCCCGACACGGCCGAGGTGACCACCGACGGCGGCGTCCGCCGGGTAGGGATGGCCGAGGGGTCGTGCACCTGCCCGTGGTGGTACGACCACCGGGGCTCGCGCGGCCCCTGCAAGCACGTGCTCGCCGCCCGGATGGCCGCCGGCACCGCCGACTCCCCCGCCGGCTCCCCGGCGGCGCCGGTCCCCCTCGCCCGGGAGGACTCCCGATGACGGCCTGGGACGAGGTCCGCCACCTCGTCGAGAACGGCGGCCTCGACGAGCTCGCGGCCCGGGTGGCGGACCTCGGCGACGCGGAGCGCAGGGAGGTCGCCAGGGAACTGCCCGGATATCTCAGGCCGTCGCGTCGTGAGGCGGGGGCCTTCGACTCGTGGCGGTGGCGGGGCGTACGGGCCGAGCACCTGCGGGTGGCGGGCGCCGGCTCGCTCGGCGGCGCCGCGGCCGCGGCCACCTGGCTGAACCGCCGCGAGCTCGCGATCTCCCCGTGGGAGACGCCGGTCGACACCGGCGCCCTCATCAAGGTGATCTCCGCGCGGGAGCCCGCGTGGCAGGCCGACCTGGTCGCCCGGCTCGTGCTCAGGATCCGCACCTCGACCTCGCCGGGACTGCCGCTGGTGCTGGCCCTGCTCCGCGGCACCGGCGTGACCCCGCCCGAGCACGACCCGCTCGTGCTGGGCTGGCTCGCCACGCCGCCCACCGCGGACGGGCTCCGCCGGGACCCGCTCCTCGACACCCTGCTGCCGAGGATCTTCGAGGCGCAGGGAGTGGGCCGCGCCCTGCGCGAGGAGCGGAGCGACCCGTTGTACGCCGACTCCTGGCTCGGCGTCCTGGTGGCGCTGAGTGGCGAGGGCTCCGGGAGCGGGGTGCGCCGCGAGACGCTCCTGGCGGGCTGCGTCAGCCGGTTCCTGCGCGGAGGGGACGCCGTCGACCTGCGGTTCTTCGTCCGCCTCCACGAGCTGCTCGAACCCACGTACGCGGAGGTGGAGGCCCGTGCCCGCGACTACCTGCGCCTGCTTCCGGCCGCGCCGGGGCCGGTCGCGGAGCTGGCGCTCAGGCACGTGCGCCGCCTCGACCACCTCGATCCCGCCGACGTGGCGGAGGCGCTGGAGGGCCTGCTGTTTCGCGCCGAGAGCGGGCTGGTGCGCACCGGACTGACCTGGCTCGACCAGACCCTGCGGCGGTCGCCGGAACGGGCCGACGAGCTGGCCCCGGCCCTCGTCTCCGCGTTCGGCCACGAGACGTACGCCGTGCGGGAACGCGCCGCGCGTCTCGCGGTCAGGCACGCGGCGCACCTCACCCCGCTCGGCGCCGAGACGCTGCGCTCGGCGCTGGGCGCGCTCCCGCCGGATCTGGGGCGTCTCCTGGCCGGGGCGGTCGGCGGGGAGGCGGGGCACGGGTGGGAGGAGCCGGAGGTCCTCGCCCCGCCGCCGCTCCCCCCGCCCGATCCCGCCGGGGCCTTCCCCGACCCGCCGGGCACGGTCGACGAACTGGTCCGCGCACACCTGTCCGGCGACTGGCAGGAGGCCGAGCGGTGGCTCGCGGGCTTCGTCCGGTTCGCCGCTGAGGACCGCGAGGCGCTGCGCGCCGCGCTCGCCAGGGGCGGCCACCAGGCCCACGACCTCTACGAGAGCGAGAACTGGTACGCGCCCCGCGACTGGTTCGCCGCGATGGCCGCGGAACTCGTCTTCCCGGGCGCCGACCCCGGACCGGTGGCCAGGAAGGCTCCGGAGGTCTCGGAGGGGTGGGGTTTCGGGAGCCTCAGGATCGAGGCGAGGGAGGAGGGCGGCGGGATGTCCTTCGGCGCGTTTCTCGCCGGGGCACGCGACCACGTCATGCGTCTCCTCGTCGGGTACGACAGGGGCGGCTGGGTGCCCGAACCGAGCGTGCCTCCGGCGGACGGGCCGGACGCCGCCGGGTCCGAGGAGGGTCACCGGCCGCTCAGGACCGGGAGGGGGCTCACGGATCCGGGCGAGGGCGAGGAGTTCGTGACGATCTTGGAGACGGGGGATTCAAGCGAGGCAAGGGATTCGAGGGATGTGGGGGCGGCGGGCTCCTTCGGGTGGTCCGGCCATGAGGGGTCCGCCGGGCACGGTGTTACGGGGGAGGTGGGCTTCTTCGGATGGTCAGGCCACGACGGGTCCACCGGCGATGGCGGGTTCGCCGGATACAACTGGTTCGTCGGCGATGGCGGGTCCGTCGGGCATGACGGGTTCGCCGGTCATGACGGATCCGCCTGGTATGACGGATCCGCCGGGTATGGCGACCCCGGGGAGACCAGGCCCGACCGGCTCCCCAAGGAGCACAGGACCTCCGTGCCGCACCGGTTCGTGCTCCGGCGGTGCGCGGAGGTGCTCGCCGCGCTCAGGGCGGGCACGCTGCCGCCGGTCCTGCTCGCGACCCCGACCGCCGCCACCGGCCACCTCGACCCCGCCGCGTTCCTCGCCCGCCTGGAGACGGTCGAGGCCACCGGGGCCGAACCGCTGCCCGCCGACTTCCAGCAGGCGCTGCTGCGACTGCCGGGAACCGCGGCTCCCGAGGTGGTCGCCAGGGCCGGGCGGCTCACCTCCGAGGCCGGGCGCCGGGCGGCGCGATGGCTGGCGGAGGGGCCGGTCGAGCCGGAGGCGCGCGTCCGCTGGAGGTTCACCGAGAACGGGAACCCGTGCCACACCGACGAGCGCGAACCGCCCGCGGGCGCCGACCTGACCCCGGTCCCCTGGGTGCGGGCCGACCCGACCGGCCTGCCTCTCGTCGACGAGCTGGTCGGCGAGGTGTCGTACCGCGACTGGGACGAGCACGGCCGGTACATGGGCTGGTGGCCCGCCGTCCTGCCCTCGCACCGCGAGGTGGTCGCCGCCCACTACCTCCCGCACCTGCTCCACATCTACTACCGGCCCACGGTCCAGCCGGAGTACGTCGAGGCGCTCGCCGCCTGCGACGGGCCGGTCGGGGAGCACACCGCGCTGCTGCTCGCCTTCTTCCTGGCCCAGCGGGATCCGGCGCACGGCGTGCGGCTCACGGTGCGGATGGCGGCACGCGGGGACCTGCCCGCGGAAGCGCTCGGCAGGCAGCTCGTCCTGCTCACGGAGCGGACCCGGGTGAAACTGCCGCACGCGGTGGCAGGGCTCGGGGAGGCGGCCGGGCAGGGCGCCCACCGGGAGGTCTGGGAGGTGATCCGGGCGGCGCTGCCGCACGTGCTGCCGGGGGAGGGGGAGCGGCCGCGTCCGGGCGCGACCGACCTCGTCGCCCTGGGCGTCGAGGTGGCCCGCCTGGCCGGGGCGCGCGGGGAGATTCCCGGCCTCGCCCCGCCGTCACGCCGCTCCTCGTCGGGGTTCGGCCGCCAGTGCCGCCGCCTGCACGACTATCTCGTACGGTCCTGATCCGGCCCGTCCGGGGAGGGGGCGGGACGGCGGCCGGACGGGCGCCGTCCCGCCAGATGCCGAAAGATCTCGTGCCGGAAGAACCCGTGCCAGGAGGTCCCGTGCTGGGAGAACCCGGCGGCGGCGATCTTGCGGACCAGCACCGTGAGCGCCGCGGTGATGATCGCCGTCCAGGTCTGGGCCTGGGAGAGGCGCAGGAGCCCGGCCGCGAGGAGGAAGTCGAGCAGCACCGCCAGGGCGCCGCCGGGACCGCCGCCGGAGAGCAGGACGGCGAGCGCGGCGGCGAGCCCCATCACGACGATCAGGGGGACGATCGCCCGGACGAGGTCAGCCATTCCCGGCCCCGGGCGGGACCCGCCCGCCGGAGTCGTCCGGCGGGCGCGCCTCGCCCGGGGCGGCCGGCGAGCCGTCCCCGCTCGCGGCGTTCATCGTGCGCCCCTCCCGCTCGATCTCCCTGTTCAGGAAGAAGTTCAGGGCGGTACGGATGGCCGCGATCGCCGCGAGCTGCCCGATCTGCGTGAAGCTCGGCGCGATGGCCGTGCGCAGCATGTCACTGGCCAGCTGGAACTCCAGGCCGAGGGCGAGGAACCGCCCCAGGAAGAGCCGTACGGCGATGAACCCGTCGTCGTGCCGTCGCGCGGCCACCAGCACGAACCGCACGAACGCGATCGCGGCGCCGACGAAGATGACGGCCGCCCCGGCCGCCTCGACGAGGCGGACCAGGAGGTCGACGAGCTGCCGGAGGGTCTCCTCCGGTAGAAGATCGGGCATGCGCTGCTGTTACCCGGTGACCTCCCGCCCATGCGCCCGCCGGTCACCGGGTGACCCGGGCGGTCCTGTCCGAGGCGAGAGCCGCTCAGAGCCGCTCAGAGCCGCTCAGAGGTAAAGGCCGGTGTTCTCCGGCGCGGCCGGAGGGCCGCCGAGGACACCGTCACGGAGGGCGAAGAGCTCGGCGAGGGTCGCGCCGGAAGGGGAGAGCCCCTCGGTGGTGCCGAGCCAGCGGGCGGCCTCGTCGTAGGGGAAGGCGCCGACCTCGACCTGGGCGAGGCAGCGGCCGGGACGGGTGACGGCGGGGTGGAGGTGGGCCAGGGCCTCGTTGGTGGTGATGGCCACCAGGACGTCACGGCCCTGCCCCAGGAGGCCGTCGGTCAGGTTGAGCAGGCGCGACAGGCCCTGCCCGGTCGCCTCCTTGGCGCCCGACCTGATCAGCTCGTCGCAGTCCTCAAGCACCAGGAGCCGCCACCGGTCGCCGCCCCCGTCGCCGTCGTGGTCGTCGGAGCCGACCGCGACCTCCATGAGGTAGCCGGGTGACTGGAACAGCTGCTCGGGGTCCAGCACGCAGTCGACCTGGCACCACGACCGCCACTCGTGGGCGAGCGTGCGCAGCAGCGTCGTCTTGCCGGTGCCCGGCGGTCCGTGCAGCAGGATCAGCCGGCCGTGCGCCTCGGCGGGGGTGACGGCCATCAGCCGCGACAGCGGCTCGCTGACCGACCTGGCGTAGTTGCCGGAGATCTCCGCCCAGGGGGAGGCGGTGATCGGCTTCTCCGAGCGGCGGCTGCCCCGGGGGCTCTGCCACCAGAAGCCCATCTCGACGTGGTCGCTCTCGGGGGCGGGCTCCTCGGCGTCCCTGGTGGCCTCCTCGATCACCGAGCGGGCCAGCTCCTCGTCGACCGCGGTCACGCTGACCGTGGCGGCGCGGTTGCGGTAGCGGACCACGCGCAGCGTCCAGCCCTCCCCGCACAGCAGCCGCGAGTCGCGGCCGTCCTTCTCCGAGGCCGCCCGGACGAGCCTCCCCGAGGCGGGGGCGAGGGGGGCGTCGGGACGGACCCGCTCCAGGCTCGCGGTGCGCGACCAGGGCTGGGCCCCGGTGGCGAACGGCGACAGCGCGAGCGCGTCGATCACGTCCACCGCCGCGTCGCCGTCGTCGAGCCAGATCTTCATCGGCAGCTCCACCGGGCGCGGCTCCGGCTGGAAGTGGACCTCCTTGAGTACGGACATGGCGCCAATGATCCTCGCGCGACGCCCACCGGTCGAAGGGTTTTAGTCCCGGCGGGGTGACCGGGGCCGGGGACCCCGAGATGGCCGAGCTCAGGGAGCCGGCCCCCACAGGGCGGGCTCGGGACTCCGGGGTGGCCGGGCGCGAGGACTCACAGGACGGCGAGGTTCGCGGGGAGCGAGGGCGGCCGGCTCCGGGGGCCCCGGGCGGTGGAACTCGGGGGAGCCGGAACTCGGGGGAGCCGGAGCTCAGGGGAGCCGGAGCTCAGGGGAGCCGGAGCGGTGCGGGGGCCTCGGGGGCGGCGCGGAGCAGGGCGTCGACCAGCGGGCTCGGCGGGCGGGTCAGCGGGCCGGTGAGGACGAGGGCGCGTTCCAGGGACGGCTTCAGCGGGACCATGACGAGCCCCGGAGGCAGCAGGCCGCGGCCGAGGTCGGGAACCGTCGAGACGCCGATGCCCGCGGCGATCATGCCGATGAGCGTGCCGAGCTCGCGTACATGCTGGGCGGGTGTGTAGGGGACGCCCGCCATGGAGCACAGGGCGCGGGTCTGGGGCTCGCAGCCCCCCTTGGAGACCAGTAGCGGATCCTCCACCAGCTCGGCCATCGTGATGTGCGCCTGACCGGCCAGCGGGTGGTCGGCGCGGACCACCGCGTGGAAGGCGTCGCGGCCCACCACCACGTGCGCCGGGGGCGGGGGCACCGGGTCGACGAGGATCGCGGCGTCGACGACCCCCGTCTCCAGCCAGGGCGACAGCTCGTCGTCGTCTCCCTCGAAGACCTGCACCTCGACGCCGGGGAGCTCGGCCCGCCACGCCCGCATGAGCTGGGGCAGCAGCCCGCAGCAGACCGTGGGCGGGGCGGCGACCCGGACGATCCCCGCGTGCTGCCCCAGATGCGAGGAGACGACCTCGTCGATGGCGGTGACCGAGGCGAGCGCGGCCTGCGCGTGCGGCAGGATCGCCGCGCCCAGCGCGGTGGGGCGTACGCTCCCGTGCCGCAGCACCAGCGGGGCGCCGAGGGCGCGCTCCAGGGCGGCGAGCGCGTGGGAGACCGCCGACTGGGACATGCCCAGCTCCTCGGCGGCCACCCCGAAGCCGCCGTTCACCACCACGGCGGTGAAGACCCGGAGTTGCGCGACCGTCGCACCCATGAGGACATCTCATCACATCCGACGGGCAACTCATTGGACGCATGATCGGGGCGGTGAGGAGACTGTCCCCGTGACCCGTGAAGTAACCGTCTCCCCGTCCCCGCAGGTGACCGGCGCCGCGCCGTACCCCGCGGGCCGGTCCGTCCTCGCGCGGTACCTCGCCCTGGCACTGACGTGGGGGGCCAGCTTCCTGTTCATCAAGGTGGCGCTCACCGGCCTGTCGCCCGCCCAGACGGTGCTGGGGCGCCTCGTGCTGGGGGCGCTCGCCCTCGGCGTGATCATGCTGGTCACCCGCCGGAGGTGGCCGAGGCGGCCGGTGTTCTGGGCGCACATGGCGGTGATCGCCCTGATGCTGTGCGTGGTGCCGTTCCTGCTTTTCGCCTGGGCCGGGCAGTACATCCCCTCGGGGCTCTCCAGCATCTACAACGCGACCACGCCCCTGATGACGATGCTCGTGACCCTGGCCGCGCTCCGGCAGGAGCGCCTGGGCACGGCGGGGGTGCTCGGCCTGCTGCTGGGCGCCGCCGGTGTCGTCGTCGTGCTGGCCCCGTGGAACCTGGGCGCGCAGGCCGGTCCCTGGTGGGCGCAGGCCGCCTGCCTGGGGGCGACGTTCTGCTACGGGCTCTCCTTCGCCTACACGCGGCGCTTCGTGCTGGCGTACGGCCACGACGCCCCCACCATCGCCGCCGCCCAGGTCGGCGTGGCCGCCCTGATCATGCTCGCGCTGAGCCCGCTGCTGGCCACCGGTCCGGTACGCCTGGATCTCCCCGTCGTGGCGAGCATGGCCGTCCTGGGCGTCTTCGGCACCGGGCTCGCCTACGTGTGGAACACCTCGGTCATCGCCCGCTGGGGGGCGGCGACCGCCTCGACGGTGACCTACCTGACCCCGCTGGTGGGCGTCGTGCTCGGGGTGGTCGTCCTGGGCGAGACGCTGACGTGGAACCAGCCCCTGGGGGCGGTGATCGTCGTCGCCGGCATCATGACCGGGCAGGGCGTCATCGGTTCCTGGTCAGGTCGCCGGTCTCGGTGACCAGCTTGGGGCCGGGGACGTCCTTCCAGGCGTGGGTCAGGGCGTCGCCCTCGCGCCTGAGCCACACGGTGCCGGGGACGCAGCCGGTGCCGGAGGGGTCGGGGGTGGAAGGGGGGCGACCATGTGGGCAGGGCTATCCGTCCTGTCCGTGATGAGGGGGCTCGTGGGTGAACGGTTTAGGACGTCCGGCAGGGGTTAGAAGGATGGCTGTTTCGCTGCCCGACGATCATCAGGAGCGCTCGTGCCAAGGGATGAGTTGGTTTAACGGCCTCATACGGTGTCGTGTCAACCATTACGCTCCGGTGGGGCAATATCACTCAGACAGTGGAGACGTTCGTGGCCATCGATCTCGTTACTCGCCGTGAGTGGGGTGCCCGCCAGCCGCGCGGTTCCTACGGCAAGCTCAACTCCACCAGGGGAGTGAAGGTCCACTACACGGGCGGCCAGGTCAGCCCGGACATCGTGAACGACCACGCCAAGTGCGTCGCGCTGGTGAAGTCCATCCAGAACCACCACATGGACGGCAACGGCTGGATCGACGTCGGCTACTCCATGCTGGTCTGCCCGCACCGGAAGGTCTTCGAGGGCCGGGGCGCGCACCACGTCCCGGCCGCCAACGGCGCCGGGCTCAACAGCGCCCACTACGCGGTGCTCGGCCTGGTCGGCTCCTCGGGCTTCACCAAGCCGACTGACGGCGTCCTGCACGGCATCCTGGACGCCATCGAATACCTCAGGGACAAGGGCGGCGCGGGCAAGGAGATCAAGGGGCACCGCGACGGCTACTCGACCAGCTGCCCCGGCGAGCCGCTGTACGCATGGGTCAAGCGGGGCGCACCCCGTCCCGGCGGGGCTCCCGACCCGCCGGAGCCGCACCCCTCCTTCCCCGGCCGTACGCTCAAGCAGCCGCCGGTGATGAAGGGCGAGGACGTCCGCACCTGGCAGCGCCGGATGCGCGACCGGGGCTGGGCGATCGACGTCGACGGCCTGTACGGCCCCGGCTCCGGCGACGTCTGCAAGAAGTTCCAGAAGGAGAAGGGGCTGCCCGTCACCGGCGCCGTCGACCGCGCCACCTGGGACGCCGCCTGGCAGGAGCCCGTCAGCTGACCGCCACCCCCTGCGGGTGATGGCAGGCCACCCACTGGTCTGGGCCGATCCGCCGCATGACCGGCTCCTCGGCGGCGCACCTCGGCGTCGCCACCGGGCAGCGGGTCCTGAAGCGGCACCCGCTGGGCGGGGTGACCGGGGACGGGGGCTCCCCGCTGATCAGCCGGTCGGCGGGGGGAAGGTCCAGGCCACCGCGCGGCACGGAGGCGAGCAGCGCCCGCGTGTAGGGGTGGGCGGGCCGCCCGACCAGGGTGTCGCCCGAGGCCAGCTCGCAGGTCTTGCCGAGGTACATCACCAGGACGCGGTCGCTGATGTTCTTCACCACGGCCAGGTCGTGGGCGATGAACACCAGCGTCAGCCGGTAGCGCCTCTTGAGCTCCTCCAGCAGGCTCAGGATCTGGGCCTGCACCGACACGTCGAGCGCGGAGACCGGCTCGTCGCAGATCACCACCTCGGGGTCGAGCACCAGGGCCCGCGCGATGGAGATCCGCTGGCACTGCCCGCCGGAGAACTCGTGCGGGCGCCGGGTCGCGGCGGTGGCCGGGTCGAGCCCCACCGCCTCCAGCATCTCGTCGACCCTGTCGCGGCCCGTCCCCCAGACGCGCGGCCCCTCCGCGACGATGTCGCGGACCCGGCGCCGGGGGTTGAGCGACGAGATCGGGTCCTGGAAGATCATCTGAAGTCGCCTGCGGGTCCTGCGCAGCGTCTCGCCGCGCAGGCCGGTGAGCTCCACGCCGTCCAGCCTCACCGAGCCGCCGAGGGGCGCGGGCAGCTGCATCAGCGCCCGCGCGGCGGTCGACTTCCCGCAGCCCGACTCGCCCACGATGCCGAGCGTCTCGCCCCTGGCCACGTCGAAGCTCACCCCGGAGACGGCGTGCACGCGCCGCCCGCGCCCGGCCGGGAACTCCACGACGAGGTCCTCGACGCGGAGCAGCACCTGCTCGGGGGGACGGAGATGGGCGCTTCCGCTACCTGCCACGGGTGTCCACCCTCTCGATCCTCGTGTCCTGGGAGCCCACCCGCTCCGGGTACCAGCAGGCGTACAGGTGACCCGGGGTCTCGGCCTCGGCCAGCGGGGGCGCCTCGGTGGCGCACCGCTCCCGCGCGTACGGGCACCGGGGGTGGAACGCGCACCCCGGGGGCAGGTCCGCCAGGTCGGGCGGGCGGCCGGGGATGAGCTGGAGCGGGTGGTGGGCGGGGTCGGTGAGCCGGGGCACCGCCCGCAGCAGGGCCTCGGTGTACGGCATGCGGGTGCGCTCGAACAACGCCTCCGCGGGCCCGCGCTCGACCACCTTGCCCGCGTACATGACGACGACCTCGTCGGCCCAGCGCGCCACCACGGCCAGGTCGTGGCTGACCAGCACCATCGCCATGTCGCGTTCCTCGCGCTGGCGGTGGATGAGCCGCAGCACCTGGTCCTGGACGGTGACGTCGAGCGCGGTGGTCGGCTCGTCGGCGAACAGCACGTCGGGGCCGCAGGACAGCGCCATCGCGATCGTCACCCGCTGCCGCATGCCGCCGGAGAGCTGGTGCGGGTAGCGGCGCAGCGCCCGCGCGGGCTCGGGGATGCCGACCGAGGCCAGCAGCTCGACGGCCGCCTCCCGCGCCCGCTTGCGGCTCAGGCCCAGGTGCACCCTGAGCGGCTCCATCACCTGGGTGCCCACGGTCCTGACCGGGTTGAGCGCCGTCATCGGATCCTGGAAGACCGCTCCCAGCCGGGTGCCGAGCACCCCGCGCAGCTCCTTCGGGGACAGGGTGGTGAGGTCGCGGCCCTCCAGGCGCACCTGCCCGCCGCGCAGCACGCCCGCGCCGGGCAGCAGGCCGAGCACCGAGCGGATCAGCATCGTCTTGCCGGAGCCCGACTCGCCCACCACGGCGAGCGTGCGGCCGCGCTCCAGGGTGAAGGAGACGCCGTCGACCGCCCGCACGACGCCCCGCGCGGTCACGAAGTGCGTGCGCAGGTCGCGGACCCGCAGCAGCGCTCCCTCCCCTTCCGCCGGATCCTCGGCGACGGGCGGATCCCCGATGACCGCGGTGCCGCGCCGCACGGGCTCCAGGCCGCTCTGCCGTACGTCGGTCAGAGCCCTGAGCCGGTCGCCGACGAGGTTGAACGACAGCACGGTCAGGAACATGACGAGCGAGGGGGCGAGCACGACGTGCGGGGCGCCGTCCATCACCGCCCGGCCCTCGTTGATCAGCCCTCCCCAGGTCGGGGTGGGCGCCTGGACCGACAGCCCCAGGAAGGCGAGGCTGCCCTCGGCCACCACGGCGATCGCCATCCCGATGAAGGCGTAGGAGGCGGCCGGCACGGCCACGTTGGGGGTGATCTCCCGCAGCAGGATCCGCCGGTCCCGCGCGCCCAGGGCGCGGGCCGCGAGCACGAACTCCCGCCCGGAGAACGACAGGGTGGCGCCGCGGATCAGCCTGGTCCAGGCGGGCACCCCCAGCACCCCCAGCACGATCAGCACGTTGGTCAGGCTCGCCCCGGCGAAGGCGACCACGGCCAGCGCGAACACCAGCGCGGGGAAGGCGAGCGCGACGTCGTTGACCGCCATGATCACGGCGTCCGTCGCCCGCCCCCGGTACCCGGCGACGATGCCGAGCGGCGCGCCGACCAGCAGGCCGAGCAGCACCGCGCCGACGCCGACGCCGAGCGAGACCCGCGCGCCGTACACGACCCTGCTGAGCACGTCGCGGCCCAGGCCGTCGGTGCCGAACGGGTGCGCGAGGCTCGGTCCGGCCTGGGGCGGGCCGACCAGGGTCGCGTCGTAGCGCGGCAGCGGCAGCACGTCGGCGGCGAGGGCCGCGGCGAGCACCAGGCCGATCCAGGCCGCCGAGATCCAGAACCCCCTGCCCAGCCGCCTAGGCACGCCGGATCCTGGGGTCGACGGCCACGTAGACCAGGTCGACCGCGAAGTTGACCAGCACGTAGCCGATGGAGATCAGCACGACGCCCCCCTGCACTGTCAGGTAGTCGCGGGAGAAGATGGACTCGACGATGAGCCGCCCGACGCCGGGCAGCCCGAAGAGCGTCTCGATGATCACCGTTCCGCCGATGAGCGCGCCGAGGTTGAGCCCGACGGCGGTGACCAGGGAGATCGCGGACGGCCGCAGCGCGTGCCGCCACAGGATGCGCCGGGGCGACAGGCCCCGCGCGCGGGCCAGGGTGATGTAGTCCTCCTGCAGGGTGGCGATGAGGTCGGTCCGCAGCAGCCGCGCGTAGACGGCCATCTGCCCGCAGCCCAGGGTGACGGCGGGCATCAGCACCGAGGTGAGGTTCCAGCCCAGGTCGAGCGAGATCGGGGTCCAGCCGGTCGCGGGAAGCAGCCGCAGCTCGACGGCGAACACCAGGATCAGCACCACGCCCAGGACGAACACCGGGGTCGACAGCAGGGCGAAGCTCAGCGCGGTGAGCGCCTGGTCGAGCGCCCGGCCCGCCCGGCGGGCCGCCGCGACCCCGACGGGCACGGCGAGCCCTAGCGCGATCAGCTGCGCGGCCACCAGCAGCTCCAGGGTGACGGGCAGCCGCTCGGCGAGGGCCTCGGCGACCGGGACGCTCGTGATGGGGGAGGTCCCCATGTCGCCGGTGAGCAGGCCGCCGAGCCAGTCCAGGTAGCGGACCATCAGCGGGTCGTCGAGGTTCAGCTCCGCGCGCAGCCGCTCCCGCGCCTCCTCGCTCGCCGACAGGCCGAGGATCTGCGTGGTCGGGTCGCCCGGCAGCAGGTTGAGCAGCGCGTACGACAGGAAGGTGACGACGAGCAGTACCAGCGCCAGCCGGGCCGGCCGGGCCAGGATCACGGGTTGCCGACCCAGACCTGGGAGAACGGGTGGTAGGGGATGGGGGCGCCGGTGAGTGGCACGCCCTTGTCGCCGTCGGGCAGGAGATGCTCGCCGATCCCGCCGACCTTCGTCTTCGCGATCACCGCTCCGGTGCTGAGGTGGTCGACGAAGACGTACGGGACGAGCTCGCGCAGCCGCCGCTGGACGGTGGCGTAGGCCTGCTTGCGGACGTCGTCCTGGGGGTTGCTCCGGCCGGTGTCGAGGGCCTGGCTGAGCTCCAGGTCCTTGAGGCGGCTGAAGTTCAGGGAGACGCTCCCGACGGGCCGGGCGTAGTTCTGGTGCATCCAGACGTACTCGCCGTCGGGGTCGGAGGCGGAGAACTGCGTCCACACGGTGGCCTGGAAGTCGCCGGTGACGGCCCGGTTCACCAGGTCGGCCTGGTCGACCTGCCTGATCCGCACCTCCACCCCGGCCTTGCGCCACATGTCCTGGGCCAGCTCGATGCCCTGCATGGTGTTGGGGTCGGGCGGGGTGACCACCTCGAAGGAGATCTGTCCCTTCTCGGCCTCGACCTGGCCGACCAGGGCCTTCGCCTTCTCCAGGTCGTAGGCGGGGTAGTCGCCTCCGGGGGCGTACCAGCCGGAGTCCTTCGACCAGGGGCCGTCGGCCTCCTGGGTGAGCCCGCCGCGCAGGGTGGAGATGACCGCCGCCCGGTCGGTGGCGTGGGCGAGGGCCCGGCGCAGGCGCAGGTCGTCGAAGGGCGGCACGGCGGTGTTCAGCATGAACATGTACTCGGGCACCGCCATGCCCGCGGCCCGCTTGACCGTGTACGCGTCCTTGAGCGCGCCGAACTTGAGGATGTCGTCGTCGCGGGTGGTGCCCATCGCGTCGATCCCGCCCGCCTCCAGGGTCTGCGCCCGGGTCTGGGTGTCGGGCAGGACGCGGAACTCGACCTCGTCGAGGTAGGGCAGCCCCTTGCGCCAGTAGGAGGGGTTCCTGGTGACGACCATGCGGCTGCCCGGCGTGTACTCCTTGAAGACGAACGGCCCGGTCCCCACCGGCTTGCGGCTCGCCGCCTTGGGATCGGCCAGGGAGGAGGCGGGGACCACCATCCCGATCTGCGTGGCGAGATGGTAGGGGAAGGCCACCCAGGGGCCCGTCAGCTTCACCTTCACCGTCATGGGGTCGACCAGCTCGAAGGAGCCGACCGGCGTGAACGCCGCGCTGGTCAGCGGGGACGCCTTCTGCGCCTCCAGGTTGGCCTTGACCGTCTTGCCGTCCAGGGGCTCGCCGGTGGAGAAGGTGATCCCCGGGCGCACCTTGATCGTCCACTCGTCGGCGTTCCTGCTGGGGGTCAGCGACTCGGCCAGCACGGGTTTCCACTCGCCGGAGGCGCTCACGCTCACCAGGGTCTCGATGATCGTCCCGGCCATGCTGTAGCTCACGGCCGCGAACTGGTCGGTCACGGGGTTGAAGCCCGCCGCGTCGGCACCCAGGCCGTAGACCAGGCGCCCGCCCCGCACCGGCGAGGCCCCGGCGGCGGGTGCCGCCGCCCGGTCCGAGGGCGCGACGGGCCGCTCGCCGCTGCACGCGGCCAGCGCGGGTGCGAGCCCCAGCGCCAGCGAGGTGAGCAACGCCGTGGAAACCGTCAGACGCTTCACGTATGTCTCCTCCCGGTAGATCCCCCCGAGAGCAATTTCACCGATAGTACTATCGGCGAAAAATCGCACAAGCCTTTCAAGGCGATTGTTTGCGCCGGATGCTCGCGAAACCTCGCCGGTAGGATTATCGGCGAACGGAAAGTGAGGCGGCAGTGACAAGCACCCCCCTGACCAGGAGCGAGGCCAAGGACCTGACCAGGCGCCGCCTCATGCGCGCCGCGTTCACCATCCTCGACGAGGAGGGGGAGGCGGGCCTGACCACCGTCAGGGTCGCCCGCGCGGCGGGGATCGCCCAGTCCAGCTTCTACGTGCACTTCAAGGACCGGCAGGAGCTGCTGCGGGCGCTCGGAGACCGGGTGGGGGAGCGCCTGCGGGGGGCGATGCGCGAGGCGCGGCGCCGGGCGCGCGAGGCCCCCAGCGACCGGGAACGCCACCGCGAGACCTTCCGGATACCGCTGGAGGCCATCTGCCGGCACCCCGCGCTGTTCCGCCTGGGCCTGCGCGCCCGGCACGACCCCTCGTCGCCGTTCCACGAGTTCGCCGTCGAGAGCGCGGGCGCCTACCGGGCGCACCTGGTCGCGGACCTGGCCTCGTTCGGCTTCCCGAACGGCGGCGAGAGCGACCGGCGCCGCCTGGAGATGGTCGCCGACGGCATCGGGGCGTTGAGCGACGCGATGGCGATCGGCCACATCGACGGGCGCTACCCCGACCTGGAGGAGGTGGTCGACGTGCTCGTCGCCTTCTCGTACGGATACCTGCGGCTGCTCCGCAAGGACCCCGCGGCGTCGCCCGGCGATCCCCCCGCTTCTTCGGGGCCCTTTTCGGAACGATCCACCGACCCCCCTACCGCACCCACTGTTGACCCCAATATTGGTGTCCGTCACGAACCCGGGGGAGGCGTCCGGCGGGACGGCGCTTAGGATCCGGTGCATGACGGTGCCGCCTGAGGAGCCTCGAACGGCCGCCGAGTTCCCACCGGTCACCCGTGACCGGTGGCGGGAGCTCGCGCTCGGGGTGTTGCGTAAGTCCGGTGTCGAGACCGGCTCCCCCGAGGAGGAGCTGGCCTCCACCACCCACGACGGCGTGACGATCGCGCCGATCTACGACGCGTCCGACCTGCCCGGCGATCCGGGCCTTCCCGGAGCCGCCCCCTACGTGCGCGGTTCCCGCCCCGAGGGCGGCTGGGAGGTGCGGCAGCGCCACGAGGTGCCCGATCCGGAGGCGATCCTCGCCGACCTGGAGAACGGCGTCACCTCGCTGTGGCTCACCCTCGCCCCCGAGGACCTGCCCCGCGCCCTGGAGCGGGTCTACCTGGACCTGGTCTCGATCACGCTCGACGCGGGCAAGCGGACCCGCGAGGCGGCCGAGGCGCTCTTCACCCTGGCCGGGGAGCGGGAGGTTCCGGCGTCCTCCGGCGACGCGGCCGAGGCGCCCGGCGGCGCGGGAACGGCGGTGCCCGGCGGCGCGCCGGGGACGCTTTCCGGTGGCGACGGCGCGGGGGTGGTTTCCGGTGACCCCGGCCGCGCGCCCGGCCCCGCGGCCGGCGACGGGACGGTGAGGCTCACCGGGAGCCTGGGCGCCGACGCCCTCGACGACGCGCGGACCGCGGTCGAGCTGGCCCGCCGCTGCGTGAGGGACCACCCGGGGCTCAGGGCGGTCGTCGTGGACGCCACCCCGTACCACGAGGCGGGCGGAGGCGACGCGGAGGAGCTCGGCTGCTCGGTCGCCGCCGGGGTCGCCGCGCTGCGGACCCTGGTCGGCGCCGGCCTGACGATGGAGCAGGCGTTCGGGCAACTGGAGTTCCGGTACGCCGCCACCGCCGACCAGTTCCTCACCATCGCCAAGCTCCGGGCCGCCCGCAGGCTGTGGGCGCGCGTCGCCGAGGTGTGCGGCGTCTCCGGTGTCTCCGGTGTCTCCGGGGCCCCCGGCGCGGCGCAGCGACAGCACGCGGTGACCAGCTCGGCCATGATGACCGCCCGCGACCCGTGGGTGAACATGCTCCGTACCACGCTCGCCTGCTTCGCGGCCGGGGCCGGCGGGGCCGACGCGGTGACCGTGCAGCCCTTCGACGCCCGGCTCGGCCTGCCGGACGCCTTCGCCCGCCGCATCGCGCGCAACACCCAGTCGCTGCTCGTGGAGGAGGCCGGGGTGGCCCGGGTGATCGACCCGGCCGGAGGCTCCTTCTACGTGGAGCGGCTCACCGAGGACCTGGCGGGCAGCGCCTGGACGTGGTTCCAGGAGATCGAGCGCGCCGGGGGCATGGCCGACGCCCTCGCCTCCGGGTTCGTCACGAGACGGCTCGCCGCCACCTGGGAGCGGCGCTCGGCCGCGATCGCCAGGCGCCACGACCCGATCACCGGCGTCAGCGAGTTCCCCGACCTGGCCGAGAAGCCCCTGAGCAGGCGGGCCAGGCCCGCCGAGGGGGCCGCGAGGGCCGCCGGGAGCACCGGGGTGCACTACGCGCAGGAGTTCGAGGCGCTGCGCGACCTGGCCGACGCCCAGAAGACCCGCCCGAAGGTCTTCCTGGCGACCATCGGCCCGGTGGCCGCGCACACCGCCAGGGCGTCGTTCGCGGCGAACCTGTTCCAGGCGGGCGGCATCGCCACCGTGACCGGCGGCGCCGCCACCGATCCCGGCGAGATCGCCGCCGCGTTCACCGCGGGCGGCGCGAAGGTCGCCTGCCTGTGCTCCAGCGACCGGCTGTACGCCGGGCACGCCGAGGCGGTGGCCGCCGCGCTGAGGGGCGCGGGGGCGGTAAAGGTCTGGCTGGCGGGTAAGGGAGAGTTCGAGGGCGTGGACGCCAACCTCTACGCGGGCTGCGACGCGCTCGGCGTGCTCCGGACGACCTTCGAGGACCTGGGGGTGGCTCGATGATTCCCGACTTCTCCGGCATCGAGCTCGGCCCCCGGCCGGCCGCCCCGGATCCCGGCGCGGCGACCCGGCCCGGCCAGGAGGTTCAAGATCCCGGCGCGGTGGCCCCGGAATTCGGCGCGGCCCCGGAGCCTGGCGCGACCCCGGAGCCCGGCGCGGCCCCGCATTCCGGTGCGGTGGACCCGGAGCCCGGCCTGGTGGCCTGGGCGCGGTCGGTGCGCGAGGCCACCGGGAGCGACCCCGGGGAGCTGGTGTGGGAGACCCCCGAGGGGATCGACGTCAAGCCGCTCTACACCGCCGCCGACCTGGCCGGGCTCGACTCCCTGGACACCTATCCCGGCGCGGCCCCCTTCCTGCGCGGCCCGTACCCCACCATGTACGTCAACCAGCCGTGGACCATCCGCCAGTACGCCGGGTTCTCCACCGCGAGCGAGTCCAACGCCTTCTACCGGCGCAACCTGGCCGCCGGGCAGAAGGGCCTGTCGGTCGCCTTCGACCTGGCCACCCACCGGGGCTACGACTCCGACCACCCGAGGGTGGCCGGGGACGTCGGCATGGCGGGCGTGGCCATCGACTCCATCTACGACATGCGGCAGCTGTTCGACGGGATCCCCCTCGACAGGATGAGCGTGTCGATGACCATGAACGGCGCGGTGCTCCCGGTGCTCGCGCTCTACGTCGTGGCCGCCGAGGAGCAGGGGGTGGCCCCCGAGCAGCTCGCCGGGACCATCCAGAACGACATCCTCAAGGAGTTCATGGTCCGCAACACCTACATCTACCCGCCGGGCCCCTCGATGCGGATCATCTCCGACATCTTCGCGTACACCAGCGAGAGGATGCCGAAGTTCAACTCGATCTCGATCTCGGGGTACCACATCCAGGAGGCCGGGGCCACCTGCGACCTGGAGCTCGCCTACACCCTCGCCGACGGGGTGGAGTACCTGCGGGCGGGCGTCGGGACGGGCCTGGACATCGACGCCTTCGCGCCGCGCCTGTCGTTCTTCTGGTGCATCGGCATGAACTTCTTCATGGAGGTCGCCAAGCTGCGGGCGGCGCGGCTGCTCTGGGCGCGGCTGGTGTCCGGGTTCGGGGCGAAGAATCCCAAGTCGCTCTCGCTGCGGACCCACTCGCAGACCTCCGGCTGGTCGCTCACCGCCCAGGACGTCTACAACAACGTCGTCCGCACCTGTGTCGAGGCGATGGCCGCCACCCAGGGCCACACCCAGTCGCTGCACACCAACGCCCTCGACGAGGCCCTCGCCCTGCCCACCGACTTCTCCGCGCGGATCGCCCGAAACACCCAGCTGCTGCTCCAGCAGGAGTCGGGCACCTGCCGGGTGATCGACCCCTGGGGCGGCTCCTACTACGTCGAGCGGCTCACCCACGAGCTGGCCACCAGGGCCTGGGGCCACATCCAGGAGGTCGAGGCCGCCGGGGGCATGGCCAGGGCGATCGACCAGGGACTGCCGAAGCTGCGCATCGAGGAGGCCGCCGCCCGCACCCAGGCGCGCATCGACTCCGGGCGCCAGCCGGTCATCGGGATCAACAAGTACCGGCTGGACACCGACGAGCCCATCGAGGTGCTGAAGGTCGACAACACCTCGGTGCGCGCCCAGCAGCTGGAGAAGCTGCGCCGCCTGCGCGAGGAGCGCGACCCCGACCGGGTGGAGGAGGCGCTCACGGCGTTGACGAAGGGCGCCGCGAGCGACGGGAACCTGCTCGCGCTCTCGATCGAGGCGGCCCGCGCGATGGCCACGGTCGGGGAGATCTCCGACGCGCTGGAGCGGGTCTTCGGGCGGCACGCGGCGCAGATCCGTACGATCACCGGGGTCTACCGCGAGGAGGTGGGATCGGGCGTGGACGGAGTCCGCGCGGCCTGCGCCGAGTTCGAGCGCCTGGAGGGCCGCCGTCCCCGCATCCTGGTGGCGAAGATGGGCCAGGACGGCCACGACCGGGGCCAGAAGGTGATCGCCACGGCGTTCGCCGACCTCGGTTTCGACGTGGACGTCGGCCCGCTGTTCCAGACGCCCGAGGAGGTCGCCCGCCAGGCGGTCGAGGCCGACGTGCACGTGGTCGGCGTGAACTCGCTGGCCGCCGGGCACCTCACGCTCGTCCCCGCCCTCCGCGAGGCGCTGGCCGAGCTGGGCGCGGACGACATCATGATCGTGGTCGGCGGGGTCGTCCCGCCGGGCGACTTCGACGCGCTGCGCGCGGCGGGCGCGAGCGCGATCTTCCCGCCCGGCACCGTGATCGCCGACGCCGCCCGGGGGCTGCTCGCGGACCTGCTGACCCGGCTGGGCCACGACGCGGACGCCCTCACCCGGCCGGGTCATGACACGGACGCTCTCACCCGGCCGGGTCATGACACGGACGCTCTCACCCGGCCGGGCCATGACGCGCACCCTTGACGACTACGTCCAGGGGGTGAAGGAGGGCTCCAGGGCGTGGATCGCACGGGCGATCACGCTGGTGGAGTCCTCCAGGGCCGACCACAGGGACCTGGCCCAGCGGCTGCTGACCGAGCTCACCCCCCTCGGCGGCGCGGCGCGCAGGGTCGGCATCACCGGCGTGCCCGGCGTCGGCAAGTCCACGTTCATCGACGCTCTCGGCACCCGGCTGACCGGGGAGGGTCACCGGGTGGCGGTGCTCGCCGTCGACCCCTCCTCGACGCGTACGGGCGGGAGCATCCTGGGCGACAAGACCAGGATGTCGCGCCTGGCGGTCGACCCGGACGCCTTCATCCGCCCCTCGCCCACCTCGGGCACCCTGGGCGGGGTCACCAGGGCGACCCGCGAGGCGATGGTCGTGGTGGAGGCGGCCGGGTACGACGTCGTCCTCGTGGAGACCGTCGGCGTCGGCCAGTCCGAGACCGCGGTGGCCGACATGGTCGACACCTTCCTGCTGCTCACCCTGGCCAGGACGGGCGACCAGCTCCAGGGCATCAAGAAGGGGGTGCTGGAGCTGGCCGACGTGATCGCGATCAACAAGGCCGACGGTTCCGAGGGCAGCCCCCACGAGCTGGACGCGCGAAAGGCCGCCAGGGAGCTCGCCGGGGCGCTGCGCCTGCTGGGCGCGGAGCGGACGCCCCCGGTGCTGACCTGCAGCGGGCTCACCGGCAACGGGCTGGACGAGCTCTGGCGGCAGGTCGTCCTGCACCGCGACGGCCTGGAGGCCTCGGGGGAGCTCGCCGAGCGCCGCCGCCGCCAGCGGGTCCGCTGGACCTGGGCCCTGATCACCGACAGGCTGCTCACCCGGCTGCGCGAGCACCCCGAGGTCGCGGCGATCGTCGCCGAGGTGGAGGACGAGGTCCGGGACGGCGCGCTCACCCCGTCGCTGGCCGCCGAGCGCATCCTCGCGGCCTTCACCAAGGACGGCTGACGGCCCCGGGCGCGAGCCCGCCGTCACTGTGGGTCACGCCAGGTCATCGCTTGATCGGCGTCCCGATCCGCCATTAAAGCGCTCACGTTAAGCGCATGTTAACAAGGCTCGTGTCCGAAAGTAGCAAGATTTATATTCTATACGAGCTTGATCACTTCTAGTGGGTCATGTGATACTTCGTGCGAAGATTAACTAATGTTGTGATGTGATGCGCTTTATCGTGTAAAACGCAGAATGAGACAGGCGAGGAGGTCCGGAGCGTTCCAGGATTGCCGGCCGAGCGGTCCCCGATTCGCAGGTTGACCAGTCCTTCTCCACGCTCCGAGCAGGACGCGGGACAGGTGGGATGTCCCGTTTCCGCACACCGCCGCACCACACATGTGCGGGCGGTTGTCTCGTGCTGCGCGAATTCACGTCACGCGAGGTGGGAGACGTTTACCTATGTCCATGGACGTGCGGGCCCGTACCGGCCGCCGGGCGAGATCCGTTCCGATGCGCCGGGCCCTGCCGAGATTGCTTCGCGAACCGGCGGGCGCGCTCGCCGAGTTCGCCCGCGAATCCCAGGGGGAGGTCGTCCGGCTGGAACTGGGGCCTTTCCGTCCCTACCTGGTCACCCACCCCGACCACGTCCAGAAGGTGATGCGCCTCGAATGGACGAAGCACCAGCGCATGGGCATGTTCTGGCGGCCGCTCGAGCGGCTCTTCGGGCACAGCGTGATGAGCGACGGCGAGCACTGGCAGAGCAGCCGCAAGATCCTGCAGCCGCTGTTCACCACGCGGTATGTCGCCACGATCGCCGACGAGGTGGCCAGGCGCGTCACCGGGCGCGTCGAGGAATGGGACGAGTACGTCCGGTCGGGACGCGACTTCGACGCGGCCACGGAGATGTCCAGGATTCTCAGCTACATCGTCAACCGGGTGCTGTTCGGGGACAAGCTCAGCCGGGAGGACGGGGAGCGCATCATTCCCGCTTTCGAACAGGCGTCCTATTCGCTTGTTTACCGGATTCTCATGCCGTTCATGCCGTATTTCATGCGCATCCCCGGCGACCGGACCTTTCTGAAGGCCGTGGAATCGATCGACGACGTGGTGTTCCCCGTCGTGAGAAAGGCGATGGCGAATCCCGACGACAACGTCGACGTCATCTCCGTCCTCTGCCGGTTCGTCGACGAGAACGGTGACAGGCTCACCGAGAAGCAGATCCGCGACGCGCTGGTCAGCGTGTACGCGGCGTCCTCGGAGACCACCGCGATGATCCTCACCTGGCTGTGGCTGCTGCTGGAGGAGCACCCGGACGTGGCGGCCAGGCTCCAGGCGGAGATCGACGAGGTGGTCGGCGAGGGACCGGCCGTGCCCGAGGACATCCCCCGCCTCGTCTACACGCGCATGGTCCTGCAGGAGACCCTCCGGCTGTACCCCGCCGGCTGGTTCCTGCCCCGCCGGGTCATGGAGGACGCGGAGATCGGCGGAGTGTGGATCAAGGCCGGATCGTCGGTGCTGGTCACCCCGTACGCCACCCAGCGGCTGCCCGAGTTCTGGGAGCGGCCGGACAGTTTCGACCCCGAGCGGTTCGCGCCGGGGAGGCTGGAGAGCGAGGAGCGCAGGCACCGCTACTCCTACTTCCCCTTCGGCGGCGGCCCGCACCGCTGCCTGGGCGAGCCCCTGTTCTACGTCGAGGCGCCGCTCGTGGTCGCGAGCATCCTCAGCCGCTTCCGGATGTCGGTGCGCACCCCCGGACCGTTCGACACCGGCTGGGCCGCCTCGCTGCGTCCCCGGCAGAAGGTCGCGCTGGGCGTGTCCTTCAACGGCCGCGACCGGAGCGGGGCCCTGCGATGACACCCCGGCCCGATCAGGGCACCCGGCCGGATCCGCGTGTCCGGTCCGGTTCAAAGGCTCAGCCCGGTTCGGGGGCTCAGCCCGGCTCGGGGGCTCAGCCCGGTTCGGAAGCTCAGCCCGGTTCGGAGGTCCGGCCCGATTTGCAGGTCCGGCCCGGTTCGGAGGTCCGGCCCGGTTCCGGTGTCCGGCCGGACGCCCGGGAGGCCGGGG
Organism: Streptosporangium sp. NPDC002721; assembly: GCF_042888905.1. Taxonomy (NCBI): domain Bacteria; kingdom Bacillati; phylum Actinomycetota; class Actinomycetes; order Streptosporangiales; family Streptosporangiaceae; genus Streptosporangium; species Streptosporangium sp. NPDC002721. The sequence goes on from NZ_JBIAQI010000002.1 coordinate 175,795, forward strand.
CGATCTGCGCCCGTGCCGGACGGTCCCAGCGGGACATGCGCGAGTGGGCGGAGACCTATCCCGGCCTGTTCTCCGCCAAGCCGTTCGACGCGGCTCTATACAGCACGCTCTCGCTCGCCATGGCCTTCGGCGGCCCCTGGTTCGACGCCGGGCAGCTGCGGACGGCGAACAAGGTCTCCCTGTGGGCGTTCGGCCTGGACTGGCTCGTCGACTACGTGGCCACCTCGTCGCCCGAGGTGGAGGGGATCGCCCGGCGGTGCCTGGACGTGGCCGCGGGCGCCCCGCCGGTCCCCGGTGACGACCTCACCCGCATGCTCGCCGACATCCGCGACGAACTCGCCTCCTCGCCCGCGTTCCCCGAGCTCGGGCCGGTCTGGCGCGACGAGCTGGAGCGCATGCTGGACGGGATGCTCACGGAGTGGCGCTGGAAGACCGACAAGGTCACGCCCACCTACGAGGAGTATCTCGCCAACGCCGACAACCTCGGCTTCTCCTACGTGTTCGCCGCCCACTGGATCCACGTCACGGGCTCCGGCACGGTCGCGGACGTCGAGGCGTTGCGCGAGGCGGGCTGGGCGGTGCAACGGGTCATCCGCCTCCTCAACGACCTGGGCACCTACGAGCGGGACGTCGCCTGGGGGGACCTCAACGTCCTGCTGCTCGGCGTGGACCGCGCCGAGGTGGAGCGGCGGATCGCCGCGCTCGCGGCCCGGAGCCGTGAACTGGTCGCCCCGCTGCGGACCACCCATCCGGAGCTGGCGGGCTACATGGAACGGCAGATGGACTTCTGTGCGGGTTTCTACCAGGTAGGCGACTACTGGGGGACTTTGTGAGCGTCGACGGCCTTTTAGCCATCACGGAGTTCGCCACGAGAACCGGTACCGGGACCGGCCTGGGAAACCGTGCCGGAACCGGCACGGAGGACCGCGCGGGGAACGGCACCGGAAACGGTGCGGGGAACGGCACCGGAAACGGTGCGGGGAACGGCGTCGGGAACGGTGCGGGTAACAATGCCCGGAACGGTGCCGGGGTCGACGCGGTCGCCGAGGCGCGCGAGCTGGTCGCCGGGCTGCTCGCCGAACCCTGGGGCCAGGTGTCGGCCTCCCCGTACGAGACCGGCCGGGTGGTGAGCCTGGCGCCCTGGCTGGCCGGGCACGCCGAGCGGGTCGAGTTCCTGCTCGTCACCCAGCGGCCGGACGGCCGCTGGTCCTCGTCCGGCGACCACGCCTTCGTCCCCACCCTGAGCGCGGTGGAGGCCCTCCTGGCCGAGCTCGGCCGCGACACCACCGCTAGCCGCGCCCTTCTCGCCAAGGCCGCCGACCGCGGGCTGGAGGCCATCCGGAACTGGTCCTTCCCGGCCACCTGGCCGCCGGACACGCCCGCGATCGAGCTCATCGTGTCGTCCCTGCTCGCCCTGATCGACGGGCACCTCGACGGGGAGGGGCCGGAGCCGCCCCCGGGCATGAGCGGCGCCAAGCTGGCGGCCGTCAGGGCGTGGCTGATGTCGGGCGCGGCGATCCCGCAGAAGCTGGTCCACGCCCTCGAGGTCGCGGGCCCCGAGGCGACGGCCGCCTCGGGCGTCCTCCCCACGCCGATGCCCGGCGGGATGGCGGCCGTCGGGGCCTCGCCCGGAGCGAGCGCCGCCTGGCTGGCCGCGCCCCCCGCGCCCCCCGCGCCCCTCGCGCCCCTCGCGCTTCCCTCGCCCCTCGCGCTTCCCTCGCCCCGTCCCGGAACCGTCTTCGGAACCGTTTCTGGAACCGTTCCCGGAGCCGGCGCGGCGGAGGGCGGGGACGAGGCCGCCGTACGGCGGTACCTGGAGGCCGTGGTGGCCTCCACGGGCGGGCCGGTGCCGTGCACCCTCCCCATCACCGTGTTCGAGCGCGGCTGGACGCTGAGCTGGCTGCGGCGCGCGGGAATCGCGGTGGACCCCCCGCCGGAGCTGGTCGCGAGCCTGCGGGACGGGCTCGGCCCCGACGGGGTCGCCACGGGCCCCGGCCTGCCCGCCGACGCCGACACCACCTCCGTCGCCCTGTACGCGCTGGCGCTGATCGGCGAGCCGCGCGAGCCGGAGGGGCTGTGGCCGTTCGAGCTGGAGACCCACTTCTGCACCTGGCGCGGGGAGGAGGGGATGTCCCCGACGACCAACGCGCACGTGCTCGACGCCTTCGGCGAGTACCTGCGCCGGTGCGGGGGAGAGCCCCGCCACGCGGCCGTCGTCGCCAAACTGGCGGCGTGGTTGCGTGACCGCCAGGAGGCGGACGGCAGCTGGACGGACCGCTGGCACGTCTCGCCGTACTACGCCACGGCCTGCTGCGCGATCGCGCTGCGCGAGTTCGGCGGCGGGAGGTCGGCGGGCGCGGTGGCCGGTGCCGTGGACTGGGTGCTCGCCACCCAGCGCGCGGACGGGTCGTGGGGGCGGCGGGAGGGCACCGCCGAGGAGACCGCCTACGCGCTGCAGACCCTGCTGCTGGCCGGTACGGCGAGGGAGGAACGGTGGCGGGAGGCCGTGGAACGCGGGTATCGCCACCTGCTGGCCGCCCGTGGTGGCGAGGCGCCGCCGCTGTGGGTGGACAAGGACCTGTACCTGCCGGTGGCGATCGTCAGGGCGGCGGTTCTGGGCGCGCTTCACCTGGCGCGACGCACGCTCGTCATTACCGGGGATGACGCGTATTGAGAATTGACCGTGAATTAAAAATGGGACAGAAGGGTGCATTTACTCTGTCCGTCTTGAGGGTTTTTAGTGACATTGCTAGGGTTCGGCGGGTGTGATGTGGGGTGTCCCGCTGATCCCAGCGATGTGGCGACCGTTTGACCTGCTTGACCAGCACATGTCAACCGTCACGAAAAATGCCGTCTATTTTCTTTTTCCTTCCCGGGGTGGATACCATGCGCTTGCGTAACGCGAGCTTGCGGACCAAGGTCACGGCACTTCTGGTGTCGCTCACCGCGCTCTGGGCGTTCACGGCATGGGTAACGGTCCGTGACGGTCTGAACATGCTGGGCGTGGCGACCCTCAACACCGAGGTCGCCGACCCGAGCGAGCGGCTCATCGTCGAGCTGCAGGCCGAGCGGCGGCTGACCGCGATCACCCTGGGATCGCCCGGCACCGAGCGTCAGCGGCGCGAGGCATTGGCCGCCCAGCGCAAGCGAACCGACGCCGCCGACGCGCACTTCCGCAAGCTCACCGGCGGCAACGCGGTGGGACTGCTGGGAACTCCCGCCCTGGAGCGCCGCATCGGCGAGACCGGCGAGCTGCTGGACGGCCTGACCGCCGCGCGCAAGGCGATCGACGCCGGCCGGGTCAACCGGACCTGGACGGCCGCGGAGTTCACCGCCATCGTCGACTCGATCTTCCGCGTCTACGACTCGCTGGCGACGCTGGACGACGAGGAACTCGCCAAGGACACCCGCACGCTCATCGGGATGAACCGGGCCCGGGACATGCTGGCCCAGGAGGACGCCCTGGTGATGGGCGCCCTGACGGCCGGCCGGTTCGCCGACGGCGAGCAGATCAGGTTCACGCAGATGGTCGGCACGCGGCGCTTCATCACCGAGCAGGCGGTGGCCGAGCTGCCCGCCGCCGACCAGGAGGCCCACCGGCGGATGGTCGCGGAGGGGCAGTTCACCCGGCTGCGCGCCATGGAGGACCAGCTGATCCAGAACCCGGAGGTGGTGCAGGCCGGGCTGATCGACGTCACGAGGTGGAGCTCCGACGCCCAGCCCGCGCAGACCAGGTTCACCCAGGCCGTGCTCACGGCCGGCAGCGGGGTGGTCGAGCGGTCAGGCCCGGTCGCCGCCGGTGTCCTCGTACGGCTCGCGCTGGCCGGCGGCCTGGGCCTCGTGGCCGTCATCGCCTCGGTCGTCCTGGCCATCACCACGGCCCGCGCCCTGGTCCAGCAGCTGGAGAAGCTGCGGGCCGCCGCCTGGGAGCTCGCCAACGAGCGGCTGCCCGCCGTGGTCGAGCGGATCGGCCATGGACAGGTGGTGGACGTCGCGGCGGAGGCGCCTCCCCTCAAGTTCGGGGACGACCAGATCGGGCAGGTCGGCCAGGCGTTCAACGCCGTGCAGCGGACCGCCATCAAGGTCGCCGCCGAGCAGGCCCAGCTGCGCCGCGACATCGCCGACATCCTGCGCAACCTCGCCCGCCGCACCCAGTCGCTCGTACACCGCCAGCTGAGCGTGCTCGACGTCATGGAGCGGCGCGAGAACGACCCGCAGGAGCTGCGCGACCTGTTCCGGCTCGACCACCTGGCGACCCGCATGCGGCGCTACGCGGAGAACCTCCTCGTACTCTCCGGCGCGGCGCCGGGCCGCGCCTGGCGCGACGCGGTCCCGATGATCGACGTGGTCCGCGGCTCCCTCGCCGAGATCGAGGACTACACCCGGGTCGACGTGATGCCCCTGGGGGAGGTCTCGCTGGACGGCCGGGCGGTGAGCGACGTGATCCACCTGATCGCCGAGCTCGTCGAGAACGCCGCCTCCTTCTCCCCGCCCTACACGACGGTGCAGGTCGGTGGATACCTGGTGGCCCACGGGTACGCGCTGGAGATCGAGGACCGCGGCCTGGGCATGAGCGCCGCGGACATCGCGGACGCCAACGAGCGGATCGCCAATCCGCCGGAGCTCAAGCTCTCCGGCAACGCCCGCCTCGGCCTCTACGTGGTCAGCCGCCTGGCCGAACGGCACGACATCAGGGTGACCTTCAAGTCCTCCCCGTACGGCGGCACGACCGTCATCGTCCTCATCCCGCAGGGGCTGGTCAAGGAGGAGGACCCGGGTCCCTCCGTCGGGGTCGGCGTGCCGCAGGCGCGCCCGGCGAGCAGCGCGGAGATGAACGGCGGCACCTCCGCGACCACCGCGGTCCGCGGCAGGGTGAGCGACCCGCTGGGCATCGCCGGCGGCCCCGGGCGGGTCGCCGGGGCGGAGGGAGAGGTCATCGGCGAGCAGCATGTCCCTGGCGGGTCCGATGTGTGGAAGCCCGCGCCGCCCGCCAACGGCCGGTCGCACCCGGCGGGCCCCGCGCCCTCCGGCCTTCTCCCGGGCCCGGCCTCCTCCGGTGGTCTCCCCGATCCGGCGTCCGCCGGCGGCTTCCCTGATCAGGCTTCTTCCGGTGGTTTCCCCGATCAGGCGTCCCCCGGTGGCTTCCCCGGCCAGGCGTCCTCCGGTGGCCTCGCGGATCCGGCGCCCTCCGGACGGCATTCCGCGGGTCCGGCGCCCGCCGAGGGATACACCGACCCGACGTTCCCCGGCCGCTTCGCCGACCCCTCGGCGCTCAGGCAGATGCCCGAGACCGGAACCCGCGGACGGCTGCCCGACTTCACGAACTCCGGATCGGGTGCGAGCGGCGGCCTCGACGACTCCGGCTCCCACGGGCGTCCGGGCGGCTCCGGGACGTCGCTGCCGCCCGTGCTGCCCCCGCCCGACAGCAGTCACACCCCGGGTGGCCTGCCGAGGCGCGTCCCGCAGACCCACCTCGCCGCCCCCCTGCAGGAGGACGAGCCCGTGGCCCCGCCCCCGGTCGACGACACCGACGGGCGCTCGCCGGAGATGATCCGCGAGGCCATGTCGTCCTTCCAGGCCGGTACGCGCCGGGGCCGCGACGACGCCGCCCAGCTGCTCGACCGAGACGGCGATCCCGCGGACGAGGGCGGGCCCGCGGTGTGATCCCCGTGAACGATTCCAGGTCGCACGTGCCAGGCGGGCGCCGATGAGCCGCCGGGAACCGGCGACGTAACGTCTGCAGGCAGAAGGAGAGGACAACGAGTGGTGCAGGGAACAGGATCTTTCACGGACCTGGCCTGGTTGCTGGACGACCTGGTCTCGCGGGTGGAGGAAGCTCAGCACGGAATCGTGTTCTCCACCGACGGCCTGCTGCTGGCCGCGTCGGCGGGATTCTCCCCGGCCGACGCCGAGCATCTGGCCGCGGTCGGGTCGGCGATCCAGAGCCTGGGCCGCGGGGTCAGCGACCGGGTCGGCGGCGGGCCGATGCGCCAGACCATCATCGAGATGCGGACGGCGTACCTCATCGTCACCGCCGCCGGGCAGGGAGCCTGCCTGGCGGTGTTCTGCGGTGCCGAGGCCGACGTCGGCCTGGTGGCGTACGAGATGGCCATGCTCGTCACCCGCGTGGGGCAGTACCTCACCTCGCCCACCAGGACGCCCGAGTCCTCCTTCAGGGCCGACTCCCTCAGAGGCGACGGCACACGATGAGCATCTTCGACGAGCAGCCAGAGACCCAGTGGGTCGGCGACGAGGCGGGGCCCATCGTCAGGCCGTACGTCCTGACGCGGGGCAGGACCGAACCGAGCCGCGGCCGGTTCGACCTCATCACCCTGGTGGTGACCATCCGGCAGGTCTCGTCGAGGGAACCGGGCCTGGACCCGGAGTGCCAGGCCATCGTCCGGCTCTGCCGGCAGGCCCAGTCGGTCGCGGAGATCGCGGCCCACACGAACCTTCCGGCAGGCACGGTCCGTGTCCTGCTCAGCGACCTGCTCGACCAGGGATACATCGCCATGCAAGAACCGCATTCGGAGACGGACATGCACGACGAGAGGCTGTACAGGGCGGTGCTCGATGGACTCCGTGCGCTCTAGCCGGGACGCCGGGCGCGTGAAGCTGCCCAAGGCGATCAAGATCCTGGTCGCCGGCGGATTCGGCGCGGGCAAGACGACGCTGGTCGGCGCGGTCTCCGAGATAGAGCCGCTGCGCACCGAGGAGACCCTGAGCGACCGGGGTATCGGCGTCGACGACCTGTCGGGCGTGGAGACCAAGCGGACCACCACGGTCGCCATGGACTTCGGCCGCATCACCATCGGCGACGACTACCGCCTCTACCTGTTCGGCACGCCCGGCCAGGAGCGCTTCTGGTTCCTCTGGGACGAGCTGGCGCTGGGCGCGCTCGGCGCGGTCGTCCTCGCCGACACCCGGAGGCTGGCCGACTGCTTTCCCTCCCTCGACTACTTCGAGCGGCGCGAGACGCCCTTCATCGTCGCGGTCAACTGCTTCGACGGGGCCCGCCGCTACGAGCTCGACGAGGTCAGGCTCGGGCTGACCCTGCACGAGGACATCCCGATCGTGCTGTGCGACGCCAGGCAGCGGGAGTCGGGCAAGGAGGTGCTCATCACCCTCGTCGAGCACGCGATGCGGATGCGACTGGGCACGACGGCCCAGCCCTCGGGCGCCGAACCCCCCACGGGCCGGGCCGCGACCCGCTGACGCGTTCCCCGCGCGACCCACCGGCACGACGGGACCTTCCGGGGCGGAGCATCACCGCCCCGGGAGCGCTTTTACCCCTCCACTAGGGATGAATCCCTTACCGGTGGACGTCATGCGGCGACCCCCCGTATGCGCCATGTCACGATAGCGGCGATCACCTGGCGTCCTACCGTGTGGGGGAGACCTATGTGTGACGACCCGAACCTTCCTCTCACCGTCGCGCGGGCACTCGGGGAGTACCGGGCGCTGCTGGACGAGCACGGGGTCACCTGGGGCGAGGATCCCATCTTCTACGTCAGGTCCATGGCCACCGACGCCTACCTGATGGGCACGACCGGCTTCTGGGAGGTCTGTTACGGCCTGCTCGGCACCCGCTACCCCGGGGCGCCGTTCGAGGAGCTCAGGGACCGTCTCGACGAGCTGGACATGGACGAGGTCGTCCGCGGCGTCCTCGCGGGCAGGGTGCTCGGCAACCTCGCCGCGCTCCGCCTCACCGACGAGGGGACCGCGCTGCGGGCGCGGGCGCAGACCGTGCTGGACGGCAGGCCGCTGCGCACGACGTTGCTGGTCGACTCCACCAGGCCCGAACCGGCGACCGTGCTGGTGGACGGGCGGGCGCACGTGGTCGGCCCCGGCGGCGCCCGGCTCATCAAGATCACGAGCCGGAGCGAGGTGGTCGCCGACGGCGTACCGGTCGACCTGGCGCCCCTGACCCGCCCCGCCCCCGCCGCCCGCCTGCGGGTGCGCGCGGGCCTGCCGTGCAAGTGGAGCGTGTACGGCGAGCACGGCCAGGGCTGGTACCCCGAGGGCGCCCCCGACCGGCACGACTACCACGTGATGCCCTACTTCCACGGCGACGACCTGGTGCTGGACGTCCCGGCCGAGACGCTGACCGTGCGGGTGTCCAGGGGCATGGAGTACGGCTCCGCGCAGGTCACCGTCACCCCGGAGCCGGGCGGGGAGACCCTCGTCGAGCTGACCCCCGAGCGGCTCTACGACGCGGCCGCCCTCGGCTGGTACGGCGGGGACATGCACGTCCACCTCAACTGGGCGGGCGACATGGTCGGCACGCCCGAGCTCGCGGGGATCATGCAGCACGGCGAGGACCTGCACGTCCTCAACCTGGTCGCCGGGAACGTCTCCTCCGAGCGGGTCTACGACTCCGAGGCGCTCGAACACTGGGCCGGCCGTGACCTGCCCTGGTCCGACGCCTCCCACCTGGCCAGGATCGGCGTCGAGTACCGCAACGACCTGCTCGGCCACCTCTACGCCTTCGGCGTCTCGGCCCCGCCCTCGCGCTTCCACACCGGCTTCCTCGGCAGCGTCGACTGGCCGCCCAACAGCGTCGCCTGCGAGGAGCTCCGCGGCCTGGGGGCCGTCACCGGCTACAGCCACCCCTTCCACACGCCGTTCGCCGACACCGACGCCCCGGACAAGGCGCTGCGGTGGGGACGCAACTGCTCCTCCCGGGAGATCGTCGCCGACGCGGCGCTCGGCCTCGTCGACACCCTGGACGTGCTCAGCCAGACCTCGATCACCGCGACCGCCGCCGTCTACCGGCGCCTGATCGGGGCGGGCAACCGCATCGCGGTCACCGCGGGCACCGACGCGATGGTCTCCTTCGCCCGGCGGGGGAACCAGTCCAACCCGCCCGGCTGGGCGCGCGTCTACGCCCGGGTGGACGGGCCGCTGACCGCCACGTCGTTCGCCGAGGCGGTCAGGCGGGGCCGTACCTTCGGCACCACGGGCCCCTGGCTGGAGCTGTCGGTCGCGGGCCACGGTCCCGGTGCCACCCTGGACCTGTCGCCGGGGGAGCGGGTCACGATCACCGCGCGGTCGACCGGCCCGGAGGTGGAACGCCTGGAGCTCCGCACCGCGGACGGCGTGCTGGCCGAGGGGCCGCCCGGCGAGCTCACCGCCGAACTGGCCGTCGGCGACCCCACCTACGTCGTCGCCCTGGCCACCGGCGGCCCGCACGAGCGGTCCTTCACCGGCGAGGTGTACGCCCACACCAGCCCGGTCTACCTCGACGTGGACGGCCGTCACGTGGCCAGGGCCGAGGACGTCGGCTGGTGTCTGGAGTGGCTGGACGCCCTGGAGTCGCTGCTGCGGGAGGAGGGCGTCTTCGAGACCACCGGGCAGCTCGCCGACCACCTCGCCCTGATCGGCCGGGCCAGGAAGGTCTACCGCGACCGCCTGACCTGACGGCGCGGCGGCCACTTCCGCTGGACCGCTCGCGGGCCGGGACATGCGAGGCTTGTCGGCATGAACCGCCTCTCCCAGGTCGACCTGTCGGCCAAGCTACCGAAGAAGGAGGGCCTCGAGCGGCTCGAGGCCGCTCAGCGGCGTCTCCTGCGGCTCCGGCTCCTCCTGGGCGGCCAGCTCGGCGACCACAAGCTCGGCCCACCGCTCTGCGTGCTCTTCGAAGGCTGGGACGCCTCCGGCAAAGGTGGCGCCATCAAACGCCTCGTCGCGCCCCTCGACCCCCGGCACGTCCGCGTCTCCCAGTTCGCCGCACCCACCTACGACGAGAAAAGACATCACTTCCTGCAAAGGTTCTGGGCCGTCCTGCCCGGCTGGGGAGGTATGACCGTCCTCGACCGCTCCTGGTACGGCCGCGTCCTCGTCGAACGCGTCGAGGGCTTCGCCACCACGGAGCAGTGGACCCGCGCCTACGACGAGATCGTCGAGTTCGAACGAAGCCTCACCGCCGAAGGCGCCATCCTCGTCAAATTCTGGATGCACGTCTCCCCGGGCGAGCAACTCCGCCGTTTCCAGGACCGTGCCCAGGACCCCCTGCGCTCCTGGAAGCTCACCGAAGAGGACTGGCGAAACCGTGAGCGCCGCAAGGACTACGAGGACGCCATCGAAGACATGATCACCAAAACCGACAGAGAACGAGCTCCCTGGAAGATCGTCGCTGGAGACAGCAAGCCCTACGCCCGCGTCACCGTCCTGGAGCACGTCTGCCACACCGTCGAAACCGCCCTCACCGAACGCGGCCACAGCCTCCGCGACGCCGACCGCTGAGGTCGAAGCGATGATCGCGGTACTGTCACGGCCCGGCCGCGGCGGCACCGACGGGGCCGGACGCCTGACCGGAAGGCGACCCGCCGGAGATCGGGCACTCCACCCGGGCCGGGGCGATCCGCGCGCCGAAAGATCGGGACGAGTTCTCGCAGAGGCTTTCGCCGACCGGCTCAAGCGGTAAGAGGGGCAGGTGGACCGCGTGACCGCCCGGTCGATTGATCATCTTTTAATTCCTAATCGGGTTTAAACTAAGACATATCATCACATAATCGATTAGGATGATCATGGAACTGCGATACCTGGCCGCGTTCGTGGCCGTAGCCGAGGAATTGCATTTCGGCCGGGCCGCTCGTCGCCTGCAGATGGCGCAGCCGCCGCTGAGCCAGTTGATCCGCCAGCTGGAGAAGGAGCTCGGCGTGCAGCTGTTCGAGCGCAGCACCCGCAGCGTACGGCTGACCAGCGCGGGCGAGACGTTTCTCGAGCCCGCCCGCCGGGTGCTCGACGGTGTGGATCTGGCGAAGCGGGCCGCCAGGTCGGCGGGGACCGGAGAGTACGGGCGGGTCACGATCGGGTTCGGCGGGGCGTCGAGCCACGCGGCGCTGCCCCGGCTGGCCCGGGCGGTCCGCGCCGCGCACCCCGGGGTGGAACTGGTGATGAAGGTGCGGACCTACGCCAACGTGGTGCTGGAGGGGGTCGCGGACGGCACACTCGACCTGGGTTTCGTCCGGATGCCGGTGGACCGCCCCGGCCTGAGGGCCCGGATCATCGAGAACGACCAGCTCGTCTGCGCGCTCCCGACGGACCATCCGCTGGCGGGCAAGGACGAGATCGACCTGACGGATCTGGCCCACGACCCGTTCGTCAGCCTTCCGGCGCACTCGGGGTCCACGTTGCGGGACGCGATGACACGCACCTGCGAGGAGGCGGGCTTCACGCCCAAGGTGGCGCAGGAGGCGCCGGACTCGAATACGGTCCTGGCCCTGGTCTCCGCCGGTGTCGGGGTGACCTTGACGTTGAAGTCGGTGGAACACGTCTGCCAGGGCGGTCTGGTCTACCTGCCGCTGGCGGACCGTACGGTCTGGCTGCAGGCCGCGCTGGCGTGGCGCGCGGACAACCCGTCGGCCGCTCTGCGTGCGGTCCTCGCGGTCGGCGAGCGGGAGCTGCCGACACCGCCCCCGGAGTCATGACCCCCGGGATTGTGAACGCCCTGCTCTCAGTGTGAGAGTTATTCCGTATTGGACGCGTTTCGGTCATGGTGCCATTCTGGACGGCGTGAAAGGAAAACGGCGGCTGCGAGTGTCCACGGCCGATACCGATGCCTGGGGTAAGGCATTTCGCGTGGAGCTGTAACTCGCCCGGTATCGCTTGACCGGAATCCACCGGCCATGTCGTCGCGCCGTTTCGATCCCGAAGCCTGAGCCTCGCAGGGCCCGGGTCGACCGTCCGTCCAGCCAGGTCACCGGGAACAAGTCCGGCGATCCGATCGAGGCGGACGGCCACGGGCGGCAGGCCGGGCGGGTCGTCCGCGCGTTCGGCCGCGGCGCCCACTCCGAGCGGGAGCTGACCGCGGCCGACGTCCTCGCGCTGGCCACCCGGGAGGGCGCCGCGGTGCTGGGTCTCGGCGAGCGAACGGGTTCGCTGACGCCGGGCAAGGACGCGGACGTGGTCGTCCTGCGGGCCGACGATCTCGACGTCTCGCCGATGCTCGACCCGGCCGGCGCGGTCGTGCTGCAGATGGACCGCCGTCATATCGACAGGGTCTACCGGGCCGGCCGCGCCGTGGTGCGCGGCGGAGCCCCGACAGAGGACTCGCGGGACCTGGTCGCCGGCCTGCGCGCCGCGGCCGCGCGCCTCGGTCCCGTCCCCCGCTCCGCCCTCCGAGCGGAGCGATGACCAAGCCGCCGACGCCGCCTCCGGAGCCGTACCGTTCCGAGACGACGTGAGCCGCGCGTCCACCGACAAGCAGGGTCTCAACGTGATCATCGATTTCACCGGCCGCCGGGTCCTCGTCACCGGGTCCACCAACGGCATCGGATTCGCCGCCGCTCAGGGATTCCTGGCCGCGGGCGCCGACGTCGTCGTCAACGGCCGCGGCGAGGAGGGCGTCGCCGCCGCGGTGGCGAGACTGGGCGGCCCCCGGGCGGGGGTCGCGGGTTTCGCCGGCGATCTGGGCACGGAGCCCGCCTGCTCACGGCTGGTCGCCGAGCATCCGAGTTTCGACATCGTCGTCAACAATCTGGGGGTCTACGAGCCGCGGGACTTCTTCGACATCCCCGACGGCGAGTGGGACCGGTTCTTCCACACCAACGTCATGTCCGGTGTCCGGCTGGCGAGGGCCTACGCGCCGGCCATGGCCGAACGAGGCTGGGGGCGTGTCGTCTTCGTCTCCTCGGAATCGGCTCTCAACATCCCCGCGGACATGATCCACTACGGCTTCACGAAGACGGCCCAGCTCGCGATATCGCGAGGGCTGGCCAAGCGTCTCGCGGGAACGGGCGTGACCGTCAACGCCGTGCTGCCGGGCCCCACCCTCTCCGAGGGGGTGGCCGGCATGCTGCGGGCCGACGTGGAACGCACCGGTGACAGCCCGGAGAAGGTGGCGGCGGACTTCGTCGCCGCGCACCGTGGTTCGTCGATCATCCGGCGGGCCGCCACCGTCGACGAGGTGGCGAACATGATCATCTATGTCAGCTCGGAGCAGGCCTCGGCGACCACCGGTGCGGCCCTGCGGGTCGACGGCGGCGTGGTCGACACCATCGCCTGACGGCCGTGCCCGGCCGTGCCCGGCCGTTCCAAGCTTCCCGAAATCTCGAATCCACCATCGGTGATCGCCGGCGGAGGACCGTATGTGCCAGTTGGAAGGGGAAACACGTAATGCATCCGATCATCGAGGCGATCGAAGAGCGCCGGACCGTCAATCTTTTCGACCCCACGCGAGGCCTCAGCGACGAGTCGATCAATGAGCTGGTCCGTCTGGCGACGAAGGCGCCGTCATCCTTCAACCTGCAGAACTGGCGCTTCATCGCCGTCCGGACGCCCGAGGCGAAAGCGCGGCTGCGCACGATCGGCTGGGACCAGCCCAAGATCACCGATGCGGCGGTGACCTTCGTCGTGGTCGGCAAGCCGGCCGACCACGAGCTGGTGGCCGATCGGTTGCGTCCGGCGGTCGACGCCGGGATCATGCCGGCCGCCGTCGCCGCGGCGTGGGAGGGCGGGGCGAAGGCACTCTACTTCGAGCAGCCGCAGCGTCAGCGCGACGAGGCGGTCCGGTCGGCGACCTTCGGCGCGAGCACGCTGATGTTCGCCGCCCACGCGATGGGCCTGGCCTCCGGGCCGATGAGTGGTTTCGACGTGGAGGCCGTCGCCGAGGAGTTCGAGCTGGCCGCGGACGAGTTCCCGGTGATGCTTCTCGCGGTCGGTTTCGCCGCCCCGGATAACTGGAGGCAGAAGCCCCGCCGCGAGCTGTCGCAGGTGCTGCGGCTGGTTTAGCGCGCCTTGTGCTGATCGGACCCGGCGACTCGGCGGCCTCGCCGTCCCGGGCAGCCGATGGTGCTTCGCCGACGGCAGCCACCTGATCCGCGCCTGCCGCACCCGGTACGGCCTGACCCCGACCGAGTTCGCCTGCCGGGACGAGGGCCTGGAGTGACGCTTTCGTCCAGGACATCCCCAGACGGACCCTGTCGAAGGCGACGCCGCGACCCGCGTTCACCGGCCAAGAGGACGATCAGGCCGCCGCGTGGCCGGAAGTCCTGAGCACCCACCGAACCGGGGCGACTCCGGCCGGCGCCGGTGGTGCCGTCCGCGCGTTCCGGCGAGAAGTACGGGAGCGGCGGAAACGCCCCGGGCCCCGGGACACGCGGCAGAATCGAATGGCCATCCGTTCGTCGTGGGCGGTTCGTCATTGCTTTTCATCGCAGGAAGGTGCGGCGCATGCGGTTGGGGTCGCGGCTGAGCAGGCTGGACCGGCGGGTGTTCGCCATGGTGGCGGGCGCGAGGTTGCCCGGTCTCGAACGCGTCGTGCCCGCGCTGTCGCGCGCGGCCGACAACTCTCTCCTGTGGGCCGGGGTGGCCGGGGCGCTGGCGGTCAGCGGACGGCGGCCCCTGCGCCGGGCCGCGACCAGGGGACTGCTCGCGGTCAGCCTCGCCAGCCCGCTGGTCAACCTGGTCGGCAAGCAGGCCTTCCGCAGGAACAGGCCGTCGGCCGAGGGGCTCCCGCTCGCGCGGCTGATCAAGATGCCCGCGTCGGCGTCGTTCCCCTCGGGCCACTCCGCCTCGGCAGGCGCGTTCGCCGCGGCCGTGGCGCTGGAGGCGCCCCGGGTGGTCGCGGTCCCCGTCGCGCTCCTGGCGGCGGCCGTCTGCTTCTCCCGCGTCTACACCGGCGTGCACTACCCCGGCGACGTGCTCGCCGGGGCCGGGATCGGCGTGGCGGCGGGGCTGATCACCCGCCGCATCTGGCCCGACGCCGGTGAGGCGGGGCAGGCGCGCGCCGCCCTCACGGCGCCGTCCGCGAGGCTCGACCCGGAGGGCGAGGGGACGGTCGCCGTGGTCGACGGCTCCGCCGACACCGTCGCCGGGACGGCCGAGGCGCTGCGCGAGGCCCTTCCCCTGGCCGAGGTCGTCGAGGTGGCGCCGGGCGCCGACCTCGGGGCCGCTGTACGGGAGGCCGCCGAGCGGGCCAAGGTGCTCGCGGTGGCCGGGGGAGACGCGGTGGTCAACCTGGCGGCCCAGGAGACGGCGGGCGGGGCGACCCCGCTGCTGGTCGTCCCCGCGGGCGGCCACGGCCAGTTCGCCCGCGCGCTCGGGGTGGAGACCCCGGAGGAGGCCGTGACGGCCTACCACAGCGGCGACCTCGTGGCCGTCGACGTCGGCGAGGTCGCGGGCCGGACGTTCGTCAACACCGCCAGCGTGGGCGTCTACCCCGCGCTGGTGGAGCGCAGGGAGCGGCGGCAGGGCCGCATCGGCAAGTGGCCCGCGCTGTTCTGGGCGATGGCCGAGGTGCTCGGCCCGGGAGGCGCGCAACCCGTCGACCTCGTCGTGGACGGGGTGCCCCGGCGCGTCTGGATGGTGTTCGTCGGCAACTGCCGCTACGAGGCGCGCGGCGGGGCCCCCTCCAGACGGCAGCGCCTGGAGGACGGCCTGCTGGACATCCGCGTGCTCGCCGCCGCCGACCGGCTGCCCCGGCTGCGGGTGTTCCTCAGCCTCCTGGCGGGACGGATGAAGCTGTCGCGTCACTACCAGCAGTGGCAGGCCGACACGCTGCGCGTCTCGGCGCCCTCGGGAAGGCTCTCGCTGGCACGCGACGGCGAGACGTTCACGGTCACGGGCGAGGTGGAGTTCACCAAGCGCCCGAGGTCGCTCCTCGTGATCCGGCCCGCGGGCTGAGCCGCGGGAGGCGTCCCGGCCCCGCTGTCCGGCCGTACTGTCAGAGATTGCCGATTACCGGGCGCTGTTTGACGCCCAGTGATCGATCCGGCGATAGTTGTTCAGGTGACTACCCCCCGTTTGCTCGCCTGTGCCGTGGTCACCCTGGTGGCCCTGACCGCCTGCACCCCGTCTCCGAGTGACCCCGTGGTCGGCCCGGCCACCGCGGGCGGCACGGTGGGAGGACAGGGATCCGGTGGCCTGCCCTCCTCGCCCCCCGCCAGCTCGCCCGCCGCCGTGACGCTGACGCCCGACGAGTACCGGGCGGAGCTGGAGGAGGCGCGCGGCCCGGTGCGCGACGCGGTGAAGAAGCTGGCCTCGACCGGCGGGCTGAAGACCCTCGGCAAGCAGCTGCGGAAGACCTCCGGCGCGGTGGAGGGCGCGGTGACCCGGCTGTCCGCCCTGGCGCCGCCCGCCGAGGTGAAGACCCAGCACGACAGCTACGTCGAGGCTCTGGGCCGGTTGCGGACCTCCTTCGACACCGCCCGCCAGGACGCCGAGGAGCAGCGGGTGTGCACCGGCCCGGCCGTGCTGACCGGCATGGCCGAGGCGGACCAGCTGTCCGACGTGGAAGACGTCGCCAAGACGCTGAGTGGATACCCGGCGAGCGTCATCCCGGTCAAGGCGGCCAAGAAGCGCGATCGCCGGCTGTCCAACGGCAGGTTCATCGCCTCCGAGGGACGAACGGGCCGCGCCTACCTCGAACTGCGCAACGGCACCAAGCAGGACGCCGTCGTCGTCCTGGTGCGCGGCAAGAAGAAGGCCGTCACCGTGTACGTCCGCAAGAAGTCGAAGTTCAAGATCCGAAGTGTGCGGGACGGCAGCTACAAGATCTACTACACGCTCGGGCAGGATTGGGACGCCAAGGCGCGCACCTTCACCCGGTCGTGCTCCTTCGAGCAGTTCGGCAAGTCCGTGCGGTTCAGGACCGTCCACACCGCGACCCAGATCCGCTGGACCGACTGGACGATCACCCTGCACGCCGTGACCGGGGGCACCGTGAAGCCGAAGAAGGTCAAGCCGGGCGACTTCCCCACCTGACGCGCAGAACGTACAGAACGCGTAGAACGTGCAGAGCACGTAGAACGGGCCGGGAAGGCGTCCTCGAACGCGTCGGCCGGAGCCTCCGCGAGGGCACCCGCGAACGTCCCTCGAAGGCTCCGGCCGACGCGTCCTGAAAGCGTCTCGAACACGTCCCGAAGGCACCGCGAACACGTCCCGAAGGCATCTCGAACGTGCTCGCGAGGCTCCGTGAACGCGAAGACCGCGACCTCGTGGCGAGGTCGCGGTCTCGGTGTTTCCCCTGGCAGATCAGGTCGAGAAGAGCATTCCGACCCAGCTGCGCTGGCGGTGGTGCCCGTAGTGGCCACCGTGGTGCTGTGCACCCCAGGCGGGAGCGCCGTAGCCGGGAGCGCCGTGCACGGGCGGCGGCGGGGGCGGCGGCGGAGCTGCGTGGGACTGCTGCGACCACTGGCTCTCCATGCGGGTCAGCGTCTCGAGCTCGCCGTAGTCCAGGAAGATTCCGCGACAGCTCTCACACTGGTCGATGTGGACGCCGTTGCGCTCATAGGTGCGCATGGCGCCCCGACACTTGGGGCACTGCATCTGGCTGGGCTCCTTGTTCTGGCGTGGTAACCGAGTAACCACAACCTACTGCGTGGGCACACCATGGCAGGCGCTTCGATGCCGGACAATTCTGAGGCAGGACTCGACGAGGACCTCCTCCACCTCGTCCAGCGGGCGTCCCTCCCGCCCCGCGGCGGCCACCGCCGCCGCCGCGAGCTGCACGGTCATCGCCTGCGCGGGAACCTCCAGCCGTCCCCACGGGTCACCGTCCGGCGGGACGGCGACCCCGCCCGCGGCGCGGTAGGCGCCCAGGAAGCGGTGCCAGACCTCGGGCTCCAGCAGCCCGGCCGCGAACCAGGCGGCGGGCCTGGACAGGTCCCAGGCCTGGTCGCCGACGCCCAGGTCGTCGATGTCGATGAGAATCCACTCGCCCGGCGCGCGGACCATCTGCCCCATGTGCCAGTCGCCGTGCGTCAGGCCACCGGGAGCGCCGCCGGGAGCCGTACCGGAGGAGTCGCCGGGGTTCGTGCCGTGGGAGGGGGAAGGGGACGGGGAGGGCAGGCAGGTGAAGGCCCGGCGTACCGCCAGCTCGGCGGCGGAGCGGTCGCCCAGGCGGGCGACGGTCGCGGCCACCCGCGCGGGTCCCCCCGCGGCCCGCAGCGGGGGCAGCGCCCGCGCCGGTACGGCGTGCAGCCGCGCCAGCAGCCGGGCGGCGGCCTCCCAGGGCGCCGCGTCCGGGTCCGCGTGGTCCACCGGCGTCCCGGCCGGCCAGACGGTGACCAGCCGGTCCCCGGCGGTCAGGACCTCCTCGGTCACCGGTTCGAGCATGATCCCGCGCAGCGCCGGGTGCGCGGTGGCCCGCATCCGCTCCACCAGCGGTTCCCGCTCCGCCCCCGGCGCGTGCGCCTTGACCACGACGGAACCGGCCCGCACGATGATCACGTCCGGCCTGGTCGGCAGCACCGTACCGGGCGCGCCGCCGTATCGGGCGCCGATCCGGCGCAGTTCGTCGATCAGGTCCTCGCTGTCCATCCGGTAAGTGAACCACCGGCCGAGGCCCCCGCCGACCGGAGGCATAAAGTGCGAACCATGAGGATCGGTTTCGCGGTGCCGGTGTCGGGGTCCTGGGCGACGCCGGAGAACATGGCGCGGGTCGCCCGGAGGGCCGAGGAGCTCGGCTACTACGGGTTGTGGACCTTCCAGCGCCTGCTCTTCCCGCAGAGCCAGGACCTGGGCCCGACCTACCGCAGCGTGCACGACCCGGTGGTCACGCTCGCCTACCTGGCGGGCCTGACGAGCCGCGTCCGGCTGGGGGTGGCGGTGCTCAACATGCCGTTCGCCTCGCCCGCGCTGATGGCCAAGCAACTGGCGAGCCTGCAGGCGGTCTGCGGCGGGCGGCTGGACGTGGGGCTCGGCCTGGGGTGGCTGCCCGAGGAGTTCGCCGCCTCCGGGGTGTCGTTCGAGCGGCGCGGGCGGCGCGGGGAGGAGTACGTCTCACTGCTGCGGCGCCTGTGGACGGAGGAGACCGTGGAACACGAGGGCGAGTTCTACAGGCTGCCCCCCGTGCACCAGGATCCCAAGCCGCACGTCGTGCCACCGATCCTGCTGGGCGGTTCCGCCGACGTGGCGCTGAGGCGCGCGGGACGGCTGGCGGACGGCTGGATCAGTTCGAGCCGCGAGGACCTCGACGGCATCGGCGAGAGGATCTCCATCGTCAAGGAGGCGGCCCGTGCCGCCGGGCGCGACCCCGAGGCGCTGCGCTTCGTCACCCGGGGCGTCACCCGCGTCCGGGCCCCGGGCGCGGCCGATCGCGGACCGCTCACCGGCTCGTTCGAGGAGATCCGGCGCGACGTCGACGAGCTCGCGGCCAGGGGGGTCACCGACGTCTTCCACGACCTCAACTTCGACCCGGAGATCGGATCGCCCGACGCCGACCCCGCGGAGTCGATGCGCAGGGCGGAGGCGGCACTGGAGGGCCTCGCCCCCTGACCGGCCGGACGCCGGGCCGCGATGCGGACCCGAGGGTCGCGCGTGGACGGCCGTTCACCTCCGCGATGTCCCGATGTACGGGTCTGGTGACGCGTGACCCGTCCGGCCCTGTCATCCTTGTTCCGGTACGTACCCGGCCGGAACAGGGGAGAACGGTGGACGAGCGCAAGCCGATCGAGTGCTGGCTGTCGGACATGGACGGTGTCCTCGTTCACGAGGGGCACCCGGTGCCGGGTGCGGACGAGTTCATCCGCCGCCTGCGCGAGTCGGGCAAGCGGTTCCTGGTGCTGACCAACAACTCGATATACACCCCTCGCGACCTGGCCGTACGGCTGCGCGCGGCCGGACTGGAGATCCCGCCGGAGTCGATCTGGACCTCCGCGCTGGCCACCGCCAGGTTCCTGGACGGCCAGCGCCCCGGCGGCTCGGCGTACGTGGTGGGGGAGGCGGGGCTGACCACCGCCCTGCACGAGATCGGTTACGTCCTGACCGACATCGCCCCCGACTACGTGGTCCTCGGCGAGACCCGCACGTACAGCTTCACGCAGATCACCCGGGCGATCCGGCTGATCGAGGGCGGCGCCCGGTTCATCGCCACCAACCCCGACCCGGTCGGCCCGTCGAACGAGGGGTCGCTGCCCGCCTGCGGAGCGGTCGCCGCGATGATCACCAAGGCGACCGGGGTGGAGCCCTACTTCGTGGGCAAGCCCAACCCGATGATGATGCGCAGCGCGCTGCGGGCCATCGACGGCCACAGCGAGAGCACCGCCATGATCGGCGACCGGATGGACACCGACATCGTCTCCGGCATGGAGGCCGGGCTGCACACGATCCTGGTGCTCAGCGGGGTCATGAGCAGGGACCAGGTCGACCGCTACCCGTTCCGCCCGTCGATGGTGGTCGACTCGGTCGCCGACCTGATCGAGATGATCGACTAGTACCGCGTTCCCGCTGAGCGCTGAGCGCTGAGCGTTGAGCGTTGAGCGTTGAGCGCTGGGCGTTGAGCGCTGGGCGTTGGGCCCCTTCGTGTTCGGCCCAGCTCTATGGTCGGATTTATCCGCAGTTGATACGCTGCTGCCGCTCGTAGTCGTACAAATGACTGTTGACCCAACCGCTGGCAGGGGTACGCGCGTATCGGCGGCATTCATCGTCGGCCCGGGATCGGGAACGCTCCAAGGGGCGCGGTCACCGGGTCGCCCCACCTCGAAGCCCCGCGCGGCCGGTTCGCGTCGCCCCTGGCCGTCGCCGGGCGGACCGAGCCGTACGACCGCCTGGTCTTCGACGGCCACCTCGGCGCCGAGGGTGACGAGCGGGTTCCGCGCCGCCGACCGACCTGCCGAGCCGACACCCGCCGTGACCGGGGCGTCGGGCCACCGCGCCGTACACGAAGGAACCGACATTGCAACCGCCGCAGAAGTCGATCCGCCGCAACTCGCCCAACGGCTCCTCGGGCCTGTCGCAACCCAAGCCTGACCCGACCGACACGAAGCCCGGGACGCCCGTCGACGGCTCCCCCGTACGGCCCCCGTCCCACGGCGACGTACCCCAGATTCCGGAAAGCCCGCCGGGAAGCCCGCGCGACTCGGCGGAGGAGAACAGCGAGGAGTTATCCGACCAGCTGTTACTGCTGTCCCTGGTGAACAGGACCAGGCGGGGCGGCGATTCGGCGCCCCGTCCCCAGTTCGAGGTGGGGGGAGCCACCCTGGTCAAAGTGCTGGGCGAGGTCATCAAGCAGTTCGAGAAGTTTCCCGCGGGCGACGTCATGAAACCGTTGAACGACGAGAAGGCCGCTCTCGAGAGCCGGAAGGACGAACTGGGCGAGGTCGGCTACCGGATCGCGCAGGAGAGGCTCAAGCAGGAGCTGGAACCCGTCGCGAAGCTGATGCTGTCCGCCACCAACGCGATCAAGTGGTATCCGCTGCACAGGCGCCGCGTCCTCGACATGCTTCAGGAGGCCGCTACGAGCGGGGATCTCACCGACAAAATCGGACCCGCCTACTTGTTCGCGACTGATGACATGCTCCAGTTCTTCGACGACCTGGAGGCCGTGGAGAAGATCGAGAAAGAGGGCACCGCCGACCTGAGCCCGGCGAGGATGCAGGAGGTGATCATTCGTATCGTCGCCAACCTCCCCAAGCTGACCGGCCAGACCGCCGAATCCTTCGGCAGGGCCCTGTGCAAGCTGTACCTGTCGCTCGATCTCGACCCGCGGTTCGCCGAGCACGACCTTGAGGTCCGGACCCGGACCCTGGCGAGGCTGAAAGGCGAACTCAAGGACGAGTGCCGGAAGTGGTCCACGCTGAGCTCGGACGAGAGGCTCGCCGCCCTCGAGAAGGCCCGCGACATCCAGTGCGCCGAACGTGGCATCTCCGACTGGAAGCCGGAGATCGTCCTGGTGGACGACCTGAACCAGTACACGCCGAACGGATGGCCCGTGACCCTGGCCCACTTCGCCCCCGAGTTCAGCTTGATGAAGATCAACACGGATGGCCCTGGATGGCAGGACTTCGACGAGGTGATCGACAGCCTGGTGCACGAGAACACGCACCACTACCAGTACTGGCTGATCAACCAGCTGTTCGCCCTCCCGCCGATGGGAACGGACGACCCCCGCTACTTCCAGGCCACGCTGTTCGCGCTGAACCAGAAGCACGGGTACATAGAGGGTGGTGAGTCCTACGTGGACCGGAAGCTGGCCTTCGACATCTACTCGCTCCAACCCATGGAGAGGCACGCCTTCCTCGCCGGAGGCGAGGCCAGGGGCATCTTCCTGCCGGACGCGAAGCAGGAGGCCGCGGAGCTGCTCACCCGGCTGAGGAAAATGCTGGAGGAGCGACCCGGGCACAGCGGGCTGGAGCTGCAGATCACGATGATGTACGAGACGATCGCCAATTCCAAGCTGTCGTCGAACGCCATCTACCGGAATGTGGACGACGTCCTGGCGTTCCTGTCCCAGCTCGACTGACAGTGAGACTGACAGCGAGGACGTGGGCGAACGTCTCCCGGTGAGGTCCGGCGCCGAGGCGCCCTCTCCCGGCCCGGATCATTCCTGCCGGGAGGGAGGATTCCGCCGGACCATCGCGTCGGTCGCGTCCATGGTGTGAAATAGCGCGATGTGACGGATGTCGTGGAGGTCGTGGAGAAGGGCAGGGTCCGCTCCCGCCTGCCGGAGGCGATCCCGGCGGTGGCGGCCGTGCCGGCCGGGCTCTGGGGCGTCACCACGCCCTCCTTCTGGCGCGACGAGTCGGTCAGCGTGATGGCCGCCTCGATGCCCCTCGACGACCTGTGGCACCTGCTCGGCAGCATCGACCGGGTGCACGCGCTCTACTACCTCCTGCTCCGGCCGGTCGCCGCGTTCTCGACCGGCGAGCTGGCCATGCGCCTGCCCTCGGTCGTCGCCACGGCCGCCGCCGCGTACGGCGTCACGGTCCTGGGCAGGAGGCTCGCCACCCCGGGGGCGGGACTTCTCGCCGGGCTGCTCTACGTCGCGCTGCCGATGGTGAGCCGGTACGCCCAGGAGGCGCGCGGCTACGCGATCGTGACGGCGGTGGCCGTCCTGGCCACCTGGGTGCTGGTCGAGGCGACGCGGCGGTCGAGCCGCCGGTGGTACCTGGCCTACGGGGCCTGCCTGGTGCTGCTCGGCTGGTTCCACGTCTACGCGCTGCTCCTGGTCGTCGCGCACGTGGTGACGGTGCTGTGGTGGCGCGTGTCGTCATCGTCATCATCGCCGCCGTCGTCGCCCCGGCCCGAGGTCCTCCGGTTCGCCGCGGGGCTGGCCGTGGCCGCGGCGGGGGTCGCCCCGCTCGCGCTCCTGGCGGCCGGGCAGCGCGAGGCGCAGCTGTCGTGGCTGAAGCCGTCGAAGCTCGCCGACGTCGCCTGGTTCGGTGAGGAGGTGGCGGGCACCGTGGGGGTGGCGCTGCTCCTGGTCGCCCTCGTGATCGTCGGGATGTTCTCAGACAGGCGGCTGGCGGCGGTCGCGCTGCCCTGGGCACTGCTGCCGTTCGTGTCCATGGCGATCTCGCTCGTCCATCCCGTCTTCAACCCGAGATACGTGCTCTTCGCCGTCCCCGCGGTGGCGCTGCTGGCGGGAGCGGGCCTGAACGCCGTGCGCCCCCGGGCCCTGGGCTGGGTCGGGCTGGTCCTCGTCGCGGCGCTGACCGTCCCGACGCACCTGACGATCCGCGAGCCCGACAGGCGGCCCGACAACCTGCGCGACATGGCGGCCACGCTGCTGGCCAGGCAGCGTCCCGGCGACGCCGTGCTCTACGTGGGGGAGAACCGGCGCCTGTTCGCCGCCGTGTACGAGGACGCGTACCGGAACCTGCGCGACCTCACCCACGCCCCCGGCCGGCGGACGCCGAGGACCGCCGCGCAGTTCACGGCCGCCCTGGAGGGTGTCGAGCGCGTCTGGCTGGTCACCGGTGGCAGGAAGCACAGGAACAGGGCCTTCGTGGAGGACGACGAGCGCTATCTGGCCCTGATGGCCAACCGCGACTTCACCCTGCGCTCCACCGACGACTTCGGCTACTCGTGGTTCGGCCTCTACGTCCGCGAGCGGCGCTGATCCCGGCCCGGGGCCTCAGGAGATCAGAGCGGGCAGCCGGGTGGCGGCGCCGGCGAGGTAGGCGCCGAGCTCCGGGGGGACGATGTTGAGGGCGGAGATCTCGGCCGGGTCGAGAGGGAGCCGCACCACCTCGTACTCGCCGCGGGCCGGGTCGTCGAACTCCGGGCCGCAGCGCAGCGCGGGGTCCATGGAGACCAGACGGCAGCCGTAGACGTGCTGGGTCTTGACCCCCTCGTCGCGCAGGCACTCCAGGGTGGTCAGCGGGGTGACACCGGAGACAACGGCGCCCAGCTCCTCCATCACCTCGCGGTGCAGGGTGTGCTCCAGCGAGGCGTCCTCGGGCTCGACGTGGCCGCCGGGGATGGACCAGTAGAGCTCCTTGCCGGGGACCGTGCGCCGGAACACCACCAGCCGGTCGTCGTCGAGGAGGACGGCGCGGACGCTCGGTACGGCAGACATGGGGCCATTGTGTCACCACCGTGTCACCGCTCCGACGGCACGACCCGCCACCTCGCGGGAAGCGGACTCTAGTGGTGGTCCCTGCGCAGGCGCTTGAGGTCGGAGCGCTGCTTCTTGGCGGCGATCCGCCGCTCGACGGCGCCCCTGCTCGGCTTGGTCGGGCGGCGCTTCTTGGGCGGCGGGGCGATCGCCTCGCGCAGGATCTGGGCCAGGCGCATCTCGGCGGCCTCGCGGTTGCGCAGCTGGGAGCGGAACTCCGAGGCGGCGATGGTGATCACGCCGTTCACCAGGCGGGGATCGAGGCGTTCGAGGGCGCGGGCCTTGAACACCGGGCCCAGCGCCTCGGTGGCGGCCAGGTCGAAGCTGAGCTCGACCCGGCTGTCGGTGGTGTTGACCCCCTGGCCGCCGGGGCCCGATGAACGGGAGAAGCGCCAGCCGAGCTCGGCCTCGGGGACCGAGACCGAACCGCTGATCTGGAGCGGACCGGGCATGGCGATGACTTCCTTCTCACGGGGGTGTGCGGGTTTCCAGCGTACCGAGGAGCCATAAGTGTGGATCAAATGGTTTTATGCCCAGTTTGATCCCAATTGATGATTTTCGAATCGCGGCCGGGGTCGTCTCGGCCTTGTCGCGCGGGGTTCCCTTCCGCCACAGTTGCCCGGGGGCACACCTTTGCCCGAAAGCACATGCGGTCAAACATCCGCGAGAACAGGGCATCCGAAGCAGGAGGCGGGGGCGTATGAACACGATCGTCGGCGTGCACGGTATCGGCAAGTACCGCTACTACCGCGACGCGGGTAACTCGGTCGGCGGCGCCGCCCTCGCGATGCGCGACAAGTGGGACCGCTACCTGCACAAGGGCCTGACCGGTGGCAGGCCGCACGCCAAGGAGCGCTACGTCACCGAGATCGCCTACTACGCCCACCTGCTGGGCGAGAGCAAGAACGACTCCGCGCGCGCGGTGCGGAGCATGGACGCCGGCGCCCAGGAGGTCTTCGTCGCCTGGGCCAAGCAGCTCGACGCGGTGGGGGAGGGGCTGACCGGCGCCCTGCACCGGATGACGAGCTGGCTGCTGGACCGGCTGGAGGTGAACGCCGCCGACTTCGCCGCGCTCTTCTGTCCCGAGGTCGCCGCCTACATGGCCGCCGGGGGCGAGACGCGGGCGAAGTGCCGGGCGGCCGTGGCCGAGGTGATCAGGCGGAACCGCCCCAAGGTGGTGATCGCGCACTCGCTGGGCAGTGTGGTGACGTACGAGACGCTCTGGGCCAACCCCGACCTGGAGGTCGACCTGCTGATCACCCTCGGCAGCCCGCTCGGCATGCGCAACGTGATCTTCGAGCGCCTGACGCCCGCCCCGGTCAACGGCTGGGGTGAGCGTCCCCGCAAGGTGAAGCGGTGGGTCAACATCGCCGACAAGGACGACATCGCGGCGATCCCGCCGGGGCTGAGGGCCTGCTTCACCGGGGTCGACCAGGAGTCCATGGTCGACCTCGACTGGATCGACTTCCACACCGTGGAGAAGTACCTGGGCTGCGGCGCTCTCACCCCGCACCTCAAGCCGTACCTGACCTGACCCCTCATCGCGCGATCCGGTGCCGTACGGCTACCGGTGGGAGGCCGGCCCTTCGCCGTGATGTCGCCCGCAGGTCGGCCGTTGTTCAATCACCGTGGGTAAGGCACTCGTCTGTGCGGCGGCTGTTCACCTCGCCTTGATTCGCAGGTCACAACGGGGAAAGCTGGAACGGGTGCACTGATGACGTGGAGCAGAAGCCGTCACGCAGAGTGTTCCTTTCCGTCGCCGCCGCGGGTACGAGCGGCCTGTTGCTGACCGGGGCGGGGCTCGGCCCGTCCCGGATGCCCTCCCGGGCCCTCGCCCGCGACCCGTTCACCCTCGGCATCGCCTCCGGCGACCCGTCGCGGGACGGCGTCGTGCTGTGGACCAGGCTCGCCCTCGACCCGCTCGGCCTGAACGGCCGGGGTGGCATGCCGGTGAGGGACGTGGACGTCGAATGGCAGCTCGCCACCGACGAGCGGTTCTCCAAGGTGGTCCGCAAGGGCACCGGGAGCGCGCGCTGGAAGCGGGC
The DNA here is from genome assembly GCF_042888905.1 of Streptosporangium sp. NPDC002721. NCBI lineage: Bacteria > Bacillati > Actinomycetota > Actinomycetes > Streptosporangiales > Streptosporangiaceae > Streptosporangium > Streptosporangium sp. NPDC002721. The sequence goes on from NZ_JBIAQI010000002.1 coordinate 202,123, forward strand.
GCACAGCGTCCACGTCGAGGTCGACGGCCTGGAGCCCGGCCGGGAGTACTTCTACCGCTTCCGCGCCGAGGGCCACCTGTCGCCGACCGGCCGCACGCGTACGGCCCCGTCCGCCGTGTCCTCCATGTCCGCGTCGTCCGCGCTGACCTTCGCCGTCGCCGCCTGCGCCCACTACGAGCACGGCTTCTACACGGCGTACCGCAGGCTGGCCGAGCAGGACCCGGAGCTGGTCGTGCACCTGGGCGACTACATGTACGAGTACGGCCCCCAGGGGTACACGGCGCTGGGCGGGAGCGTCCGGCAGCACACCTGGGGCAAGTGCGCCACGCTGGCCGACTACCGGATGCGCCACGCGCAGTACAAGAGCGACCCCGACCTGCAGGCGGCGCACGCGGTCGCGCCGTGGCTGGTGGCCTTCGACGACCACGAGATCGAGAACAACTGGGCGGGGGACGTCTCCAGCTCCGGCGCCCCCGCGTTCGCCCGGCGCAGGGCCAACGCCTTCCAGGCGTACTACGAGAACATGCCGCTGCGCAGGACGAGCGTGCCCGGAGGGGCGGCGATGCGGGTCCACCGCCGGGTCGACTGGGGGCCGCTGGCCCGTTTCCACCTGCTCGACACCCGGCAGTTCCGCGACGACCAGGCGTGCGAGGACGGGCTTCGGTCCGGCTGCGACGACCGGCTCGCGACCGGCCGCACCCTGCTCGGCGAGGACCAGCGGCGCTGGCTGCTGGACGGTCTCGCGAGCTCGGACGCCCACTGGAACCTGGTCGGCCAGCAGATCCTGATGGCCCAGCGCGACTCCAAGGTCGGGCCGGGGACCGAGGTCAACATGGACTCCTGGGACGGCTACGCCGCCGAGCGCACCCGCCTGCTCACCGGTTTCCGCGACTCGGGCGCGTCCAACCCGGTCGTGCTGACCGGCGACGCGCACATGCACCACGCGGCGGACCTCAAGCTCGACTTCGACGACCCCGACTCGCCCCGCGTGGCCGTGGAACTCGTCACCTCCTCGATCGCGAGCGACGGCGACGGCTACCGGGACGAGGGCCGGATCGCCGAGACGGTCGCCGAGAATCCGCACATCTCCTATCTCGACCAGCGGCGCGGCTACATCGTCTGCCGGGTCACCCAGGAGGAGCTGCGCGCGGACTTCCGCACGCTCGACTACATCAGCAGGCGCGGCGCCCCCGCCAGGACCGGCGCCCGCTTCACCGTCCCGTCGGGACACGCGGCCCTGACCTGAAGCCCGCCGCCAGGGCAGTGGGTCCTGACCTGGGACGTGCCGTCAAGACAGGCGGCACTGACCTGAAACGTGAGAGGAATTCCGAAAGATTTATTGGATGATGCCGCTTATGAGTCCCCTCGCCACGAGGCTCACCGCCGCGGCTCTCGCCGCGGCGCTGGGCGGCACCCTCCTTTCCCCGACCCCCGCCACAGCCGCCGGATCCGCTTTACCCGTTTTATCCGCTTCAGCTTTGTCCGCCGTACCCGCCGCGGCGCCCTCCGACTTCGGGTACGTGATCACCTTCCCCAAGCACGTCCAACGGGGCGGGTCCCTCGTCTACTCCGTGAAGGTCCGCAACAGGAAGGCCCGCGGCCAGCACTACGTGGCGCTCGTCGGGGACTTCTCGAAACGCTTCCGCAAGATCCGGGTGATCGCCAAGCCGCGCAGCGTCAAGTGCTCCGTCAAGGGCCGCAGTCTGTCGTGCTGGATCACCTCCCTCGACAGGGGCGACTCGACGACCGTGCGGATCCGGGCCTGGGCCGGCTCGCGCCGGGGCACCGCCACCGCCTCGTTCGGGGTGATCGCCACGTCCGACGCGGACGCCGACATCCGCAAGCTCCGCAAGGAGATCGGCCGCAAGATCAAGGCCAGCACGCGCATCCGCTGACCCCGGCCCCGCCTCGGAGCCCGAAGCCGGGAGCCCTGAACCCGCGAGCCGGAACCCGGGAGCCCTGAACCCGCGAGCCGGAACCCGGGAGCCCTGAACCCGCGAGCCGGAACCCGGGAGCCCTGAACCCGCGAGCCGGAACCCGGGATCAGATCCCGGCCCGGTTCCGGGGGCGCGGGGAGGCACCGTTCGTCTTCGGGGCCGGGGTCGCCTGAAGGAGATCCTCGATCACGAGGGTGGCGGCGCCCAGCGCCACCGAGTCGACGCCCAGGCGGCCCAGCCCGATGGAGACCGTCTTGTACGGCTGCGCCAGGCAGTTGTCCGCGACGACCTTCCTGATCCTCGTCAGCAGGTGCTCGCCGAGCAGCACCCCGGCCCAGCCGCCGATGATGATCCGCTCGGGATTGAACAGGTTGATCAGGTTGGCCAGCCCGACGCCGAGGTAGGTGACGGTCTCGTCGATCACCGGTGAGCCCCCGGCCACCAGCGCGGCCAGCGCGGCCTGCTCGTCGACGGTCTCCGTCCAGACCCCGGCACGTTCCAGGATGCCCCTGGCTCCCACGTACGCCTCCAGGCAGCCCGCCCCGCCGCAGCGGCACCGGTGCCCGCCGACCATGATCTTCGTGTGGCCCCACTCGCCGGCGCTGCTGTTGGCCCCCAGGTAGGTGGCCCCGTCGGTGATGATGCTCGCGCCGACCCCCGAGCCGATCAGCACCACCACCGCGTGCCTGGCCCTGCGCCCGACGCCGAACCACAGCTCGGCCTGCCCCATCGACTTGGCGCCGTTGTCCACGAAGAGCGGCAGGTCGGTGCCCTCCCGCAGCAGCCTGCCGAGCGGGACCGCGTCCCACCCGAAGGTCGGGGCGTGGATCAGGGCGTCGGGCCCCGTCTCGACGATCCCCGGGACGCCCACCCCCACGCCGAGCACCCGGTCCCTGGGCACGCCGCTCTCGTCGAGGACCACGTCGATGCCCGCGAGGATGTGGCGGACGACCTGGTCGACGTCGTGCCCGGTGGGGCGCAGCGCGTACTCGGCCCTGGCCTGCCGGTTCATGTCCAGGTCGAAGAGCTCGACGCGCACGTGCGTCTCGCCGACGTCGACGCCGACGGCGTAGCCGTGGGTGGTGTTGACCCGCAGCAGCACCCGGGGCCTGCCCCCGTCGGAGTCCGCCAGACCGGCCTCGACGATGATCCCGCTCGTGAGCAGGTCTCCCGTCACGTTGCTCACGGTGGCGGCGCTGAGCCCGATGGTCTCGCTGAGCTCCTGGCGGCTGGCGGGTCCCCCGAAGTAGAGGGCACGCAATACGATCGCCCGATTGCCCCGGCGGAGATCGCGAACGGTCCTCTGCTGTACGTCGAACATGATGAACATCTTAGGTAGCGGCGTGAATTAAGTGGCCGTCATTTCCCTCCCACCGGTGGTGAAGGCCCATATCGGCCACCCCGGCCCCGTACTCGGCCACCCCGGCCCCCTACCGCGAGGCGGCCGGACTCGCGAAGGCGTAGCCGAACAGGGTGTCGCCGGGAGCGCTGTCGAGGGTCCTCGCCGACGACGGGCGGATGCCCGGGTAGGAGCCCTTGCGCACGCTCCCGCGCAGCAGGGTGAGCCTGCCGTCGCCCGGGGCGGCGACGACCAGGCCGCGGCCCGCGACCGCGGCCAGGGCCCCGCCGAAGTCGCCGCCCTTCCCGGTGACCAGCAGGTTGTGGTTTTTGGTCAGGCCGCCGGAGCGGGTTCCCGCGAGCACCTGGACGGCGTTCTCGCCCGGTACCCCGATCGCCAGCTCGTCGTCTCCGTCCCCGTTGAGGTCCCCGGCCGCGAGGGCGGCGCCGAAGCGGTCGAAGTAGCGTGGCTCCCCCTTCAGGGAGCGCTGCGACCAGGCCTCGGAGGTCGCCGTACGCAGCCCGGAGCCGGAGCCGTAGACGACGTGCACGGTCCCGTCGCCGTAGTCCATCGCCCGCTGGTTGGCGCTCAGCCCCTCGCCCGGCACGCCGATCGCCAGGTCGTCGCGGCCGTCGGCGTTGAAGTCACCGCCGGCCAGGGCGTTGCCGAAGAAGTCCCAGACCTCGGCGACGCCGGTGATCCAGGGGCTGTCCTGGGTGAGCATGGTCGCCCTGCGCCGCCGGAGGTCGAGGACGGTGACCGAGCCCTGGCCGTTCTTCAGCAGCGTGTCGGCGGGCGTGCCCACCGCGATCTCGGCCCGGCCGTTCCCGTCGAAGTCCCCGGTGGCGAGCACCGCGCCGAACTGGTCGGTCTCCCGCTCGCGCTGCCCCACCCAGCCGGTCTCCTGCGTGATCATGTACGGCTTGCGCCCCTTGAGCCCGTACACCCCGACCGCGCCGCCGCCCAGCCCGGGGGCGCCGATCACCAGCTCGTCGTCTCCGTCGCCGTCCAGGTCCCCGGCCGCGAGCGCGGCGCCGAACCGGCTCGGACCACGCTTGCGGCCCATATCCCCGGCGTCGATCACCTTGCCGGGCCGCAGGCCGTCGGGGGAGCCGTGGAACAGCTGCACGGCGCCGTCGCCGTCCTCTCCCGGCCGGGAGCGGTCCTCCTCGGAGACGCCCACGGCCAGGTCGGCGCAGCGGTCGCCGTCGAAGTCGCCGGTCGCCAGCGCCGAGCCGAACGAGTCCCCGGTCTCGGCCTCGCCGGGCACCCCGGGGTCGTCCTGGGTCAGCTTCCCCGCGGTGCGCATGCCGTACAGCACGGTGACCGACCCCGCGCGGGCGTGGCCGCCGACGCGGGTGTAGGGCGCGGCGACCGCGAGATCGGCCCGCCCGTCGCCGTCGAAGTCGGAGGGCACGCCCGAGCAGGCGGCCGACGCCACGGCGGGGGAGGCGGGGACCAGCAGGGAGGCGAGGACTGCGGAGGCGAGGAGCGCGGCTCTCATACCTGGGATGGTTTCCGGTGATTCGGACACGCGGCCCACCGGGACATGAAATCCATGTGGCCGGTACGCGTAAAGAACATGCCAGGATTGACGGCATGGAAATCGACCTGGCCGACCTGGGGTTCTGGCGGCGGCCGCTCAAGGAGCGGCATGAGGCGTTCGCGCGGCTTCGGGATCTCGACAAGCCGGTGTTCTTCGAGGAGAAGCGGGTCCCGCTGCTCCGCTCGGGCAAGGGTTTCTACGCGCTGGTCCGGCACGCCGACGTGGTGGAGGCGAGCCGCAACGCCAAGGTGTTCTCCAGCGAGCCCGGCGTGACCAGCCCCGAGCCGCCCGGCTGGGTCAAGCACGTCTTCGGCGAGTCCATGGTCAACATGGACGACCCCCGGCACGCCAGGCTCCGCCGTATCGTCTCCCGCGCGTTCAGCCCGAAGATGCTGGGCGGCCTGCAGGGCGACATCGACGCCGCGTGCGCGCGGATCGTCGACGACGTGACCGCCTCGGGGCCCGGCGACTTCGTCGGCCAGGTGGCCGCCAAGCTGCCCATCCACGTCATCTGCGACATGATGGGCGTCCCCGACGACGTGCGGGCCAAGGTCCACCAGCACGTCGACATCTCCACCGCCTACTCCGGCGTACGGCCCAGCCTGGCGCACACCGTCAGGATGGCCGCCCAGAACACGCTCGCGCTGCTCGCCCTGCAGCGCCTGGTGATCAACCTGGGCAAGGAGCGCGCGCAGGCGCCGCGCAACGACCTCGTCTCGGCGCTCGTCACCGCCAACGTCGACGGCGAGAGGCTGACCGACCGCGAGCTGGGGTCGTTCTTCACGCTGCTGCTCGTGGCGGGCAACGAGACGGCCCGCAACACCATGGCGCACGGCATCAAGCTGCTGACCGACAACCCCGAGCAGCGGCGCCTGCTCGCCGACGACTTCGACGCCCACATCGGCGGCGCGATCGAGGAGATGGTCCGCTATGTCTCGCCCATCATGCAGTTCCGCCGAACCGTCACCGAGGATTACGACCTGCGCGGCCTGCACCTGAAGGCGGGCGACAAGGTCGTGCTCTTCTACGGTTCGGCCAACCGCGACGAGACGGTCTTCCCCGACGCCGACCGGTTCGACATCACTCGCGACACCAAGCCCCACGTGGGCTTCGGCGGCCCCGGGCCGCACTTCTGCCTGGGCGCCAACCTCGCCAGGCAGGAGATCAAGGCGATGTTCCGCGCGCTGTTCACCCGGCTGCCGGAGATCCGCTCGGTCGGCGAGCCCGAGCTGCTGGTGTCCAACTTCGACAACAGCGTCCGCAGCCAGGCGTTCACCTTCTGACGTCCCCGAAGGTCACTTGCCCGGCTGGGGGGCCGTCACCGGGCAGCCCACCTTCGGCTCCGTCGGAATCAGGACGTTCTCCCGGATGGTGAGGAAGGTGATCAGCGCCGCGCCGGCCAGCATCGCCGCGCTGATCAGCATCGTCGTGTGGAACCCGGCGGTGAAGATCTCGGGGGAGTCGAAGGCGTCGCCGGTCAGCCCGGCCAGCGGGGGGATCGCGGCCACCGCGAGCAGCCCGCCGGTCCTGGCGACGGCGTTGTTGACCCCGCTGGCCACCCCCGCGTGCCGCTCGGCGGCGGTGGCCAGCACCGTCGCGGTGAGCGGCGCGACCGCCGCCGACAGGCCCAGCCCGAACAGGGTCGCCGGGAGCAGCACGTCCACCACGTACGACGAGCCGGGGCCGATCCGCGACATCAGCAGCAGGGCCCCGGCGCAGACCAGGATCCCGGCCGTCATCGGCAGCCGGGGCCCGAGGCGCCTGGCCAGCTCGCCCGCCCGCGACGACAGCAGCAGCATCAGGACCGTCACCGGGATCATCGAGGTCCCGGCCAGCAGCGGGGAGAAGCCCGCCGACACCTGAAGTTGGACGACCAGGAGGAAGAACACCACGCCCATCGCGGCGTACATGACGAAGGTGACGACGTTGACCGCGGTGAACACCCTCGACGCGAAGACCTCGACCGGCACGAGCGCGCCGGGCGAGCGCCTGATCTCCAGCCAGACGAACGCCGCGCCCAGCAGCACGCCCGCCGCGACCGGGACGATCTCCAGGTCGATCAGGCCGTAGGTGATCCCGGCCAGCGCCAGCGCCGCGAGCACCGCGCCCAGGACGTCGAACCGGCCGCCCGCCGAGGGATTCCTGCTCTCCGGGACGTGCCGTACGGCGACCGCCACGACGAGGGCCGCCATCGGCAGGTTGATCAGGAACACCCAGCGCCATCCGGCCGTCTCCACCAGCCACCCGCCGAGCAGCGGGCCGACGGCCGCGGCCACCCCGCCCAGCCCCGACCACGCCCCGATCGCCCTGGGCCGGTCGTCGCGGGCGAAGGAGGCCTGGATGATCGCGAGGGACCCCGGGGTGAGCAGCGCGCCGCCGATCCCCTGCAGGGCGCGGGCCGCGATCAGCGTCTCCACGTTGGGCGCCAGGCCGCACAGGGCCGACGCGACGGCGAACCAGACGACGCCGATCAGGAAGACCCTGCGCCTGCCGTAGCGGTCGCCGAGCGACCCGCCGAGCAGGATCAGGCCCGCCAGGGTGAGGGTGTAGGCGTTGACCGTCCACTGCAGCCCCGCCATGTCGGCGCCGAGATCGGCGCCCAGCGCGGGCAGGGCCACGTTGACGACCGTGCCGTCCAGCATGGCCATGCCGGAACCGAGCACGGTGGTCAGGAGAACCCAGCGCCCCTTCGCGGAGGTGAAACGGATGTGCCCATTGTCCATGCCGTTCATCATCGCCGACCGTACGCACTGGCCTGACCAGCGTCAGAGCCCCGCGAGCGGCCCCGAAGGGTCTCGCCGGCAATCCCGCGGGCGTTTTCGGAAATGGTCGCCGGGGATCTGGGCAGGGCTCCGGAGGATCGGGAGGGGCGACCTCGGCGGTACGGCCGGAAGTGTCGCGCGCCTCTGGTAGGACGGTCGTTGTCACAGTCGAGCCTGACGGGGAGCCTCCGATGGACCACACAGAGTTCAACGACCATGTCGACGGTCTCTACCGGGGAGACTACGCGGGCCTGCCCATCGTGAGCCTGCGCCCTCCGGGCGCCCCCATGCCCCCGGCCGGTGAGGCGGCGTGGCGCGTCTCGGTCCGCGTCTACGACGCCAAGGAGACCTTCGAGGAGCACTTCGCGCGCTTCGTCGAGACCGTCGACACCACCCAGGTCAGGGCGCTGATCATCGGAGGCTGGGAGGACGCCTACGAGAAGGAGGCGTCGGCCCCCGTCCGGCTGCTGGCGGAGAGCGCGGCGCGCTTCCCCGCCCTGCGCTCGCTCTTCTTCGCCGCGATGCCGCAGGAGGAGTGCGAGATCTCCTGGATCCAGCAGAGCGACGTCACGCCGCTGCTGGAGTCCTTCCCGCTGCTGGAGCGGCTGGAGGTCCGGGGCGGGACGGGCCTGGAGCTGCGGCCGGTCCGGCACGAGCACCTCAGGGTGCTGCGCTTCGAGGCCGGAGGGCTGCCCGCCTCCGTGGTCAGGGGGATCGGCATGAGCGAGCTCCCCGCCCTCGAACACCTGGAGGCCTGGCTCGGCACGAGCGAGTACGGCGGCGAGACCACCGCGGCCGACCTGGAGAACATCCTGTCCGGCGAGCGGCTGCCCGCGCTCGGGCACCTGGGGCTGCAGAACAGCGAGATCCAGGACGAGGTCGCAGCCCTCGTCGCCGACGCCCCCGTCGTGGCCCGGCTGCGGTCGCTCTCCCAGTCGATGGGCGTGCTCACCGACACGGGCGCCGAGGCCCTGCTGTCGGGGCAGCCCCTCACCCATCTCAAGCGCCTGGACCTGCACCACCACTACCTGACCGACGCCATGCTCGAACGTCTCACGGCGGCGTTCTCCGGCTCCGGCGTCGAGCTCGACGTGTCCGACCAGAAGGAGGCCGACGGCGAGTGGCGCTACGTCGCGGTCGCCGAGTGACCACGATCGCCGCCGCCAGTGGCGGGCCGGGTGACCGGCGGGTGTCCACGATCGCCGCCGGTGCCACCGGCGGTGATCGCGGAGTGCCCGAGATCGCCGTCGGCGACATCGAAGGCGGTCGTCGAGTGCCCACGATCGCCGCCGGTGGCACTGGAGGCGGCCGTCGAGTGCCCACGATCGCCGTCGTCGGCACGCCGGGAGACCGGCGGGTGACCATGTTCGCCGACGCCTGCGTCCGGCGGGGGCTGGACGAGCCCGCCGTCGTGCCGTGGACGTCCGTGCTGCGCGGCGAGGAGATCGGGTTCGGGCCGGGCACCCTCGTACGGATCGACTCGCCCGGGGAGGACGCCGAGGCGGACGCGCTGCTGCGCGGGCCCGGCGAGCCGTCCAGGGTCGGCGGCGGCGCCCGCTGGCACGCCGGGTTCGTCGCCGGGGCCGCCCGGGTCCGGCGGGCCGTGGCCGCGACGCCGGGGGCCGTGCTGCTCGCCGACGTCGAGGACGTCTCGGTGATGTTCGACAAGCGGTCGTGCCACGCCAGGCTGTCGGCGGCCGGGGTGCCGGTGCCGCCGGCCCTCGCCGGGCCGGTCGGCGGCTACGCGGAGCTGCGCGAGCGGATGGGTGAGGCCCGCTGGGGCCGGGTGTTCGTCAAACCGGCCCACGGCTCCTCGGCCTCCGGGATCATCGCCCTGCACGCGTCGGGCCGCCGGGTCAGGGCGGTGACCTCGGCGGAGCCGGCCTCCGGCGAGCTGCACAACTCCCTGCGGCTCAGGTGTTACGAGGACGAGGCCGACGTGGCGGCGATCGTCGACCTGCTCGCCCCGGACGGCCTCCACGTCGAGCGCTGGTTCCCCAAGGCGAGCGTCGGCGGGCGCGCGATCGACCTCAGGGTGGTCGTCGTGGACGGCACGCCCACCCACGCGGTCGTCCGCGCGGGCCGCGGGCCGATGACCAACCTCCACCTGGGCGGCGTACGGGGTGATCTGGGCGCGGTCATCACCGCTCTCGGCCCCCACGGGTGGGAGCGGGCCCTGGAGATCTGCGCGCGGGCGGCTGCCCGCTTCCCCGGGAGCCTGGCCGTCGGGGTCGACCTGATGATCGGGGTCGACTGGCGGGAGTTCGCGGTGGCCGAGGTCAACGCGTTCGGAGACCTGCTCCCCCGGCTGGAGGGCCTGCCCGGCAGCGGGGCCGAGGGCCTCGACACCTACGACGCCCAGGTCCGCGCGATCCTCACCCGGTACGCCCCGACGAGCCCAGGCAGGAGCCGGGATCCGGTGGGCTCGGAAGGGAGCCGGGACGCCCTGGCAGGCCCCGGCACGCCCCGGCGAGAGGTCGGGAGGGGGCGGTCCGGTGCGTGACATGAACGAGGTGGTGGGCAGCCACGACCTGCTGCTGGTGACGCTCGACACCCTCCGTTACGACGTGGCGGAGGAGCTGATGGCGGCCGGGCGGCTGCCCACCCTGGCGCGGGCGCTGCCCGGCGGGCGCTGGGAGCGCCGGCACAGCCCGGGAAGCTTCACCTACGCCGCGCACGCCGCGATCCTCGCCGGTTTCCTGCCGACGCCCGCCGAGCCGGGGCCGCACCCGCGCCCGTTCGCCGCCGCGTTCCCCGGGAGCGAGACCACGGTCCCGGGCACCTGGGTGTTCGACGCCCCCGACCTGCCCGCCGGGCTGGCGAAGGAGGGGTACCACACGGTCTGCGTCGGGGGAGTCGGGTTCTTCAACAAGCTGACCCCGCTGGGGTCCGCGCTGCCGGGACTGTTCGCCGAGAGCCACTGGGAGCCGGGGTTCGGGGTGACCGCGCCGGCCTCGTTCGAGGCGCAGATCGCCCACGCGGAGCGGGTGGTGGCGGGAGCCGACCGGCCGGTCTTCCTGTTCGTCAACGTCTCGGCGCTGCACCAGCCCAACTGGTTCCACCTCCCCGGGGCCACCCGCGAGCACGGCGACAGCCGCCTGAGCCAGGCCGCCGCGCTCGAGTACGTCGACCGGCACATCGGCAGGCTGTTCGCGCTGATGAGCGAGCGGCGGCCGGGATTCGCGATCGTCTGTTCCGACCACGGCACCGCTTACGGTGAAGACGGATATACCGGGCACAGGATCGGTCACGAGGTCGTCTGGACCGTGCCCTACGGGGAGTTCACGATGGAGCGGGGGGAATGGCGATGAGCGCGGGTTCCGGCCGGGTGCCGTGGGTGGCGGACGAGAGGCCTCTCGCCGATGCCCCGGCCGAGGCGAGCCCGTACCAGGGCTACGTCTACGCGTACCCCCACAAGACGGCCTACCGGCCGCTGGACCCGCGGCCGGCGCTGGCGGAGGTGTGGGCGGGGGAGGTCGTCGAGCGCCTCTTCCTCTACCTGCACATCCCGTTCTGCGAGATGCGCTGCGGGTTCTGCAACCTGTTCACCAGGACCGGCGCCCCCGAGGAGCTCGTCGCCGCCTATCTCGACGCGCTGGAACGCCAGGCGGGGGCCGTACGGGAGGCCCTGGGCGATCCCCGGTTCGCGGCCGCGGCCGTCGGCGGCGGCACGCCGACCTACCTGAGCGCCGCCGAGCTCACCCGGATGTTCGACCTCACCGAGCGGATCACGGGCGCCGACCTGCGGGCCGTCCCGATGTCGGTGGAGACCTCCCCGGCGACCGCGACGGCCGACCGGCTCGCCGTCCTCGCCGAGCGGGGCGCGACCCGCGTCTCGATCGGCGTGCAGAGCTTCGTCGACGCCGAGGCCCGCGCGGCGGTCAGGCCGCAGCGGCGGCGGGAGGTCGAGACGGCGCTCGGCCGGATCCGCGAGGCGGGGTTCGAGGCGCTCAACATCGACCTGATCTACGGCATCGACGGGCAGACGGAGGCGTCCTGGCGCCACTCGCTGGACGCCGCGCTCGCCTGGAAGCCCGAGGAGATCTACCTCTACCCCCTGTACGTCCGCCCGCTCACCGGCCTCGGGCGCCGCGCCCGCGACTGGGACGACCACCGCCTCACCCTCTACCGTCAGGGCCGCGAGCACCTGCTCGCCGCCGGGTACGACCAGGTCTCGATGCGGATGTTCCGGCTCCCCGGGCGCGAGAGCCCGGCCGAGTACACCTGCCAGAGCGACGGCATGGTCGGCCTCGGCTGCGGTGCCCGCTCCTACACCTCCGGCCTGCACTACTCCTACGAGTACGCGGTCGGCGCCGGTCAGGTGCGCGCGATCATCGACGACTACGTGCGCCTGGCCCCCGAGGAGTTCGCGGTCGCCAACGTGGGGTTCCGGCTGGACGACGACGACCGGCGCCGCCGCCACCTCATCCAGTCGCTGCTCCAGGCCGACGGCCTCGATCCCGAGGCCTACCGCGCCCGCTTCGGGGCCGGTCCCGAGGCCCACTTCGGCGCGGAGCTGGAGCACCTGGCCGCGCGGGGCCTGCTGGAGCGCGACGCCCCGGCGCCGCCCGGGGGCGGGAGCGGCGGGCCCGGACGGCTCCGGCTCACCGCCGAGGGCCTGGCCCGCTCCGACGCGATCGGCCCCGCGCTGTTCTCCGGCAGGGTCCGCGCGCTGATGTCCCGGTACGAGGACCGGTGACGGCGTCGCGGGGCGGGACCGGTGACCTCCGGGAGGCAGCCGGATCGGGCGCGCTTCGAGAGGACGCCGGGGCGGCACGCGCCGCCGGCCGTGATCGCGGCCATCTGACGATCCTCTACCGGGGGCCGCTGGCGAGCTGCGACTACGACTGCCCCTACTGCCCGTTCGCCAAGCGGCGCGACGATCGGGGGCAACTGGCGAGGGACCGGGCGGCGCTGGAGCGGTTCACCGCGTGGGTGGCCGGGCGTGACCATCCGGTCTCGGTGCTGTTCACCCCCTGGGGCGAGGGTCTCGTCCGGTCCTGGTACCGCCGGGCGATGGTCGAGCTGAGCCACCTGCCCCACGTGCGCCGGGTCGCCATCCAGACCAACTTCAGCTGCCGGCCCGGCTGGCTGGCCGAGGCCGACCTGGACACGCTCGCCCTCTGGGTGACCTACCACCCCGGCCAGGTCCCCTACGAACGCTTCCTCGGCCGCTGCCGCGACCTCGTCGCGCGCGGGGTCCGCTTCAGCGTCGGCGTCGTCGGCCTGCCCGAGCACCTCGGCCAGGCCCGCCGCCTGCGGGCCGACCTGCCGGGGGAGGTGTACCTCTGGGTGAACGCCGCCGAGGGCGCCCTCTACACCGGCGACGAGGCGGACGCCTGGACGGCGATCGACCCGCTGTTCCACCACAGCCGGACGCCGCACCGGAGCGCGGGCCTGCCCTGCCGTACGGGCGACAGCGTGATCTCCGTCGACGGCGACGGCACCGTGCGGCGCTGCCACTTCGTCCCGGCCGTGCTCGGCAACCTCTACGACGGCACGTTCGGCCCGAGGGCCACGGCGTGCCCGGTGGCGATGTGCGACTGCCACATCGGCTACGTGCACCTGGAGACGACCGGCCTCTACGACGTCTTCGCCGGGGGGATCCTGGAGCGGATCCCCGCCCGTCTCTCCGGGGGCTGAACAGGGGCGGCCGGTTCGCTGGGGACGGGTGGGCCGAGGTCAGGCGCGTTTGCGCTGGGTGATCCTGCGGGTCCACCGCACGGCGCGCCGCACCACGGGACCGGCCAGGCTGATCTCCGAGGTGGCCTTCCTCAGGGCCTGGGTCGCCGCCCGTGACTCCGCCGTCGCCTTCTTCAGCTCCGCCGCGGTGCGCCGGAGATCCTCACCGAGCTTCCTCAGCGTGGCGGCGTCGTCCGCGGGGGCCGCGGGCTTCTTGATCTGGTTGACCCGGACGAGATCCCAGCCGTCGAACGCGTCCGTGGTGTGCCACAGGTCCTCGCGGGACTCCAGCCAGCGCAGCAGGCGCTCCCTGATCGGGGCCGCGTCCCCCCAGGTCGCGTAGAGCTTCTGCGTGCTGACGCATATCGGCTCCAGGCCCAGCTTCGACACCGCCTCCCAGACGGCCATCGCCACCCCGGGCGTGTGCACGCTCCGGTAGTCGTCGAAGACGACGATCCCGTCGGGGCGCAGGACCTTCCTGGCCGACAGGACGTCCTGCCGTACGTGGACGTACAGGTGCGAGGCGTCCACATGGACGAACCTGCACGACTCGGCCGCGACGTGGTCGAGAATGATCGAGGTCGGGCCGTGCACGATCCGCGGGAGCGCGTCGTGGAAGGTCAGGTAGTTCTCCTCGAACCTGTCCCGGGTGAGCGCGGAGTAGGACCGGCTCGTCTCGGCGTCGTTGGCGGCCTCGGGCGCCTCGGACTCGAAGAGGTCGCAGACCGTGAACACCTCGCCGGGACGCGCGTGCGCCCCGATCATGACCGCGCTCTTGCCGAGGTACGTCCCCAGCTCCAGCAGGTCGCCGGGGGAGTCCTCGGTGGCCTGCCCGGACAGGATCCATTCGAAGAGCCGCTGGTCGGTGCCCCAGAACCAGCCGGGGATCCGGTCGAGCGACTTCGGGGTGATCTCTGTTCTCACCGCTGACACGGGCTTCACTGCTGACATGGCCGGACCGTAGCAGCGGGGAACGGCGGCCGGGCGGCTGTTGGCCTGATGGTCGCCCACGGTGTGCCCGCGCGACACGTGGCCGTCGGCCGCCGCTCACCCGGCGGCCCGCGCCCGCTCTCCCACCGGGGCTCGAATCCGGTCCGGCTCGAATCCGGTCCGACGCGGATCTGGTCCGGGGCGGATACGGTCCGGGGCTCAGATTCGGACTGGGCTTAAATCCCGTCCGGGACGCTTCGGCAGCCCAGGCCGCGGAGCACGAAACCGGAGACGATCCTCTCGGCCTCCTCGGGCGTCACCTCGCCGCCGAGCAGCGGTACCCGTTCGGCGCCGATGACGGTGAGGATCATCCGGGCGGCGGCGGCCACATCGGGGACCTGGAAGTCGCCCGACGACACGCCGCTGTCGATGATGCCCGTCAGGATGCGCTGCATCGGCTCGACGTGGTCGGCCAGGCGCTGGTAGGCGTCGGGGCCCAGCGCGGCCGACAGGTCGGCGGGGCCGGGGTGGGGGTGGGCGAGCAGCCCGTCGAGCTGGAGCCTGACGAAGACCCGCAACCGCTCGGCGGGCGAGGCCCGGTCGGGCAGCTCCCGCTCGTAGCTGTCGATGAAGTAGTGCGTCACCCGCTCGGTGAAGGCGAGCAGCAGCGCGGCCTTGTCGGGGAAGTAGTTGTACAGGACGGTGCGGGTGATCTCGGCCTCGTTCGCCACGTCGGTCATGGAGATGGCGTCGATGCCCTGGTCCCGCGAGAGACGCGAGACCGCGCGCAGGATGCGATCCTGTGTCTGGACGCGGTGCTCGCCGATGGTCGCGGCCGAAATCCGGGGCATGGCCCC
The DNA here is from genome assembly GCF_042888905.1 of Streptosporangium sp. NPDC002721. Lineage (NCBI taxonomy): Bacteria > Bacillati > Actinomycetota > Actinomycetes > Streptosporangiales > Streptosporangiaceae > Streptosporangium > Streptosporangium sp. NPDC002721. The sequence continues at coordinate 217,176 of NZ_JBIAQI010000002.1, forward strand.
ATGGTCGCACAGCCCCGGCACCCCGTCAGGCGGCCCGTGTCCGGGGCCGGTGACGGCCGGCGAGGAAGCGACGGCCGGTCATGAAGGCGGCCTGTGTCCGGGGCCGGTGACGGCCGGCGATGAAGTGACGGTCAGCGATGAAGGCGGGCCGTGAGCATCGCGTTGCGCATGTCCTCGGCGCTGGGCGGCGGGGGGAGCGGGGGAGCGTTCCGGTCGGCGCGGCCGGTGCGGCACGCGTCGAGGATCAGGCCGATCAGCCGCCGCCACGCCTTCGGGGCGGCGCAGCGCGTAGAGGCGAGCACCCCGGCGTTGGCCATCATCATCAGCATCAGGTCCTGGCCGGTGAAGTCGGCGCGCAGCGCCCCGGAGCGACGGGCCCGCTCGATCACCCGGTCGACCGCCTCCAGCGCCCGTGCCCTCGGCGCCTCCAGCGCCACCCCGGGGAAGCAGGAGGTGAGACCTTCGGTCACCCCCTGGTCGGCGGCCTGCATGCCGCAGACGTGCTCGACCAGCCCGGCGAACCCCTCCCAGGGGTCGTCGGCGAGCTCCGCGGCCTCGGCGACCTCGACGAACTCGGCCATGCGGTCGGCCAGGATCGCCTCGATGAGCGCCTCGCGGTCGGGGAAGCGCCGGTAGAGCGTGGCGATGTTCACCTCCGCCCGGCGGGCGATCTCCTCCAGGGGCACGTCGAGCCCGCCCTCACGGAACGCGACCCGCGCCGCCGCCACGATCCGTTCCCGGTTGATCTCGGCATCCTTGCGCAGTCCCCGCCCCTTGCACGCGTCCATGAGCCGATTCTACAAAGTGAAGGCCAACCTGCGGTTGTGCTACGGTGGCCCCTCAAGCGAAGGGCTGCCTTCACTTATCCTCTCGGAGAACACCATGAACATCGTCCTGTGGGTCGTGCAAATCCTGCTCGCCGGGGCCTTCTTCTTCGCCGGTCTCATCAAGGCCACCAAGCCCCGCGAGAGCCTGTCGGGTCAGATGCCCTGGGTGGAGGACTTCTCGGACGGCCAGGTCAAGATCATCGGAATCCTTGAGGTGCTGGCCGGGATCGGGCTCATCCTGCCCGCCGTCACCGGCATCCTGCCCATCCTCACCCCGATCGCCGCCGCGGCCCTGGTGATCACGATGATCGGCGCCCTCGTCGTGCACCTCCGGCGCAAGGAGTACCCGGGGATCGTGGTCAACGTGGTCCTTCTCGCGCTGTCCGCCTTCGTGGCCTGGGGCCGCTTCGGCCCCTACTCCTTCTGACTCTTTCCGGGGCGCTCCTCGCGCTCCGGCGTTCAGGGCCGCTGAACGCGAGAACGCTCCGGTACGGGATCCCGTACCGGAGCGTTCCCATGTCCGGTGAAGGCGTCGCCGAAGGCGGGGTCAGGCGACGAGCTCGGAGCGGGCCACCCGGCCGAGCTCGCCCAGGACCTCGGTGTTGAGCAGGTACGCGAGCCTGGTCTCGCGGATCAGCCGGCCCTTCTCGGCCTCGTTCAGGGGAAGCGCGTCCAGCCGGGCCCGGTACTCGTTCTTGAAGCGGGGCAGGCTGCCGATCCCGTCGAAGAGGTAGAAGTCGACGCCGCCACCCGGCTGATAGCCGTAGATCTTCTGCAGCTCCATCCGGATGAACTGCCCGCCGGACAGGTCGCCCATGTAGCGGGTGTAGTGGTGGGCGACGTAGCCGCCCGGCCAGGTGGACACCTGGTTGATGCGGGCCACCAGGGTCAGGGTCGGCCTGGAGGGCTCGATCCTGGACCTCCAGCCGGACCCGTAGATCGTCTCAAGGTCGCGGACCAGCGCCTCCTCCCGGTAGAGCTCGGGGATGACGAACGGCGCGGCGACGGGGTCCGAGGCCAGCGAGCGGGAGGCGCTCTCCAGGGCCACGTAGGCGAAATAGTGCTGGGCGACCATCTCTCCGTAGGCCTCGGGGCTGAGGCTGCCCGCCATCAGCGCCTTGAGGTAGCTCTCGTCCTCGGCGGACTCGTGGTCACCCCAGGTGGCGTTCCTGAGAACTTCGGAGAAGGGCGATTCGCTCATGATCACTCCGCGACGAGGAAACCTTTTATGACGCAGTGTCACAAAAGCCGGGCCACCTCGTCAAGCAGATGACGACACCCTGTCATTTAATCGCCTGCGCATCGATCCCGGAAGGCAGACGAGCGCGAGAACGGCCGCGAACACCGGGAACCAGGCCAGCCGGTGCGCCACCCAGACCGGCTCGTCGGGCGCGGCCAGCAGGCCGGGCACGTCGCCGAACCGCAGGGCGCCGAGGGCGAGCACGGCGAGCGCGCTCTGGTGCCACAGGAAGAGCGTCATCGCCGACAGGTTGGCCAGGGCGACCACCGCCCACAGCCGGGGGCGCCGCACCAGCCGGGCCAGCGGCGCGCGTACGAGCAGCGCCAGCCCCACCTGGGCGAGCCCGAAGCAGACCACGGCCAGGCTCGGCGGGCTGAGGTTGGAGACCGGGGCCCCGGTCACGCCGACCATGCTCGCCGGGTACCCGAACCCGGCGACCAGCAGCGCCGCCCCGGCCGTCCCACCGGCGAGCAGGCCCGCCGCCACCCGGCGCGAGCCGAGCATCCCGCGCGCCCAGGCGATCCCCAGCGCGTACGGGACCAGCCATCCGGCCGCCAGGTTCGCCCACCCCGTCCAGGCGGGAGCGCCGAGCCCGAACCTGGCCAGGTCCACCCCGAGCACGACCGCGAACGCCACGACGGCCGTGACGACCGGGTGCGCGCGCAGGAGGAGAGGGGTGGCCGCGGTCAGCGCGGCGAAGACGGCCAGGAACCACAGCGGCCCGATCGCCGGGAGCGTCATCACCCTGATCGTTCCCGCCGAGGTCCCGCGCAGCGCCATCCCCGCCGCGATCCCCGCCCAGACCAGGAGCAGCGGCACCACCGGTCCCAGCAGCCTCCCCATCCTGGCCCGCACCCAGATCCCGGCCCGGTCCGCGCCGTCCCCGGTCTCCCGGCGAGGACGACGCGAACCGGGCGCCGCCGCGAGGTCCGTACCGCGCGACGGAGCGGAAGGAACCGTGAAACCCGCCTCGCGGGTCTTCGGTTCGCGGGTTTCTGAGGGTTCGTGAGTTTTTGAGGGTTCGCCGGTCTTCGAGGAGGCGCGGGCCTTCGAAGCGCCCGCCGCCGGCCGGAGGCCGCGCGCCGCCGCGTAGCCGCCGACCAGGAAGAACACCGCCAGCGTCTGGAACACCCACGACAGCGGCGTGAGCCCGGGCAGGTGGGCGAGGGGGCTGGACAGGTGGATCACCCCGGCCGTGGCCGGGTCCCAGGCCGTCACCAGCCAGTGCCCCAGCACCACGCCCGCGATCGCCAGGGCCCGCAGCGCGTCCGCCCCGCGGTCCCTGTTCCCGGGGGTGGCCGCCTCGATCCCGGCCACGAGACCGGCCCTGGGACCGGCCATGGGACTAACCACGGGACACCTCGCCGCCCCGGCCGAGCGCGATCAGGGTCAGGTTGCGCAGGGACTCGCCGCCGGGTGCGAAGTAGTCGCTGTGCCCGGCGGAACCGGTACCGAACAGGCGGGCTCCGAAGGCGGGGGCGGCGGGATCGGGACCGAACCCGAGCGGCCCGATCCTGAGCTTGGGCACCTCACGCATCCAGTCGCGGGCGCCGCTGCCCGCCCACAACCGGGTTCCGCCCAGCTCGGCGGCCGACGAGACGCCCAGCCCCGGGCTGCCGAAGACGGCCGTGTCCGCGACCCCGGAACCGGGCACGGCCCCGGCGCACACCACCGAGCCGTAGCTGTGGCACAGCAGGCTGACCCGTTTCCCCACGAGCGTCCCGGTGACGTACCGCCGCAGGTCCGAGGCGCCCCTTTCCGCGGCCCCGCCGGTCAGCACCCCGAGGCTGAGCGTCGCCGGGCTGTCGTAGCCGAGCCAGGCGACCACCGCCAGCCTCGCCCCCGGATCCAGCGCCCGAGCCTCGGCCAGCAGCGCCCGCGCCCCGCCCCCCGGCGTGCTGTACGGCTTGGCCCTGCCGCCGTCGAAGGTGGCGGCCGTGGTGTCGGAGCCGGGGACGACGACCGCGACGTGCTCCGCCGCGCCGAGGTCCCCGTAGACCCGCACCACCCGGTCGCCGGCGGGTGGCGGGACCGTCACGTAGGCGAGCGCCGCGGCGACGGCCACGGCGAGCGCACGGCGGACCACGCGAGCCCCGGCGAGCGTACGAGGGATCATGCGAGCCTCCTGTCCGGTCTGGTGAACCGAACAGAACGCTAGGAATCACGGCCCGTCACCCGCGTCCCCCCGAGGAGGTCACCTTCCCCGTCCCTCCCGGGCGCGAGGGAGGTGACCTGGGAACGCCCGCGGGCCGATCCCGGTGAGGCTCAGGGGATGTACACCTCGTAGTAGAAGCCCGCCGGATAGGGGCCACCCCCGCGGAACCAGTGGCAGTAGAGGACCCCGGTGTACTGACCGTTCTGCGCGGCGTCCTGGAATGCGACGTCGCATTCGGACAGGGTCTGGTAGGGGCCCTGCAGGTACCAGTCCCGTGTCGGCCAGCTCGCCACGGCCACGGCCGCGCCGGTCTGGGTGGCGGCGAGGGCGGGCGCGGCACCGGCCAGGACACCGGCGCCCAGCGCCAGGGCGAGTACGGCGGAATGTGATCGGCGGATCCTCATCGTGGGTGACTCCTCACGTCCGGGAAGGAGAACACCTTCAGATGAGCACCGGCCATCGGGCTTGGGGAGATACTGGTTCCCCATATTGCGGCTCTATGGGACGTCGTCTCGCGAGCGTTGTCGCGGGTCCCGATGAGGGCACCTCACCGGGACCCGGACGGCGGGGGTCTCATGCTCCGCCCACGCCCGGCACACCGCCGTGGACGGGCCCGGCGATAAACTCCGCCCCATGGAGACGGAACGGTTGGTCATGCGCAGATGGCGGGATGACGACCGGGAGCCGTTCGCGGCCCTGAACGCCGACCCCGAGGTGATGGAGCACTTCCCGGCCCCGCTGACCAGGCCGCAGAGCGACACGATGGTCGACAAGATCGAGCGGGCCTTCGACGAGCAGGGCTACGGCCTCTGGGCGCTGGAGGTCAGGGAGACGGGCCGGTTCGTCGGCTTCACCGGCCTGATGTGGCAGCGCTTCGACGCGCCCTTCACCCCCGCCCTGGAGGTCGGCTGGCGGCTGGCCAGGCACGCCTGGGGGCACGGGTACGCCATAGAGGCGGCCAGGCGGGCCGTCGCCGAGGGCTTCGCGGTGGCCGGGGTGGACGAGATCGTCTCCATGACGACCCGGCTCAACACCCGCTCGCGCGCGGTGATGGAACGGCTGGGCATGACCCGCGACCCGGCCGACGACTTCGACCACCCGGCGGTGCCCCGAGGCCACCTGGTGCGCTCCCACGTCCTGTACCGGCTCGGACGGCCATAGCGACGAGCGGTCCCGTTCACTCGCCCGGCCGGACCAGGCCCGTCTCGTAGGCGTGGACGATCGCCTGGGCGCGGTCGCGCAGGTTCAGCTTCGCGAGGATACGGCTCACGTGGGTCTTGACGGTCTGCTCCGACAGGACGAGTTCCCCGGCGATCTCCTGGTTGGACCTGCCGCGCGCGATGAGGGCGAGCACCTCGGTCTCCCGCTCGGTGATGTCGTCCAGCCGCCCGCGCGGGCGGCTCGGGCCGATGCGGGCGAACTCCGCGATCAGCCGTCTGGTCACCGAGGGCGCCAGCAGTGCCTCCCCGGCCGCCACCACCCGGACCGCCTCGGCGAGCTGCTGCGCGGAGGCGTCCTTGAGCAGGAACCCGCTCGCCCCGGCCCGCAGCGCCTCGTACACGTAGTCGTCGAGGTCGAACGTCGTCAGGATCAGGATTCTCGGCGCGGGGCCGGCGGACCGCATGATCTCCCGTGTCGCCACGAGGCCGTTCATGACCGGCATGCGCACGTCCATCAGCACGACGTCGGGCCGCAGCTCGGCCACCCGCGTAACGGCCTCGGCGCCGTTGGCGGCCTCGCCGACGACCTCGATGTCGGGCTGCGAGCTCAGGAAGACGGTGAAACCGGTCCGTACCATGCCCTGGTCGTCGGCGATGAGCACCCGGATCGTCATCGAATCTCCTTGAGCAGGGGAGCCCTGGGGGGCGGGGGTCATGCGTCCTCGGTGATCGGAAGTATGGCGGTGACCGCGAAGCCCGTCCCGGTCGGACCGACCCAGAGCCTCCCGCCGAGCATGGACACCCGTTCCCGCATCCCGATCAGGCCGTGTCCCATGTGCCCGGGTCCCTCGGGGGACCGGGGAGACGTGGCGGAGCGGGCCCCGGCGCCGTTCGTCACCTGGACGTGCAGCTCGGCGCCGTACCGGGCGATCTTCAACGAGACGGACGAACCGGGGGCGTGCCGCATGGCGTTGCTGAGCGACTCCTGGGCGATCCGGTAGGCGGACAGGCTCACCGCCGTGGGGAGCCCGGCCAGGTCGCCGAGGAGTTTGAGCGTCACGTCGAGCCCGGCGGAGCGCGCGGTGTCGACGAGCTCCTCCAGGCGGCCGAGACCCGGCTGCGGGGCGGTGTCGGTGTCCCCGTCCCCCTCCCGCAGGACGCCCAGCACACGGCGCATCTCGGTCATGGCCGCGAGGGACAGCGTGCGGATCTCCCTCAGCCCCTCCTCCAGTCGCCGCGCGTCCCCGGCCGCCTGCATCGGGACGGCCTCGGCCTGGATCGCGATCACCGACATGTGGTGGGCGACGACGTCGTGGAGCTCCCTGGCGATCCTGGCCCGTTCCTCCAGCGCGGCCTGGGCGGCCAGGGCCCGCTCGCTGCGCCGTTCCTCCTGGGCCAGCAGCCCGGCGGCGAGCCGCCGGGCGCGCACGTTGTGGCCGAACAGGACGGTCGCCGTGACCACGCCGGTGACAAGGGCCATCGAGTTGGGGTGGAGTATCCAGGCGCCGAGGACCGAGAAGATCCACACGCCCACGGTGATGTGCCGCTCGCAGCGGACCGCGACCGCGTAGACCACGAGTGTGTACGTGACCGAGGCGGCCGCGGTGTAGGGGACCTCGTGGAGGAACTGCCGCGAGACGACCGTTCCCAGGGGAACGAGCAGGAAGGCCGACCGCCAGGCGGCCAGCGGCCACCGGCCGCGCAGCGCGAGCGGCAGCGAGAAGGCGAGGGCCGCGAACATGAGCCCCTCCTGGTCGAGGGGGGAGCGAGCCGCGGCCGCCTCGGTCTGCAGGTAGGACAGGCCGCCGCCGAACAGGACGGCGGTCAGCGCCAGGTCGGCCAGCAGGACCAGGTCGATCCTCTGGAAGGGCAGCAGCCCCAGGGCGCGCGGCACGCGGCGGGTGAGGCGGCGGGATCGGGGTCGGGCCGGGTCGGGCGTCCCGGTCACCAGCGCCTCGGTGAGCGGGCGGGCGAGGCGTACGGCGGTCTCCCACGCCCGCGGCGCGCGCCGTGTGAGGAACCGCCGCGCGGGGCTGGGGGTCACCGGAACAGCCTAGGCAGCGCGGATCTCCTCCGCGTCCCACCCCGGGGTGACATCCCGGCATCGCCCGAAGGAGCCACCCGGGCACCCGGACGCTCCAGAAGTGCCGCGGCGTGCCTGTGAGTGACGAAAAGTGCACTGGAAAGTAACGATTACACGATTACGATCGCTCACAGCGAACTCGCTCAACCTCGGGAACATTCTCCGGCTCCCATTAATTGAGTGTGTATAACTCAACCCTTGGAGTTCACATGAGTGAGAGCTTGATCCTCCCGGTCCTGCCGCTCGACGACGAGGTCGTGCTGCCGGGCATGGTCGTCCCGCTTGACCTGTCGGAGACCGAGGTCCGGGCCGCGATCGACGCGGCACAGGCTCTCGCTGACAACAAGCCCGAGGTCCTTCTCGTTCCCAGGATCGACGGAAGATACGGCTCGGTGGGCGTGCGGGCGATCGTCGAGCAGGTGGGCAGGCTCCCCGGAGGCGAGCCCGCGGCCGTGGTGCGCGGTGTCGACCGGGTCCGGGTGGGCACCGGCACGACCGGCCCCGGCGCGGCCCTCTGGGTGCAGGCCACCCGCATTCCCGTCGTCGCGGCGGGCGAGCGCGCCCACGAGCTCGCCAAGGAGTACAAGGCGCTGTCGACCACGATCCTGCAGAAGCGGGGCGCGTGGCAGGTCGTCGACGCGGTCAACCAGATGGACGACCCCTCGGTCCTCGCCGACAACTCCGGCTACGCCCCCTGGCTGAGCACCCCGCGCAAGGCCGAGATCCTGCAGACCGCCGACCCCGCCGACCGCCTGGAGAAGCTGGTCGAGTGGTCCCGTGAGCACCTGGCCGAGCTCGACGTGGCCGAGACGATCCGCAAGGACGTCCAGGAGGGCATGGAGAAGCAGCAGCGCGAGTTCCTGCTCCGCCAGCAGCTCGCCGCGGTCCGCAAGGAGCTCGCCGAGCTGAACGGTGACACCTCCGCCTCCGAGGAGGAGGACTACCGCTCCCGCGTCGAGGCCGCCGACCTGCCCGAGAAGGTGCGCACGGCCGCGCTCAAGGAGGTCGACAAGCTGGAGCGGACCTCCGACCAGTCCCCCGAGACCGGCTGGATCCGCACCTGGCTCGACACCGTCCTCGACATCCCGTGGAACGACCGGACCGAGGACTCGTACGACATCGCCGCGGCCCGCGCCGTCCTCGACGCCGACCACACCGGCCTCGACGACGTCAAGGACCGCATCATCGAGTACCTCGCCGTCCGCGGGCGCAGGGCCGAGAAGGGCCTCGGCGTGGTCGGCGGGCGCCGCAGCGGCGCCGTGCTGGCGCTCGCCGGTCCTCCCGGGGTCGGCAAGACCTCCCTCGGCGAGTCCGTGGCCCGCGCCATGGGCCGCAAGTTCGTCCGCGTCGCCCTCGGCGGCGTGCGCGACGAGGCCGAGATCCGCGGTCACCGGCGCACCTACGTCGGCGCCCAGTCCGGCCGGATCGTCCGGGCCATCCGCGAGGCCGGTTCGATGAACCCGGTCGTGCTGCTCGACGAGGTCGACAAGGTCGGCTCCGACTACCGGGGCGACCCGACGGCCGCGCTGCTGGAAGTCCTCGACCCGGCGCAGAACCACACCTTCCGCGACCACTACCTGGAGGTGGAGCTCGACCTCAGCGACGTGCTCTTCCTGGCGACCGCCAACGTGCTGGAGGCCGTCCCCGGCCCGCTGCTCGACCGCATGGAGATCGTGACGCTCGACGGCTACACCGAGGACGAGAAGGTCGCCATCGCCCGCGACCACCTGCTCCCGCGCCAGCTCGACAAGGCCGGTCTCACCGCCGAGGACGTCACCCTCGGCGAGGACGCCCTGCGCAAGCTCGCCGGCGAGTACACCCGGGAGGCCGGAGTCCGGTCCCTGGAGCGCTCGATCGCGAGGATCCTGCGCAAGGTGACGGCCAACGTCGCGCTCGGCGAGAGCGAGCTGCCCGTGACGGTCGGGGACCTGGTCCCCTACCTGGGCCGCCCGCGCAACGTGCCGGAGTCCTCGCTCCCCGAGTCCAGCCAGCGCACGTCGGTGCCCGGCGTGGCCACCGGGCTGGCGGTCACCGGGGCGGGCGGCGACGTCCTGTACGTGGAGGCGTCCCTGGCCGACCCCGAGACCGGCGACACCGGCCTCACCCTGACCGGCCAGCTCGGCGACGTGATGAAGGAGTCGGCCAGGATCGCGCTCTCCTACCTGCGCTCGCGGGGCGCGGAGCTGGAGCTGCCGGTCGCCTCCCTCAAGGACCGCTCGGTGCACGTCCACTTCCCGGCCGGAGCCGTCCCCAAGGACGGCCCGTCCGCGGGCGTCACCCTGATCACGGCCCTGGCCTCGCTGCTCTCCGGCCGCCAGGTCCGCGGTGACGTGGCCATGACCGGCGAGGTCTCCCTCACCGGCCGGGTGCTCCCGATCGGCGGGGTGAAGCAGAAGCTGCTCGCCGCCCACCGGGCGGGCATCACGACCGTGCTGATCCCGGCGCGCAACGAGCCCGACCTGGACGACGTCCCGCAGGCCGTCCGCGACGAGCTCACCATCCACGCGGTGAGCGACGTGCGCGAGGTCCTGGAGATCGCGCTCACCCCGGCCAAGGTGGCCCAGCACACCGCCGCCTGAGTCGCCTGATCCGTGCTCCCCGCGACGGCCCGCCCTCCCCCCGGAGAGGGCGGGCCGTCGCGTCGTGTCCGTCACCGGGGAGGTCGTCCACGAGGGCCCGGACGCGGAGCGGGTGCCGGCTGGACGAGTCGCTCAGCCAGGGGCAGGCGGTCAGGGACCTGCGCGACCTGGCGGCCAAGGGCTGGTTGACGCCGTACGGGGAGACGAAGGGCCGTTTCCACGCGCCCGGGGAGAGGATGCGGGCGATCAAGGAGGACTTCGCGCAGCGGGCCGTCCCTCTACGGGACCCGTACCGTTCCCCTGCGGGACCCGTACCGGTGATGACCGGGGATTCATGACGGGTGATCGGTTTCACATAACATATCGGGAATGAGGGCAAATATAGGGCGCGTTGGGGACCTGCTGTGATCGATGTGTCGGGCCTGCGGAAGGTCTATCAGGATCGGGGCCGCGAGGTGGTCGCCGTCGACGGGGTGGACCTCCACGTCCGCGAGGGTGAGATATTCGGCGTGCTCGGGCAGAGCGGCGCCGGCAAGAGCACCCTGCTGCGCTGCGTGAACCTGCTGGAGCGGCCCACCTCCGGCACCGTCTCGGTGGCCGGGCAGGAGCTGACCGGCCTGCGCGAGGGCGAGCTGCGCAAGGCCCGGCAGAAGATCGGGATGATCCACCAGCACTTCGCGCTGCTCTCCTCCCGCACGGTCGCGGGCAACGTCGCCTTCCCGCTGGAGGTCATGGGGGTGGCCAAGGCCGAGCGCGCCAGGCGTACGGCCGAGCTGCTGGAGCTCGTCGGGCTGGCCGACAAGGCCGGGGCGCACCCCGCACAGCTGTCGGGCGGCCAGAAGCAGCGGGTCGGCATCGCCCGCGCGCTGGCCGGAAGCCCGCCTGTGCTGCTGTCGGACGAGGCCACCTCGGCGCTCGACCCGGGCACCACGCAGTCGATCCTCGCCCTGCTCAAGCGCCTCAACCGTGAGCTCGGCCTGACGATCCTGCTGATCACCCACGAGATGCACGTCGTCAAGTCGATCTGCGACTCGGTCGCCGTCATGCGGGACGGCCGGGTCGAGGAGTCGGGGACCATCCCCGAACTGATCTCCAAGCCCGGCTCCAGGCTCGCCGCCGAGCTGTTCCCCCTGCCGGAGCCCGAGCCGGGCCACGTCACGATCACCTTCACCGGCCAGGCCGGCGAGCCGGTGGTGTCGCAGGTGGTCCGCAAGTTCGACGTGGACGTCAACATCCTCGGCGGAGCCCTGGAGGAGGTGGCGGGCGTCTCGACGGGACGGCTGCGCCTGCTCGTCACCGGTGACGAGCGCGCCGCCGCGCTCACCTACCTGGCCGGACGCGGCCTGCTCGTCGAGGAGGCGTGATGACCTGGGAAGAGATGTTCCCGCTGCTGATGGAGTCGACCGGCCAGACCGTCCAGATGGTCCTGTGGTCGACCCTGTTCACGGTGATCCTCGGCCTCCCGCTCGGGGTGGCGCTGGTCGCCACCGACCGGGGCGGGCTGTTCCCCTCGGCCGCGCTCAACCGGGTGCTCGGGCTGATCGTCAACATCGGCCGCTCGCTGCCCTTCATCGTGCTGATGATCGCGATTCTCCCGCTGACCAGGCTGATCGTCGGCACGACCATCGGCACCATCGCCTCGGTGGTCCCGCTCACGCTCGGCGCGGCGCCGTTCTTCGCCCGGCTGGTGGAGACCGCGCTGCGCGAGGTCGGCAGGGACAAGGTGCAGGCCGCCCAGGCCATGGGGGCCGGGCGCGTGACCATCGTCGGCAAGGTGCTGCTGCCCGAGGCGATGCCCGGCCTGGTCGCGGGGCTCACGGTGACCGTGGTCGCGCTGATCTCGTACTCGGCGATGGCCGGGGCGATCGGCGGGGGAGGGCTCGGGGACCTGGCCATCCGCTACGGCTACCAGCGGTTCGAGACCACGCTCATGATCGTCACTGTTGTCGTGCTGGTCGCCGTCGTGCAGCTCGTGCAGACCCTCGGCGACACCGTCGCCCGCCGTCTCGCGCGTGGCTGACCGGTTGTCAACTGATCATTTACCGTCATTTCCTGATTTATCCGGTAAGTAATCTGATTTGATCATTACATTGGCCTGGTGTTTTAAGTGAAGTGAAAGTGACGGGCAATCGGCGCATCGTACAACTTGGGGTGTCAAAATCCTCACTCCCGAGAGGAACCCCTCACAATGCGATTCGCCAGCCGAATCCTCCTGGGCGCCGGTACGGCCGCCCTGCTCGTCACGGCTACCCCGGCGATGGCCAACGCCGAGACCGTGACCCCCGTCCAGGCGGCCGCCTCGGCGACCTCCGCGACCCCCGTCTTCGCCGACACCTGGGGACCTTACTACTCCGGTGACGAGAAGGCGGAGGCCGAGGGCAAGGTCGTCGTCGAGAAGAAGTCACAGAAGCACTGGTACTGGAAGAAGTACTCGAAGTTCGTCAAGAAGTGCACCTGGTACAAGGGTGAAAAGAAGTGCAAGTGGGTGAAGCAGTGGTTCAAGAAGCGCGCGTGGAAGTGGGAGCACGAGTACCACTACACCGTGCACAGTAAGCTCACCAACCACAAGTGGTGGAGCAAGCCCAAGCACTTCTGCGCGTGGGAGACCTTCAGGGTCGTGGGCTTCGACGGCTCGTCCACCTTCAAGAGCTTCAAGAACTGCTCCAAGAAGCCCGGCTTCTACTCCTTCTCCGGTGTGGACGCCGAGCACATCTACGTCAAGGTGAGCCGGGGCAACCACGGCCACCCCAACGGTTACCAGAGCGGCTGGGAGCACATCTACAGCCACGCCTGATCCACAGCGGGCCCTCCGATACAGGGTCACACCGGGCTCTCCCGAGGCCCGGGCACCCGCCGGGCCGCGACCTCACGTGAGGTCGCGGCCCGGTCGCGTGCGGGCACTTCTCACCGAACTGCTCACCGAGTAATGTTCGGTTTCATGCACCCGGGAGCGATCGCAGCAGTCTCGCCCGACAAGCCCGCTGTGATCATGGCGGGCTCCGGACGGGTCGTCACCTACCGCGAGCTGGACGAGGAGTCCAACCGCCTCGCCCACCTCTTCCGCGCCGCCGGGCTGCGGCCGGGTGACCACATCGCCTTCATGCTGGAGAACCATCCGCTGTTCCTGACGATCGCGTGGGCCGCGCACCGCTCCGGGCTGTACTACACCGCGATCAGCCCCCGGCTGAAGACCGACGAGCTCGCCTACATCGTCGACAACTGCGAGGCCCGCGTCTTCATCTCCTCGGCCGCCCTCGCCGAGGTGGCCGCCTCCATCGCCGACCGCACCCCGCGCGTCGAGCTGCGGCTCATGCTGGACGGTGCGGCCCCCGGCTTCGACCCGTACGAGAAGGCCGTCGCCGCCCACCCCGCCACCCCGGTCGAGGACGAGTGCCAGGGCATGGACATGCTCTACTCCTCGGGCACCACCGGGCGGCCCAAGGGCGTCAAGCCCGTCCTCTCGCAGGCCCCGCTGGACACTCCGGGGCCGCTGCTGCAGCTCATCCAGTTCCTGTTCGCGCCCTCCGCCGACAGCGTCTACCTCTCCCCGGCGCCGCTCTACCACGCCGCCCCGCTGCGCTACTGCATGAGCTTCCAGCGTCTGGGGGCCACGCTCGTCGTCATGGAGAAGTTCGACCCCGAGCAGGCGCTCGCGCTCGTCGAGAAGTACCGCGTCACCCACTCGCAGTGGGTGCCGACCATGTTCATCAAGATGCTCAAGCTGCCCGAGGAGACCCGCGCGCGGTACGACCTGTCGTCGCTGACCTGCGCGATCCACGCCGCCGCCCCCTGTCCCGTCCCCGTCAAGGAACGGATGATCGACTGGTGGGGCCCGATCGTCCACGAGTACTACGCGGGGACCGAGGGCAACGGCTTCCTGTACGTCGGCTCCCAGGACTGGCTCGCCCACAGGGGGACGGTCGGCCGCCCGCTGCTCGGCGTCGTCCACATCTGCGACGAGGACGGCGAGGAGCTGCCGCCGCGCGAGCACGGCACGGTCTACTTCTCCGACGGCCCCCAGTTCGTCTACCACGGCGACGAGGACAAGACGCGGGCCTCGCGCGACCCCCGGGGCCGGGGCTGGACCACCCTCGGGGACATCGGCTACGTCGACGAGGAGGGCTTCCTCTACCTCACCGACCGCCGCTCCTACATGATCATTTCTGGCGGGGTCAACATCTACCCGCAGGAGGCCGAGAACGTCCTGGCCGTCCACCCGAAGGTGGCGGACGTGGCCGTCTTCGGCATCCCCGACGAGGAGATGGGCGAGCAGGTCAAGGCCGTCGTCCAGCCGCTCTCCATGGACCTGGCGGGCCCGGGGCTGGAGGCCGAGCTGATCGAGTACTGCCGGTCCCAGCTCGCGCTCTACAAGTGTCCCCGCTCGGTCGACTTCCGCGAGGAACTGCCCAGGCATCCCACGGGGAAGCTCTACAAGCGCCTCCTGCGCGACGAGTACTGGCCCGCCGGCTCCTGAGCCGTCCGGGGGCGGTGCTCTCACCCTTCTGAGCCGTCCGGGGGCGGCGCTCTCACCCTCCTGGGTCGTGCTCTCACCCTCCTGATCGGCGGGCTCGCTGATCGGCGGGCTCGCTCGCGACGGGCGGTCACTCCTCGGTGCAGGCCCGCTTCTCCTCCTCGGCCGAGGTGTTGATGCGGCTGAGGAGCCCGTAGAGCTGGACGATCTCCTGCTCGTCGAGGCCGGAGCACAGCTCGCGCTCCATCGCCGTGAGCGCCTCCTGCACCTTGGTGAGCGCGTCGGCTCCCGCGGCGGTCATCTCCACGATGTGGCGGCGCCGGTCGGCGGGGTCGCGGCGGCGCTCGGCGAGCCCGTCACGCTCCAGGTCGTTGAGGATCGCCACCAGAACGCTGGGATCGACCGCGAGTGCCTCGATGAGGGCCTGCTGGCCCATGGGGCCGTTGTCGTCGAGGTTCATCAGCGCGATGGCGTGCCTGGGGGTCAGGCCGGTCACCCCGAGCGCCTGACGCATGCGGATGTTCGTGACGGTGCCGTGACGTGCCAGGAGCATGCCGAGGCGATCCACGGCCCTGGGTGGCCGGATGTCCTCGACTTCCATGCTCGTACCGTAACACGGATCAAATGATCGAAGGAATTAGATAGTTGATGCTTTTCAACGATGTGTTAGTGTCAACGACATGCCGGACACCCGCATCGGCACGTACGACCTGGTCAGAGCCTTTTTCGGGGTCCCGGTCGGCGTGTCCGCCGTGAGGTGGCCGGGTTCGACCGACGGCCGTCCGGGGCCGCGACCCGTGCCGGACCACCGTGATTCCGTACAGAAAGAGATCGGGAACCTGTGATGAGCGAAACCGCACCCGCCTGGCAGCCCACCGTCGTCGTGGTCGGCGGAGGCTACGGAGGCGTCCGCGTCGCCAAGGCGCTCGACGACGTGGCCGACGTCGTGCTCGTCGACCCCAAGGACGCCTTCGTGCACAACCTCGCCGCGCTGCGGGCGCTGGTGGACCCGGCCTGGCTGCCGCGCATCTACTTCCCGTACGACACCCTGCTCACCCGGGGCCGGGTGGTCCGCGACCGGGCCGTCAGCGTCGACTCCAAGCGCGTCGTCCTCGGGTCGGGCGAGGAGATCGCCGCCGACTACATCGTGCTCGCGACCGGCTCCTCCTACCCGTTCCCCGGCAAGAGCGACGCCGTCGAGACCGAGGTCGCGCACGAGCGCTACCGGGTCTCGCACCAGGCCCTCGCCGCGGCCGACGGGGTGCTGCTGCTGGGCGCGGGCCCGGTGGGCCTGGAACTCGCAGGGGAGATCAGGGCCGTCTGGCCCGACAAGCGCGTCACCGTCGCCGACATCGGCGACGACATCCTCCCCGGCCCGTTCAAGCCCGAGCTGCGCGCCGAGCTGCGCCGCCAGCTGGACGAGCTCGGCATCGAGGTGCTGCTGGGCAGCCCGCTGCGCGAGGCGCCGCCGACCGAGCCCGGCACCGCCGCGCCCTTCACCGTGACCACCGAGGCGGGCACCGAGGTCACCGCCGACATCTGGTACCGCTGCCACGGCGTCACGCCCCTCACCGGCTACCTCGCCGACGACCTGGCCCCCGCCCTCACGGAGAGGCGCCTCGTCGAGGTGACCCCCGAGCTGCGGGTGACCGGGCAGGACAGCGTCTTCGCGCTCGGCGACATCACCACCCTGGGCCCGCCGATGGCCGCGCACGCGGGCATGCAGGCCGACGTCGTCGCCGCGAACATCCGCGCCCTGATCACCGGCGAGGGAGAGGTGGGGGAGTACGAGCCGATGCCGCCCGTCATCCTGGTGCCGCTCGGCCCCGACCGCGGCGCGGGCCAGCTCCCCGGCCAGGACGGCGTCCTCGACAGCGCCGGCGTCACGCAGATCAAGGGCGGCAACCTGCTGATCGAGAAGCAGGAGGAGTTCTTCGGGACCGGCGAGCGGTAGCGGAAAGTGGTCGGCCGGTGATTTCAGGTGACCGGGACCCCCGCTGAGCACGGCTGATAAAGCCGTTGTCAGAGGATCACGATCATCACGATCAGGCTCTTAACCAGGTCTTATACGCGGTCGGGCATTGTTTTCACTAGCCGGTGAGGACCGGCCTCCGCCCGGTTCGACCGGGGGACGTAGGACGTGGGGGAAGACGACATGGACCCGAACAGGAACGAGCAGCAGAACGCACCGGCCGAGGCGACCCCCGGGAACGACGGCTGGACCCAGTTCGGCAAGGTGCCGCCTCGGGCCGGCACCTACCGTGCCGGCGCCGACACCGGACCGCAGCCGACGCTGATCCACCCGGTGCCGGAGCAGCTCGCCGCCGAGGGGCTCGGGGGAGCCGGAGGGGCCGGGGGTTCCGGGGGGCATCACGGGGGACCGGGGGCGGTCCCCGCGCCGCGGGGGCGGCTCAGCGCCGGGCAGAAGGTAGGTGCCGGTCTCGCGCTGGCGGCCATGGCCGTCGGTGGCGGGGTCGCGGGGGCCTTCGCCGCGACGAGTCTCAACAGCGGCGCCGCCGCGCCGATCTCGTCGTCCGCCCCGCTGGTCAGCCCGGTCGGCAACGCGACCACGGTCGCCGACATCGCCCAGGCCGTCCAGCCCTCCGTGGTGTCGATCCAGGTCAGGACCGCCGCCGGCGGGGGCGAGGGGTCCGGCGTGGTACTGTCGGCCGACGGCCTGATCCTGACCAACAACCACGTGGTAGAGGCCGGAGGCCAGGGGGGCCCGGGCAGCCAGGTGACCGTCAAGTTCAGCGACGGGAAGTCCGCCACCGCGAAGATCATCGGTACCGACCCGGCCACCGACCTCGCGGTCATCAAGGCGGAGGGCCTCTCCGGGCTCACCAAGGCCACGCTCGGCGACAGCGACCGGCTGAAGGTGGGCGACTCCGTCCTCGCCATCGGCAGCCCGCTGGGCCTGTCGGGTTCGGTCACCGCGGGAATCGTCAGCGCGCTGAACCGTACGCTCACCGTCGGCGGCGACCAGGGACAGCAGCAGCTCCCGCCCGGCTGGGGCAGGCAGCAGCAGGGCGGCGGCGGGGCCACCACCATCGGTGGCGCCATCCAGACCGACGCGGCGATCAACCCCGGCAACTCGGGAGGGGCGCTGGTCAACGCGGCCGGGGAGGTGGTGGGCATCAACACCGCCATCGCCACCAACGGCGGTGAGGGCAGCATCGGGGTCGGCTTCGCCATCCCCATCACCACCGCCAACCAGGTCGCCCAGCAGCTCATCGAGAGCGGCAGGGTCTCCCACGCCTTCCTGGGCGTGAGCATGACCGACGCCACCGGGGACGCGGGCGGCGCCCTGGTCGGCCAGGTCACCGAGGGAAGCCCTGCCGCCAAGGCGGGCATCCAGCAGGGCGACCTGATCACCAAGATCAACGACACGGCCGTGGACGAGGCGGCCACCGTGGTCGGAGCCGTCCGCGGCTTCAAGCCCGGCCAGCAGGTGACCATCGCCTACGTCCGCGACGGGCAGCCCGGCACCGTCACCGTGACCCTCGCCGAGAAGACCGGCGAGTAATACCAGGGCGGGAACGCCGCCGGGGTCGTGGCCGATCGGCCACGACCCCGGCGGCGTCTTGGCGCCCGGGGCCGTCGCTCAGGCGTCGCGCTCTCGCCTTACAGGCAAGATGTCACCGGTTCGAACCCGGTAGTGCCCACCGCAAGTCCCGGACCTGACACTGAGGGACGCCGCCCGCCACGCCTTTCGGGCATTCGACCGGCGATCGAGGGCGTGCTCCCCTGGAAACACGCCCTCGGACGTCGTGTTCACCCCCGGAGAGCTTCGCCCGTCCGCGTGATCGCCGCAGGACGGTCATCTGATCACCCGCCGGGCCGCGCGTCCCTTCCGGGCGTGCCGGTGGTCAGGACTGGGCGCGGGTCCACTGCTGGTTGGTGCCGGTGCCGCAGGCGTACTGCTGGATGTCGGCGCCGTCGGCGGTCGAGGCGCTCGCCACGTCGAGACACTTGCCGCTGTGGCGGGCCCTGAGCTGGTGGTAGCCGCCGGTGGCGGTCCACTGCCACTGCTGGTTGGTGCCGGTGCCGCAGGTGTACTGGATGACGTTGGCGCCGTCGGCCGTCGAGGCGTTGGCGACGTCGAGGCACTTGCCGCTGTGCTGGCCGACCAGGCGGAAGTAGCCGTCGCCGGTGTCCTGGAACTGCCACTTCTGGTTGCCGCCGCCGTTCCACGGATACTGCTTCACCTCGGCGTTGTTGGCGGTGGAGGCGTTGACGACGTCCATCACCTTGCCGCTGTGCCGGGCCGTGATCCGGTACGCCGGTGTGACGGAACCGGAGATCACGCCGGTGGCGGTGTCGACGGTGACCTGCGAGCTCCAGCTCAGGCTCATGCTCGTGGCGGACGGGAACGTGATCGGCAGCCACACGTACTGGGAGTCGTTCACCGGGCCGCCCCACGCGCCGGCCCACCGGTCGCCCATGTAGAGGTAGCTCGTCGTCGAGGTGCCCTGCACCGGCAGGACGTACGCCGGCTGGGAGCCGAACGTCGTGCCGTCGCCGACGTTGGTCCACCCGCTCCACGGGCCGGAGACGCTGGAGGCCGTCGCGTACCTGGCCTGGTTCGGGTTCCAGCCGGTGGCCCCGGACGTCAGCAGGAAGTACGTGTTGCCGCGCTTGAACATGGCCGGGGCCTCGCGGTGGCCGCCGGGCCAGAAGTTGCCGACCAGTGCGCCGACGTTCAGGTAGTCGGAGGTGAGGCGGTAGATGTGCAGGTCGTAGTTCTCGTTCGCGGCCGAGATCATGTACGCGGTGCCGTTGTCGTTGTAGAGGGTGATGTCCCTGGACATGTGCTGTCCCAGGGGGCGGAAGCTGCCGTGGTAGGTGTAGTCGCCGTCCACGGTCGCGGAGGAGGCGACGGCGGCGCGGGCCTGCCCGTAGTCGACGCCGTTCTCCTTGTGCATCCACATGACGTAGCGGCCGGTCGAGCTGTTGTAGATGACCTTCGGCCGTTCGATGTTGGAGACGTTCAGCTCGGCGGCCGACGTACGGGTGAGGACGTCGCGCCGGAACTCCCAGTTCCGCAGGTCGGTGGAGCGGTAGACCGAGACGGCGCGGAAGGTGTTGTCGGCGTTGCGGTTCTCGCCGAACCAGTAGTAGTACGCGCCCACCTTCAGCACCCCGCCCCCGTGGGCCTGCAGCAGGTTCCCTGCGGTGTCGCGGAACTGCGTCCCGTTGGTGATCGTGACCTCGGCGGCCTGGGTGACCTGGGAGGCTCGGGTGGCTTGGGCCGGTGCCACCTGCTGGGCGACGACGGCACCGGCGATGAGCAGGACGGCGGCGACCGCTCTGCCGATCGCCCCGCGCGAGCTCGTTCTCATGGTGATCCACACCTCCTGATACGTGATCCGGCCCGGTAGGTGATCTGGGCGGGTTCCCTCTCCGCTGTGGGCCGTCGTCCGGCGACGAGGGTGACGACGCGGGTCGGCGCGGTCGCCGGTGACGCGACGCCCGCGAGAGTCGTTCGGCGCAGGGACACGACGGGCACCCTTCTGCGAGGGGCAAAATGGCGTGCGATTGCGTTAGCGCTAACAATTAACGGTCCACATTGACCCGTTGGGCGGTGGCGGTCGGGGCGCGTCAATGTTCCGCTGCGTTTCCGCAGAGTGTTTACGTCGCCATCGCGGATGTCAACAGGTCCGCGGGGATTCCGGAACGTTCGTTCGCCGGGTCTGACAGGCTTGACCGATCGATTGTGAGCGCACACACTGATGTGGCGCCGACCTGACCTGCCGTTCCGCAGCGGTCGCGAATGGTGTGCCATGCGTATCGGCGTTCCCCGCCTCCTCGCGGGGCGGTTCTTCGCCGATGAATGTTAGCGATAACATTTCAGTGCTCGAAAAGGGGTCCGTATGACGGTCGGCAGATGGGTGGCCGGGACGGCCGCGCTCGTGCTCGCGATTCCCGCCCTGGTGACGACGGCCTCCCCGGCGCACGCCGCGACGCTGCCGACCGGCGCCCGGTCGCTGGAGGCGGTCAACTATCCCGGCCACTACGTCCGGCACGCCGACGCGCTCGGCCGCCTCGACCCGGTGACCTCCGCGAGCCCGGCCCAGACCAGGCTCGACGCCACCTTCACCGTCGTCAACGGCCTGGCCTCGCCGTCCTGCTACTCCTTCCAGGCCAGGAACGGCCTGTTCCTGCGGCACCGCGACTGGCGGCTGCGCGTCGACGCCAACACCGGCGACGCGACCTTCCGCGCCGACGCCACCTTCTGCGCCGTGGACGGGTCGGTCGCCGGCTCGACGTCCCTGACCTCCTACAACTATCCGGGCCGGCGGATCAGGCACCGTGATTTCGGGCTCTGGCTGGACACCTACCAGGACACCGCGGCCTTCCGCGCGGACAGCTCGTTCAGGATCGCGGCGCCGTGGGCGCCCAGGACGAACCGCAACCCGGTGATTCCGGGCCTGTTCGCCGACCCGCACGTCATCGCCGCGGGCGGCCGCTACTACCTGTACGCGACGACCGACGGCTACGCGGGCTGGGGCGGCACGTACTACAAGGCCTTCTCCTCCGCCGACCTGGTGAACTGGACCGACCACGGCGTCGTCCTGAACCACGGCCCGGACGTGTCGTGGGCCGACGACTCGGCCTGGGCGCCCGCGGTCGCCGCTGCCAACGGCCGGTACTACCTGTACTTCAGCGGCGGCGCGACCTCCGGGAACACCGCCAAGCAGCTGGGCGTCGCGGTGTCCGACTCGCCCGCGGGCCCGTTCCGGGACGCGCTCGGCCGGCCGCTCGTCGCCGCCGGCCAGTACTCCGGCCAGGCGATCGACCCGATGGTCTTCACCGACGACGACGGCCGCTCCTACCTGTACTGGGGCCAGGGCGCCGCCCGCGTCGTGCCGTTGAACGGCGACATGACCTCCTTCGACCCCGCGCAGGTGCGCGTGATCACCCCGTCGGGCTACAACGAGGCGCCGTTCGTGTTCAAGCGGAACGGGACCTACTACTTCATGTGGTCGGAGAACGACACCCGAAGCGAGGACTACCGGGTGGCGTACGCCACGGGGACGAGCCCGACGGGACCGTGGACCAGACGCGGCGTCGTTCTGCAGAAGCGGCTGGAGGCCGGGATCAAGGGCCCCGGCCACCACTCGGTCGTCCGCGCGCCCGGCACCGACACGTGGTACGTCGCCTACCACCGGTTCGCCGTACCGGCGGGGAACGGGACCAACCGGGAGGTGGCCGTCGACCGGATGGAGTTCAACACGGACGGCACGATCCGCCCGATCGTGCCCACCCTCTGAGCCGTCTTTCCTGTCGCGACAGACTATTCGGAGAACATCGCTTCAAGTTACCATTTTTTGATATCGCCGGTTCGCGCAAGGATCGCCAGGACTGCATGGCAAGAGCAGGTCTCTAGCTTTGACCTGGGTCAATATAGCCCTGCAAGCTATAGGACCCTCGCGACAAGCAGATGGCCAACGGATTGGTAGGGAAATGATGTACAGGGTGATTGGAAGGTTGGCTCTGGGTTTAGTTTCAAATCCACGATCTCTTTCGAGCCCGCGTGAATTCCTTGGTGAAGGCTTTGAGGGCAGCATCATTTGCGGATAGATCTAGAGTGAGATTGATGTCTAATCTTTTCCTGTTGGGCTGGGCTAGCCATGCAGGGATCTTTCCGAATTCAAATACCACTCTATCGATAAAAAAACGTATATCTCTGCTAGGTTGATCCGCCACAAGGGCGGCCAACGCGGCTGCTCGTTGGAATTCCTCAGGATATACGGCGCCGCGAATATCGCTAGCCCAATCCAGGAGGTCCTCGTAAGCTGAAACGATGCGTCCAGCGAAATGTGAAATGGTCGCTGCGTCCCCTGCGACGCCGGGAGGACCGAATGCTTGCTGTTGCACAGCGGGTGTAAATATCGATCTGATGCCTGCAGCTATTTGGATGGCATCGCCTAGGGCTCCTTGTAGTCGTGTCGCCGCCGAGGACTTATCTAAATATATTCCATTTCGGCGACCATGGCCACTCTGAAAGTCTCGCCATTTCGGCTCAAGCCTTTCTTTTCCTTGCAGCAGGATGCCTGCAAAGAGGAGATATTCCCATGCGGGTAAGGATTGCGAGACGAGTATCTGCTGTTCGTTCGGATTTCGAGGTACCCAATCAATTTTGATTACCTCTGGTGGGCGAGATAGGGATTCAAGTATTTTCGTTATTTCGTCGAGCTGGGCCAGGACGTCATGTGCTATTAAATTTGGAAACTGTTCTCGCACGCTCCTGAATTTTTGAAGGCGATCGGCGAAGTATTCCGGACCTCTCCAGCTTACTTCGATACCTGCGTCTCTCCCTGCCTTCAACACTAGAGAGGCAATATGTTCCGGTATTGGGTAGTTTGACAAGAATGTCCAATGGGAAATGTCCCAATCTCCTTCATTCTTAAGTTTGGCCGCTTTCTTTAGGTCTCCCGTCATCTTGGATAAAATTTCGTTGTCTAGGCGTTGATTTTGAATCCGCTTGAAGCAGTGTGCTGCGAAGATTCTCTTCTCCGATTTTAAGTAACCGTCATTTCCCCGGTCTGGTCGATCGTCATCAATCGGAAGAAAATCCATGCCGTATTCAGCCTGGAGGACAGCGTTGCAGAAACGCATAAAGTCTTGAGGGTTGGTAATAAGCTCAATCTGCGCTTGAAGGTTCATCTGCCCAGGGTAGTCGACAAGAGGTCTGGTGTGTAAGGATCTGACTTGAAGGTGCGTCGCCTTGATACCTGCAACTGTTCCTGATGGCTCGAAGGTTGCCGACCGATAGCAACGGTGGTGGTCGTACACCACTTCCAAGCCACGGGGCTTCTACAGTTCCAAGGGATTTCCTGTCTGAAAGTAGGTGATCCCAATCTCAGAAGCTGATCGCTTCCATGTGCAAGGGGTCCTGTAGGAGGGCAGTTGCCTGTTCATCGGGTTGGCCAGGTCATCCTCGGCCTTTCGACTTGCTTCGACAGGTACTTTGCAAACGATCAAGCCTTCAGTGCAGCCTGCTTGCAGTGATCATTGATAAGCGTGATCAGAAGCCCGGTTGCTGTTTGCGACCCCCGCCCCCGTTACCAGAGTGTTCGTGTCCCTCGGTCGGCGCCTACTTCGTCTGTACCTGTTGGATGTGGGGTAGCGGTGTACGCCGTGGGGAACGGACACGCGAAGACGGAGTTGACCCCTCGGTCGGGACACACAATCTGGCAGCTATCGGGGGCGGGGGAGGAATGGGCCAGGAGCCTGCATGGTGACTCCTGGCAGGCGTGGCGACGCCGTCCCTCCGAAGCACACGCCGCCACGCCCGTTCTACCGGGCTCTACCGGACAGCAGCGCCGCCCAGATCACCCGAGCTTCGGGGAAAGACCATCGGCACGTCTCGTGGATCTCGTGCTCGCGGTCGAGTTGAACGGTTCGCCGGATGAACGCTTGCCTGCCGCCTTGGCACAGTTCGTAGACCGTGGCGCGGCATACACACGTCCAGCTCACAGCCCTTACGCGATCAGCGACCCGATCTGGAGGCCGCCATTGCAGTCGTGTGTGATCGCGTTGCGTCATGGCCACGTGCGGACTCAGACACTCCTTAACCAGCATCACAATGGGTCCCCGTGAAGCGGTGGCGACACTGGGGGGCCCTGCTGTAGTTCCTCGTACCGGCGGGCGACGCAGCGGGCGGTGGCGGCTGGGTTGTCCACGGTGTAGGCCGTGTAGAGCCGTCGGCGGCTCCGCCCCGAGAACTGTCCCGTCCACCAGCGGTAGACGAAGCCGTCGGTCCAGACCAGAAGATCGACCCAGACCGACACCAGGGTGACGCCGTAGCCGTCATGGACGTCAGCGGCGATCCCATGCTGTTGCAGCGCGTTACTCAGCTGCTCAGCGGCGTGTACGGCAGGCGTTCCGGTCAGCAGAGCGGGAGCGATCATCGTTGTCCGTCTCCTCTCGGCGTGGTTGATGTGCGTGCTCGGATTCCCCTTCCAAGACTGTCGCCAGGCGACTACGTTCGGTAGGTGTGCGCCTCCAACACTCAATCCGCACATTCAGTTGCGTCTCATGTAGGACCCGCAACGATCCGTGTAGAGCCATGAAGGACGGGAGTGCAGATGCCCTCACCGAGCGAGCTGGACGCGAACGCCAGCGTCCTTGCTTACTGGGGTTCTGAACTGCGCAAATACCGAGAGCAAGCACAATGGAGCCAGAAGGAACTGGCCCACAGAATCTCCTACTCCACCTCCCTCGTCGGGCTCGTCGAGACGGCCAAGCGCGCCCCGACGAGGGAGTTCGCGGCGAAGTGTGACGAGGTGATGGAGACGGGCGGTGCTCTCGTCCGCCTGTGGCCCCTGATCGGCAGAGACGTCTACCCCGTGTGGTTCCGGCCGTTCGTCGAGCTGGAACGAGAGGCACGCACCCTGCGAAGCTTCCAGCCCGTCCTCGTTCCGGGACTGCTACAGACTGAGGACTATGCGCGGGCGGTTCTGCGCGCGGGACGACCAGGCGACACCGACGAGCAGGTGGAGGAATTGGTCGCCACGCGCATGGAACGGCAGCGGATCCTCACCAAGCCGGACCCGCCCATGTTCTGGGCCACCCTCGATGAGGCCGTGCTGATCCGTCCGGTCGGTGGCCCGCAGGTCATGCGCAAGCAGCTGGAGCAGCTTCTCGAACTGGTCCGTCGCCCTCGAATCACCATTCAGGTCATCCCGCTGGAAGTGGGCGCGCACGCCGGTCTAACTGGGGCTTTCGTGATCGCGAGCTTCAGAGGATCGCCCGATATAGTTTATTTGGAAACCGCAGCCGAAGGCCAGATCGTCAACGGTTCCACCGAGATCGAGACCCTGTTGACCCAGCTCGACGCGCTACGGGCCTGCGCCCTGCCGCAGTCCGCATCGGTGGCCCTGATGGAGAAAGCGATGGGATCATGGACCTGACGGACGCCCGGTGGTTCAAGAGCAGCCGCAGCGGCGGCAACGGCGGCGACTGCGTCGAGGTAGCCACCAACCTCCCCGGCATCGTGGCCGTCCGCGACAGCAAGAACCCCAACGGCCCCGCCCTGACGTTCACCCCCGAGGTATGGGCCGACTTCATCACCTCCGTGAAAGCGGACACCATCTAAGCCGTTCTCCTTCCGAGGCGGTGACCGGCTTTTCGCCGTGGTGTTGCTGGCCGAACTCCTGCGCGAGCCCTTGGGTGACAACGACCTTGGGCGAGGCCGGACGACGGTGGATCATCGTGGCCTGTAAGACCAGGTGGAGGCAGGTATCGTCCATGGTCACGCCCCCAGCCGTGTGGCTTTGAACGCGGCTCCCCGAACACGGTCAGGGAGCACCTCGGGGGCGCTCAGCGGCCGGCGGTCAGGGCCTCCGAGCGCCACAGGTCGCGGTAGTAGCCGGGGGAGGAGACCAGCTCCTCGTGGGTGCCCCGCTGCGTCACCGAGCCGTTCTCCAGTACGACGATCTCGTCCATCGGCTCCAGCCCGCGCAGGCGGTGCGTGACGAGCAGTGTCGTACGGCCGTGGGTGGCGTCCAGGAGGTCGGCCATGAGCGCGTCCGCCGTCGGCTCGTCCAGGGCCTCGGCGGGCTCGTCCAGCAGCAGCACCGGCGGGTCGTGCAGCAGTGCCCGCGCCAGGGCCAGCCGCTGCAGCTGGCCTCCGGACACCGTACGCCCGTCCTCCCCGAGCACCGCGTCCCAGCCGGTCCGCTCCACCCACCGGTCCAGGCGCGCCCGTCGCACCGCCTCGGCCAGCTCCTCGTCACCGGCCTCCGGGCCCGCGAGCCGCAGGTTGTCGCGCAGCGACGTCTGGAACACGTACGGATCCTGCGTCAGCCCGGTCATCACCCGCCGGGCGTCGTCGGAGGCCAGCTCCCGGATGTCCACCCCGCTGACCCGGATCGTCCCCGACTCGGGCTCGACGAGGCGCATCAGGGCCGACAGCAGGGTGCTCTTGCCCGCCCCGCTGGGGCCGACCAGGGCGACGCGCCTGCCGGGGGTGAGGGTCAGGCTGACCCCGTCCAGGGCGGGGGGAAGGCCGGCTTCGTGCCGGACCACCAGGTTCTCGATCTCGACGGTCGGCGGCCCGGCGGGGATCGCGACGGGGACGGGCGGCTCGGGCACGGCCGGCGGGGTCGCGCCCACCTCCCGCAGGCGGCGCAGGGCGGCGAGCACCCCGGTCAGCCGCTCCCCGGCCGCGGCCATCGGCAGCACCGGCTCGAAGGACACCAGCGAGACCAGCGCGAGCACCGCGGTGACCACGCTCCCCGCCCCGGAACCGTTCGCCAGCAGGACGACGGCCACCACGGTCAGTCCCTGGGTGAGCAGGCCCAGGGCCGAGGCCACCGCGTTCGCCCGCGCCTGCCTGCGCTCCAGCGCCGCCAGCCGGGCGTCGCTCTCGGCGGCGGCGGCCAGTGCCCGCCCGTCCGCCCCGTAGGCGGCGAGGTCGGCCGCCCCGTGCACCAGGTCGGCGACCCGGGCCGCCAGGTCCGCCCGCGCGGGGGCGATCCGCGCCGACCAGCGCCGCGCGGCGGCGGCCGTGCCCGCCGGGATCAGCACCCCGGCCACCAGCAGCCCGGCCAGGAGCGCCAGCGCCGCCACCGGGAGCAGGAACAGCCCGATCACCACCGCGGCCACGCCGGTGACCAGCGCCGCGACCGCCGGGAGCAGGCAGCGCACCAGCAGGTCCTGTACCGCGTCGGTGTCGTCGACCATGCGGCTGAGCAGGTCGGCTCCGCGCCTGTTCGACGACGCCGCGGGGATGAGCGCCTGGTAGAGCCGCTCCCTGGTCGTCGCCTGGGCCCGCAGCGCAACGTCGTGACCGGCCAGGCGCTCCCCGTACCGGAAGACGCCCTTGGTCGTCGCGAACGCCCGCACCCCGACGATCGCCACGCTCAGCGCCGCCAGCGGCGGCTGCTCGGCCGCCCTGGTGATGAGCCACGCGGCGGACCCGATCAGCCCGAGCCCGGCCAGCTCGGCCGCCGCCGCCCCCGCCGCGGCGAGAACCAGCCGCCCACCGGTCCGGCCCACCGGTCGGGTCTCCGTCTGGCTCGTCGGTCGCTCGCCCGCGTGGTCAACAGGGTGTTCGTCTGCT
The DNA here is from genome assembly GCF_042888905.1 of Streptosporangium sp. NPDC002721. Lineage (NCBI taxonomy): Bacteria > Bacillati > Actinomycetota > Actinomycetes > Streptosporangiales > Streptosporangiaceae > Streptosporangium > Streptosporangium sp. NPDC002721. The sequence continues at coordinate 244,763 of NZ_JBIAQI010000002.1, forward strand.
CGGCCCGCGGGGGTCCCGTTGGCGTCGGTCATGAGGGGATCTCCTCTCGCGTCCCCGCCGGTGCTCTCTCCTCGGTCACCACGCGGCCTTCGGCGATCCGGATCACCCGGTCGGCCAGGTCGATCATCGCGGGCCGGTGGGCGACGATCACGGCGGTGCGGCCCTCGGCGAGGTCGCGGGTCGCGCTCACGATCGCGCCCTCGCTGCGGCCGTCGAGCCGCGCGGTCGGCTCGTCCAGCAGGAGCAGCCCGGCTTCCGGGCGGCAGAACGCGCGGGCCAGCGCGACCCGCTGCCGCTGCCCGGCCGACAGGTTCGTCCCCCGCTCGCCGAGCACGGTGTCGTAGCCCTCCGGCAGCGCGGTGACGAACTCGTCGGCCTGCGCGGCCCGCGCCGCGGCCCTGATCTCGCCGATCGTCGCGCCGGGGGCGCCGAGCCCGATGTTGTCGGCCACCGAGGTGGCGAAGAGGTGCGGGCGCTGCGGTACGAACGCCAGCCGCGCCCGCCAGGAGTCGTGGTCGCCGATCTCGGCGCCGTCGACCAGCACCCTGCCCTCCGAGGGGGTGACGAAGCCGAGAAGCAGGTGGAGCAGGGTGCTCTTGCCCGCGCCGCTCTCGCCGACCAGGGCGACCCGCTCGCCGGGCGCGATCACCAGCGAGACGTCCTCCAGCGCGGCCTCCTCACGGTCCGGGTAGCGCACCGTGACGTGCTCCAGCCTGATCTCCGGCGCCCTGCCCGCTCCCGGCCCCGCTCCTGACACGGCCCCCGGCTCCGGTCCCGGCCCTGCTCCCGACGCCGCTGCCGGCCCCGGCCCCGGCCTTGGTCCAGGTCCCGGTCTCGGTGTGGGTTCCGTCGTCGTACGCGGGCCCGCCTGCCTGTCGCCCGGGAGCGGTGCCCCCGCCGTCTCCGCCCTGCCGTCGAGCACGGCGAACGCCTCGTCGGCGGCGGCGACGCCCTCCATCGCCGCGTGGAACCTGCCGCCCATGTTGTGCAGCGGCAGGTACGCCTCCGGTGCCAGGAGCAGGACCAGCAGCGCGGCCGACAGGTCCAGGGAGCCGGACAGCAGCCGCAGGCCCACCGGGACGGCCACCAGGGCGAGCGACAGCGACGCGGCCAGCTCCAGCACCAGCGAGGACAGGAAGGCCACCCGCAGGGTGCGCATCGTCGCGGCCCGGTGGGCGTCGGCCACCCGCCGGATCACCTCGGCCTGGTAGCGGGCCCTGCCGAAGGCGCGCAGCGTGGGAAGACCCCTGACCACGTCCAGGAAGTGCCCGCCGAGGCGGGAAAGGGCTCTCCACTGGCGCTCGGTCACGGCCTTGGTGTGCATGCCGACCAGTGCCCCGAAGATCGGGATGAGCGGCAGCGTGACCAGCACGATCACCGCGCTGGCCAGGTCGGCGGTGAACAGCCGGACGAGCACCGCGATCGGCACGACGCCCGCGACCGCCGCCGCGGGCAGGTAGCCCGACAGGTAGGGATCGAGGGCGTCCAGGCCCCGGCCGGTCAGCGTCACCAGCTCGCCCGAGCGATGGGAGGCCGGCCTGACAGGGCCGAGATCCCGTACCCGCGCCAGCAGGCGGTTCCGCAGGGCGGACTTCACCCCGGTGGTCATGCGCCCGGCGGCGACCCCCTGCACCAGGGCGAACAGCGCCCGGACCCCGACGACCAGCGCCAGCGGCATCAGGGCCCAGGCCGCGAACCGCCCGGACAGCACCCCGGCGAGCAGCTCCGCCTGGACGAGGACGAGCAGCCCGGTCAGGACCGCGGCGGCCAGGCACACGGCCAGGTGGCGGCGGACGGCCCGCTCGCCCAGTGCCAGCCGTACGAGATCCTTGTGCATGCCAACCCTAGAGAGCTCAGAAGAACGACGGAACCCGATCGAAGGCGGCGCGCCCGGGACCGAACGTCCGCCATACCCATACTTGCCCACCCACCATGACCGGTGCGAAGGGCAGAATCATGACACTGAGCACACTTAGCGTCCCGGCGGGCGCCGTACGGTCGAGCAGCCAGGGGGCGAGGACGGCGAGCAGCACCGCGACGGGCGCCGCGGCGGCGCACGCGGAGAGCAGGAGCGCCCGGCCGGTGCGGCGGGCGCCGGTCACCCGGCCGGGCAGCCGCCAGGAGACGAACGTCCAGCCGTGGAAGGCGAGCAGCGCGGCCACCACCAGCCCGCCCGCCAGTCCCGCCAGGCCGATCGGGGGCCCCGCCAGGCCGCCGGCCACCGCGACCAGGGCCATGCCCCAGCTCAGTGCCAGGCCGTACGAACCGATGACGATCGCCCAGTCCCAGGTCGACCGCCACGCGCTCCCGTCGGCGCGGCGGCGGAACCAGAGCCCGGCGTCGCGCACGATCCACGACACCAGCAGGGAGACCACCAGCGGGTAGAGGCCGAACAGCACGTCGCCCTCGATCGAGGGGAAGACGCCGAACAGCACGCCCGCCACGGCCACCAGCCACACCTCGTTGGCCAGGACGAACGGCGCCATCGCGGCGACGACCTCGTCCCGCTCCTCGCGCGTCCTGGCGAGCACGGGCAGCAGCATGCCCACGCCGATGTCGAAGCCCTCGAGGGCGAAGTAACCGATCAGCAGGAGGGCGAACACGCCGAGCCAGAGGATGTCCACGGTCTCTCCTTGGAAGCTCTAGTGGCTGAGCGCGTGCGCGCGCTCAGGGGGGTCGGCCAGCGCTTCCGCGCCGAGGGCGACGGCGGCGGGCCCGCGCCGCACGGTACGGGCGATCAGCACGTAGTCGATCACCGCGAGCAGGGTGAGCACCCCGGCGAAGGCGATGAGCGAGACGGTGACCATCCCGGAGGTGAGCCCGGGGGACATGGCGTCGGCGACGGTCAGCTTCCCGTTGATCATCCAGGGCTGCCGGCCGGACTCCCTGGCCAGCCAGCCGAGGATCGCGGCCACGAACGGCAGCGGGGTGATCGCGATCAGCACGGGGTGCAGCCGGCGCCAGCGCGGCAGCCAGTACACGGTCGGCGCCAGCACGAGCACGAGGAGGAGGTTGAGCAGCTCGCCGATCATGATCATGAAGCCGAGCCCCAGCCCGGCCAGGCCCCCGTCGTCGAACTTGTCCGGCTGGATGTCGCCGATCGCGCCGAACTGGGCGAAACCGGAGCCGACCGTGATCAGCGAGCCGACCAGCGCGGTGATCACTCCCGTGCGGAGCGAGCTCGTGAAGAACTCCCGCTCGGCGGTGCGCCGGAACAGCTGGTAGGCGCTGGCCCCCATCACCACGAAACCGCCGGTCCACAGGCCCGCGCCGAGCACGTGCGGCAGCGCGAAGATCAGCGACGGGTTGCCGAGCAGCGCGCCGGAGTCGGTGAGGACCAGGTGGCCGCCGCGTTCCACCGCCCCGGCCGGGTTCTGCAGGAACGAGTTGGCCACCATGATCCAGAAGGCGGAGGTGTAGGCGGTCAGCGTCACCACCCAGATGCACGCCACGTGGAGCCACCTGGGCAGCCGGTGCCAGCCGAAGATCCACAGGCCCAGGAAGGTGGACTCCAGGAAGAACGCGCCGAGCGTCTCGATCGCGAGCGGCGCGCCGAAGACGTCCCCGGCGTAGTGCGAGAGGCCGCTCCAGTTCATGCCGAACTGGAACTCCATCACCAGCCCGGTGAGGATGCCGAGCGCGTAGTTGATCACGTAGATCTGGCCCCAGAAGCGGGTCGCCCGTTCGTGGACCGGCTTGCCGGTGATGGCGTAGCGGGTGTGCATGATCGCGATCAGGGGGGCCAGGCCCAGGGTCAGCACGACGAACAGGAAGTGGAGGCTCCCTGTCACGGCGAACTGTGTCCGGGCCAGGTCGAGCACGTTCACGGTCTCACCTCCGTTGTTATGTGTGTCTACCTATAGACATGCTACATGTAGAACGCCTACATGTAGCATGTCTATACGGGAGGTAGGGTGACGACGTGAGCGAGCGAAGCGAACGAGCCGCCGGGCGCGGTGACACGGGATTCGTCCGGCGGGCGGAGGTGACCGGATGAACACCGACGCGCTCCGAGGGCACATGGACGCCCTGCTGCTCTCCGTGCTGGAGCACGAGCCGCTGCACGGTTACGCGATCATCGAGGCGCTCCAGGCGCGCAGCGGCGGCGCGCTGAACGTGCCGACCGGCACGGTCTACCCGGCGCTGCGACGGCTGGAGCAGGCCGGATACCTGGCCAGCGAGTGGGCCACGGTGGGCGGGCGCAGGCGGCGCACCTACCGGCTGACCTCCTCGGGGCGTACGGCCCTCGCCGGCGAGCGCTCGGCCTGGCGGGAGTTCACCGGGGCCATCGGCAGCGTCCTGGAACCGCGCACCACCCGCTGACGCCTCCGGAACCTTCGGCGCTACCCGGCGAACTCCTGATCGCGGAGCGCGTTGACGAGTGTGTCGAGGGCGTTGCCGTAGGCGTGTTCCGGCGGGGTCGCGTAGCCGATGACGATGCCGAGCGGGGCGTCCTCCGGCCGGCCGTAGAAGGGGGTGACGCCGCCGACGGCGACCCCGCGCCTTTCCAGGTGGGAGAGGAGGTAGGTCTCCGAGGCGCTGGTGCCGGGGAACTGGAGGACGGCGTGCAGGCCGGCGGCGATTCCCGACAGACGCCCGTGGGGCAGGTGCCGGGTCACGGCGTCGCCGAGACGGTCCCTTCGGCGTCGATAGCGAGTCCGGCAGCGGCGCAGGTGCCGGTCGAGTTCACCCGTACGGATGAGCTGGGCGAGTACGAGCTGGTCGATGACGCTGACGTAGGCCTCGTCCCAGGACATCGACGCCCGCAGCGGCGCGACGAGACCGGCGGGCACGACGAGCCAGGCGATGCGCAGGCCGGGGGCGATGGTCTTGCTGGCGGTTCCGGCGTAGATGACACGGTCGGGGGCGAGGCCCTGCAGGGCGCCGACGGGCTGGCGGTCGTAGCGGAACTCGCCGTCGTAGTCGTCCTCCAGCACGAACGCCCCTGTCTTCTGGGCCCACGCCAGCAGCCGCGTCCGGCGGGCGGGGCTCAGGGTGACTCCGAGGGGGTACTGGTGGGCGGGGGTGACGGCGACGGCGGCCTCGTCGGTGAGCCGGTCGACGACCAGCCCGCCGGAGTCGACGGGGACGCGGGTCACCCGGAGCCCGGTCTGTTCGGCGAGGGCGGGGTAGTCGGGCAGGGAGGGGTCCTCGAAGGCGACGGAGGACGCCCCCTGCCAGCGAAGCGCCTGGCAGACGAGCCGAAGGGCGTGGGTGTAACCGGCGCACACGATGACGCGCTCCGGGCTGGTCACCACGCCGCGGGCCCGGCCGAGATACTCCGCCAGCGCCTGTCTGAGCCCGGCGTATCCGATGGGGTCGCCGTACCCGAAGGTGGTGTTGGGGGTGGTCTGCAGGATCCGCCGGGTGGCGGCGAGCCATTCACGCCGGGGGAAGTTCGACAGGTCCGGCAGGCCGGGCCTCAGGTCCGCACCCGGCACGGGGGGCAGGGTGGTGTGCAGGGGCAGCGCGGTCCTGGCCGCCGGCGGTTCGGCCGGCCGGTCGGCCACCCGGATGCCCGACCGCGGCCGGGACGCCAGGTACCCCTCGGCGACGAGCTGGTCGTAGGCCTGGGTGACGGTGCCACGGGCGACCCCCAGATCCCGGGCGAGGGTCCGCGAGGAGGGCAACGGTGTGCCCGGCGGAAGGCGGCCGCCTCGCACCGCGTCGCGCAGCGCGTGTTCCAGGCCGGTCCGCAGGCCGTGTCCGGAGCCGAGCCGGAGGTGGAGGTCCAGCCCCAATCTGGACCACTTTTCTTCCATGGTTCTGGACTATATCCATGGGCCAGATTTTCCCTAGGTTTCCTGGCATGAGACACGTAGCCATGGCCGTCGGCCTCACCACCTACCTCCTGGGCCCCGCTCAGCACGTGCGAACAGGCTTCGAGACGGCCAACCCCGAAGAGGGCGTGCTCCTGTCCGCCCATCGCCTGGAGCGTGCCCGGCGATCGCGGTGGACACGGTTGCGGTCGCTCGGGAGGCTCAGGCGACCGCGGGGACCGGCTCGCGCCGGGTGACGCTCAGGCAGCGGGAGGCGCAGTACAGCTGCAGGAGCCAGATCGCGTAACTCACCATCGACGCGACGGTCCCCGGCAGGTAGTCGCCGAACCCGGTGGAGTTCTGCGAGCCGACCATCAGCGCCCCGCACGACACGAGCATGACCGGCAGCATGGCCCAGACGAAGACGCCCAGGGCCCGGGTGACGAGCCGGGGCCGCCTGATCCTGCGCAGTCCCCGGCCCAGCGCGAACAGCGCGATCCCGCCGACCGCGCCGATGAACATCTGGAGCATGTCCACGCCCCGGGCGACCATGACGAACCAGGTCGGCATGCTCTCGTACGCCGCCGGGGCGGCGGGGTAGACCTTCCAGAGCACGTTCCACATGATCGCGGTGAGCGGCACGGTGACGAACAGCAGGACGGCGAGCCTGCGGCCCGCCGAGTTGGACAGCTCCTCCTGGTAGCCGGGCGCGATCTCACGGATCGGCCCGAACTCCTCGACCGCCACCCGCTCGGCCTCGTCGCGCCCCAGGCCGTCGCCCTCCAGCGCCTCGGCGGTGTCGAGCAGGCTGTCGCGCGCCTCGGTGATCATGTCGAGCTTCGGTCGCCGGGGACCCCTGAGAGTGCGGCTGAGCCCGGTCACGTAGTCCTCGATGACCCCGGTGCCTGCCATATGCTCTCCAGTCGCCCGATTTCCATCCAGGGTATGCCGTACCCATCCTGGTCTCCCGCCCGGACCGGCGCATCGGGGACCACCCTGAGAAGACCCCGAGTCGACCCACGCCCACCTGCGAATACGCTCGAATCCAGCGACACCGGCGGGAGGGGGGGATCGCCGTGAGAAGCAGGGCTCTCAAGGTGCGGCAGGGCACGCTGGCCAACGACCTGCCGTACTACGCCCTCGGCGACGGCGCGCCGCTCGTCGTGCTGCGCTGGTTCACCCCCGCCCACGCCAACCCGGCCGGGCTGGCGCGCGAGGCGGAGCTGCGGGTGCTGGCCCCGCTGGCCCGCCACTTCCGGCTGTACGCCGTGGGCCGCGCTCCCGGCATGGCCCCCGGAACCACCATGGCCGACATCGCCGCCCGGCACGCCGAGGCGCTCCACGCGAGGTTCGGCGGGCCGGTCGACGTGCTGGGCCTGTCGTCGGGAGGCTCGGTGGCGCTGCAGACGGCGGCCGACCATCCGGACGTGGTGCGCGCGCTGGTCGTGGCCGGGGCGGCGCACCGGCTCACGCCGAGTGTCAGGAGGCTCCAGCGCCGCTATACGGAGGAGGTCGCCGCCGGGCGGCGCGGCCTGCAGCACCAGGCGGTCACGGCCGCCGCCTCACCCGCCGGGCGGGCCCTGGCCGGGGCGCTGCTGTGGCTGCTGGATCCGCTGCTACGCCCCGGCGACCCCCGTGACATGCTCGCCTTCGCCCGCGCGGAGGACGGGTTCGACCTGACCGGGCGCCTGGCCGACGTCGTCGCCCCCACCCTGGTCCTCGGCGGTGAGAAGGACCTCGACTACCCGGTCGAGCTCTTCCGGGAGACCGCCGAGGGGGTCCGCGACGGCCGCCTGATCACCTATCCCGGCCTCGGCCACCTGGGGACGTTCCGCAGCGGCCGCTTCGCGGGCGACGTCACGGCCTTCCTGACCGGAACCGGCCCGGAGGAGGGCCCCCGTACGCTCGCCGAATAGGGCTCCACCGGGTCGGCCTGCCGGGTCGGCCGCGAGGTGGTCCGGCGCGGGCGTCCGGGTAACGGGTTCGACGGTCACCCGCTTTCGACGGTCACCCGCTTTCGACGGTCACCCGCTTTCGACGGTCACCCGCTCGCCGGCCGGGGCGAACGCCGTGGCGTGGTCGCGGGCGAAGTCGGCGAGGTCGCGCGGGCGGCGGCCGAGCAGGGCGACCACCGTGCCGGTGGTGAGGTCTCCCCAGCCGGAGGCGTACGCCCGCGCGTACTCCTCCAGCATGTCCACGATCCACTCCGGGACGCCGTGCCCGAGCAGTGTCCCGCGCCTCGCGTCGTCGCCGACAGGCAGATACGTGACCGGCCTGCCGAGGGCCAGGCCCAGCTGGGCGGCGACCTCGTCGAACGTCAGCGAGCGCGGGCCGGTGAGGGTGTACGTCTCGCCGTGGTGGCGGTCCGGGTCGTCGAGGAGCACGCGGGCGGCGCACTCGGCGATGTCGCGTACGTCGATCATGCCGATCCGTGCCGAGGCCATGTTCAGCGAGAACGTGCCGGTGGCGGAGATGTCGCCCGCCTCGTTCAGCAGGTTCTGCATGAACCAGTGCGGACGCAGGATCGTCCAGCGCATGCCGCACCGTTCGATCTCCCGGTCGGACAGCGCGTGCAACCTGCCGCTGCGGTTCGGCGCGTCGTGCGCCGCGCCGACGACGGACAGGCGCACGACGCGCTCCACCCCGGCCTGGCGCGCGGCCCACACGGCGTTCATGCCGTTCTCCGGAGCGCGCGGGCCGTTCGGGGTGAGCAGCCACACATCCTGTACGCCCTCGAAGGCGGGCGGCAGCGACCGGGCGTCGTCGAGGTCGCCGACGAAGACCTCGGCGCCCAGCTCGCGCGGGCCGTCCGCCCCGGACTTCGCGCGGACGAGGGCCCGGAGGTTCACCCCGGTCCCTTGCAGCGCCCTCATCAGCGCGGTGGACACGGTTCCGGTCGCGCCGGTGATCAGTACGGTGCGTGACACGCTCATTCTCCCTTGACGGTGGTGGGGGTAGGGGCCGGATCGCCGCCCTGGTGACGCCGGGCCTTCGGGGAGCCGCCCGTCGCCCGGCCGGCGGTGACGCGCTCCAGGACCCAGAGCACGACGGTCCCGGCCGAGAGGACGCCGCCCAGGACGCACACGCCGGTCCAGCCGCCGTTCACCCAGGCCACCGGCGTCAGCGCGGAACCCGCCGCGCCGCCGAGGAACAGGGAGGTCATGAAGGCGGAGTTGATCCGGTTACGGGCCTCGGGCCGGAGCGCGTACAGGACGTTCTGGCTGCCGTTGAGCACCGCCTGATGCGCCAGGTCCAGCACGATCACGCCGGCGAGCAGCCAGACCGGCGAGTGCGCCCCCGCCGCGATCGCGGGCCAGGACGCCAGCAGCAGGACGGTCCCGGCGCCGGTCACGGTCTGGACGTGCCCGCGGTCGGCGAGCCGTCCCGCCACCGTGGCGGTCAGCGCGCCCGCGACACCGGCCAGGCCGACCAGGCCGATGGCCGACTCCGACCAGCCGTACGGCGGCCGCACCAGCAGGAAGGTCAGCGCCGTCCACAGCACGCTGAACGAGGCGAGACTCAACGCGCATACGGCCGCCCGCAGGCGCAGCAACGGCTCGTGGCGGAACATCGCGGCCGTCGAGCGCAGCAGCCCGGGGTAGGACAGGCGCCCGCTGTCCCCGCTGTCCGCGCTGTTTCCGCCGTCCGCGCCGTTCCCGCCGTCCCCGTTGCCCGCGCCGTCTCCGCCGAGCCGGGGCAGGAAGACGCGCAGCAGCACGGCCATCAGCGCCATCAGGACCGCGTTGACCCAGTAGACCGTCCGCCACCCGCCCAGCTCCGACAGCACCCCGGACGCGGTCCGCGCCAGCAGCAGGCCGAGCATCAGCCCGGTCATCACCGTGCCGACCACCCGGCCGCGCTCGGCCGGGTCAGCCAGCGCCGCCGCGAACGGCACCACGACCTGCGCCCCGACCGAGGTCAGCGCGGTCAGGGCCGTACCGGCCAGGAGCACCGTGCCGCCGGGGGCGGCGGCCGACACCAGCAGGAACACCGCGGTCGCCGCGTAGAGCGACACCGCCAGCCGCCGTCGCTCCACCAGGTCGCCGAGCGGCACCAGCAGGATCAGCCCCAGGGCGTACCCGGCCTGCGCGGCCGTCACCGTCAGCGCCGCCAGGGTGGGGCCGAGCCCCAGCTCCCGGTCGATCAGGTCGAGCAGCGGCTGCGCGAAGTAGTTTCCCGAGACCGCCAGCCCGGTCGCCGCCGACATGAGCAGGAGCAGCCCGCGCGGCAGGCCGCCGTCCCGCCGGGATCTCGTCGTCGTCATGCGTCCAGCCTCGACGACGAATGATCAATGAGTCCAACACATGTTTGTCATCCGACCGATCGTGCATCACGATTGATCTGTGGAGCTCCAGCAGATGCGCTACGTCGTCGCCGTCGCGGAGACGAGCAACTTCACCCGCGCCGCCGAGCAGTGCCTGGTCGTCCAGTCCGCGCTGAGCCACCAGATCGCCCGCCTGGAACGCGAGCTGGGCGCCAAGCTGTTCGAGCGCACCAGCCGCCGCGTCCGGCTGACCCCCGCGGGCGAGGCGTTCCTGCCCGCGGCCCGCCAGGCTCTCGACGCCGCAGAACGGGCCCGTGCCGAGGTGGCGGCCGCCACCGGCGAGATCCGGGGCCGGCTCGCCGTCGGCGCCATCCCCACCGTCGCGGCGGTCGACCTGCCGGCCGCGCTGAAGCACTTCCACCTGCGGCACCGGCAGGTGCGGATCACCCTCCGCTCGGGCGCGAGCGAGGAACTGGCCGAACGGGTGCGGCAGGGCACCCTGGACGCCGCGTTCCTCGGGCTGCCGGTGGGCGTACGCCCCAGGGGCGTCCGCGGCCGTGAGCTAGCGCGCGGCGACCTCGTCGCGGCGGTGGCACCCGGCCACCCGCTGGCGGGCAGGAAGCGCGTGGACCTCCGCCGGCTGTCGGACGAGCCGTTCGTCGACTTCCCCCCGGGCACCGCCGCGCGCGCCCAGACGGACGAGGCGTTCGCGGCGGCCGGGATCGCGCGTGAGGTCGCCTTCGAGGTGACGAACATGGACTTCATGGCCCGCCTGATCCGGCAGGGACTGGGCATCGGGCTGCTGCCCGCCGCCTTCGTCCACGAGCTCCCGGACCTGCCCGTCCTCCGGCTTCGCGACGCCCCCGCCCGCATGGAGCACCTCGTCTGGAGTCGCTTCCCTCCGTCCCCCGCCGCCGCGGCTTTCCTGTCCATCCTCGGCGTCCCGGCGGCGGAGGCCTCGGGATCAACGGATTCCTGACCTCGGCTGCCCGGCGAGACGGCGGCCGGTCGAGCCGGGCCGCCGGGGACCGGTCACGGGTGCGGGGGAAAGGGGCCTACCCGTGGTCGGCGGCGCGCCACAGGGGCCACCAGCGCAGTCCCAGCCGGGCGCCGCGCGGGACGACGGCGAGCGCGCAGCCGCTCATCCGGAGACCCTCGGGATGGCGGATGCCGGTGAAGAGGCACGTGCTGAGGTCCAGGTCGGCGAGTTCGAGCTCCTCGGCGTCCACCTCGTGCAGCGAGGTCACCCGGGCGCCGTCCCGGCCCCGCACCGTGGCCGGGCCGTGCAGGGTCGCCCCCTCCAGGTCGGCCTCGGCGTCGTCGAGCCGGACGTTCAGCCGCCCGCCCACCTCCAGGCGCCGCAGGTCCACCGAGCACCCGCCCGTGGTCACGTCGAGGCCCTTGCCCGCCCACGCCCCCGCGAGGGTCAGGTGACGGCCGACCGAGATGGGGGCCAGGTAGCCGCCCGAGGAGAAACGCGCCCCGTCGAACCCGGCCAGCCCGCCGAAGCTCGTCTTGCGGAAGGACACCGTACGGCGGAACCGGCACCCCCTCAGCGTCGCGTCGCCCGCGAAGCCGGTGCCGTCGAAGGTGACAAAACCATGGAAATCCGCACACTCGAATGACGCGGTCCGCTTGAAGACGGCGCCTCCGAACAGGGCGTCACCGTCGATGGAGACCCGGTCGAAAGCCGCGTGCCCGGTGATGGCGACACCGTGCAGGGACATTCCCCGGTCGAACCTGGCCTCCCTGAAGGAAACGTTGCGCGCGAAACGGGCGTCGAAGAACGAGGCGAGGTGACGGAAGTGCGCGTGGTCGAACGAGACGTCCCCGCCGAACGCGATGTCGCCGAACCGCACGCTCTCGGGAAAGGTCGCCCAGTCGAACCGGGCCCGGCCCAGGCGCCCCCGGGTCGCGGTGAGGATCCGCTCCAGCAGGTCCCGGCCGACGACGGTGGCCCGCAGGTCGACGGTGGAACCGGGGGAGAGGCCGCGGACGACCTCGTCGAGCTCGGCGGCGTCCAGATGGGCCAGGCAGCGGCCGTAGGGCCGCCGCGCGGATCCGGCGCACTCCGGGGAGGCGCAGGTCGCCCAGCCCACGTCCAGCGTTCTCATGTTCCAGTGATACCCGCCGACGCCGGGACAAGCGACTCCCAGGCCAAGGAAAGCCATATCTGGCCAGGACGGATAGCGATTAAGTGTCAACATTCACGATTTAACGGTCTATCAAGTTATATGCGGATGTCCTGTGACGCGCGGAGCCTCACACTGCGGTTCACGCGCGCTTCGTCCCGAGGTTCCGGGGTCACGGGGCCCGCGCGTTTGTCGTCGCGGACCTCCGCGGGGCGGGTCGCCCCGCGGAGGTCACGTCGTGCCGCCCGCGCCTCGCGCCGTCAGGCGCAGGTGTATCCGGACGGGAGTGAGGTGTTGCCGTTCGGGCGGCTCACCTGGAAGCCGACGCCGCTGGTGGCGGCCCCGGGGGCGAGGGCGCCGTTGTGGCCGACGTTCCTGATGGTCACGGTCTGCCCGCTGACCGTGGTGGTGCCGTTCCACGAGCCGGTCAGTGTGTGCCCGGCGGGCAGCGTGAAGGTGACCGTCCATCCGGTGATCGCCGAGGTGCCGGTGTTGGTGACGGTCAGCGGCTGGATGACGTACCCGTTGCCCCACTGGGTCTGCACGGTCGCGACGGCCGCGCAGGCTCCGGTGGACGTGCCGGGCTGGGTGGTGACCTGGGCGGTGTTCGAGACGGGCGAGGTGTTGCCCGCGGCGTCCCGCGCCCTGACCTGGTAGCGGTAGGTGGTGTTCGGGGTCAGGCCGGTGTCGCCGAACGAGCTCGTGGCCGAGGTGCCGGCCTGGGTGAACGCGCCGCCGCTCGCGCCGGGGGCGCGCAGGATGTCGTAGCCGGTGACGCCGGTGTCGTCCGTCGAGGCCGTCCAGCTCAGGGTCGTACCCGTGGAGGTGGTCCCCGAGGCGGTCAGGCCGGCCGGGGCGGTCGGTGGCGAGGTGTCGCCACCGCCGCCGGTCGTGGTGAACGTGACCGGCTGCGAGGCGCCCGACAGGTTGCCCGCGCCGTCACGCGCCCGTACGTACACCTGGTACTGGGTGTTCGCGGTCAGCCCGGTGAGGGTGAACGAGGTGGTGGCGGACTGCCCGAGTTGCGGGTCGGTCTCACCCTGCTCGCGGTGGACGTTGTAGCCGGCCAGACCGGAACCGCCCTGGTCGGTGGACGCGGTCCAGCTCAGCGTGGCGCCGGTGGCGGTCACGCCGGACGCGACCGGGGTGCCCGGCGTGCTCGGCGGGGTGGTGTCGCCCGAGTCGCCGAGGGCCGGGGTCTGCCAGTCCCTCCACTCCGACAGGTTGCCGGACGCCCTGGAGGAGATCCTGATCGCGCCAGGGGCGTTGCCCGTTTTCAGCAGGAACTTCTGGATGTTCTGCTGCAACGGGGTCCGCCACTCGGACCGGTTGGCGCAGTGGCTGCCGTCCTGGACGTCGGACCAGTAGGTGATGTTCTCTCCCGCGCCGAGCGCCTTGTAGACCTCCGCCCCGCCCAGGGTCGCCACGCTCGCGGATCTGGGGCCCAAGTTGGCGATGTGCGGGTTGTCCATGACGAACAGTCCGCGCGGCGCGACCATGGCCACCATCTGGTGGGTGTCCACCGGCAGCCGTGCCGGGCTGCCGGTGAAGGAGCCGAACGCGTCACCCAGCCAGGGCTGCTCCCCGTACGCGCTGCTCAGGCTCTGGGCGCCCTCCCCGGGAATCCCGCGGAAGATGGGAACTCCGGCGCTCCCCGACTCGATCGGCATGGTCAGGGCGATGCGCTGGTCGAACGCCCCGACCACGAAGGCGCCCTTGCCGAACCGGGAGCACCCGGTGACGCCGGTCGCGTCCGCCCTGAGGACGCTGCCGTCCGACTGCTCGATGACGTCGATGATCCGGCTCACCCCCCAGGCCCAGGCCATCAGCAGTCCGGTACCGGAGGAGGAGCCGTAGACGCTGTAGAAGGCGCCCTGCTTGTTGTTGCGCGGCGTGCCCTCCCGCCCGACCGCGTAGGGGTCGTAGCTGATGACGGCGGCACCGGCCGCCCTGATGGCGGCCGTGTCGGCTCCGAACCCTCCCAGGACGACGACGGCGGGGAAGGGGCCTGACCCGCTCGGCAGCGAGACGCTCGCGGAGAAGTTGGAACTCCTGCCGTTGTGGTTCACGTTCACCGTGATGTTGGTCCTGGAGACCGTCCCGGTGACGCTCGCGGGCTTGACGGGCTTCTCGCCGTAGACGAACCTCTCCGCCAGCCTCTTGGTCTCCTCGCGACGGCACCGCCACTCGGACCGGGTGGAGATGCGCGTGCCGTCCAGCTTCCTGAAGGGGTCAGGGAGCCTGGAGTCGGTGGGCAGCGATCCCGCGTCGGGCAGGCCGGGCCCCGTGCAGTCGGCTCCCTCGTTCTCGACTCCGGCCGCGGCGGCGGTGGCCTCCGCGGAGGCCACGGTCACAGCTCCGGCGATCGAGAGCGTCGCCGCCACCGCCAGTGCGACGACCCTCGAAGGGATCTTGAAGCGGGTCAAGCCGATGATCACTGGGGCTCTCCCTTCCGGGTGAGGTGTTGGCGATCAGTCTGGGAACGCGACCGAAATGCGTCAACGCATATACCGAAATATTTCGACGATCGGCTTTTTTTCGAGCTTCTGGCCTGGGGTTATGCCTTCACCCTCCGGTAAACTTTCGGAATATAGATGAAAGAAGGCTTATTTTCCCTACCGGAGGCGTCGTTTGGAAAGTTTCGGAGCGGTGTGCCCCATTTGGGGGTGGCGGGCGGCCGGATCGAGTACGGGAGCGACCTCCGGACTCACCGCTCCCGGCCGCGTCCACCGGCCCGGCGGGTTCCCGCGCCCCGGTGACCTGGCGGTACGGCGGGATGGAATGCGTGGGGAGGGGAAGTGGTTATGCCAGCCATACAGACGTGAACGACAGGAGGAGCCACCGGTGGCCACCATCGAGGTAACCGAGAAGAACTTCAACGACATCGCCGATGAGGGGATCGTCCTGCTGGACTTCTGGGCGGCCTGGTGCGGACCGTGCCGCACCTTCGGGCCGATTTTCGAGAAGTCGTCGGCGAAGCACACCGACATCAAGTTCGGCAAGATCGACACTGAGGCCGAGCAGGCGCTCGCGCAGGGATTCGAGATCACCTCGATTCCGACGATCATGGCCATCCGCGACGGCATCGTCGTCTTCGCCCAGCCGGGCGCGCTGCCCGAGCCCGCCCTCGAGGACCTCATCGGCCAGGTCCGCGCGCTTGACATGGAAGCGATCCGCGCCGAGCTCGCCAACGAGCTGGGCGCCCAGAAGGGCTGATGTCCGCATCGCGAAAGCCCCGCACCGCCGGATGACAGAGGTCCGATGGCACGGGGCTTTCGCATGCCCGCACAGCCGCATGCCCGTGTGAACAGCGTGACCCGCAGGCCCGGATGAGCCGGGCGGGTCGGGTGGGCCGGGTGGGCCGGGTGGGCCGGGCGGGTCGCCTCAGCGCCCGCTGGGACGGCCCGTCCGGCCTTGCCGGTCTTCTCGGCCCCGCCCGATCTGGCCCGGTCCGGTCTGGAAGGTCAGACCGAGCGGTAGAGCTCGGCCACCCGGAAAGCCAGGTCGAGCGACTGGCCGCGGTTGAGACGCGGGTCGCAGGCCGTCTCGTAGCGCCTGGCCAGGTCGTCCTCGACGATCTCGGCGCCGCCGCCCACGCACTCGGTGACGTCGTCGCCGGTGAACTCGATGTGGACGCCGCCCGGGTGGGTGCCGAGCGCGCGGTGCACCTCGAAGAAGCCCGCCACCTCGTTCAGGACGTCGTCCAGGCGGCGGGTCTTGTGGCCGCTGGGCGCCTCGAAGGTGTTGCCGTGCATGGGGTCGCAGATCCACGCCACCTGGGCGCCGCTCGCGGTCACCTTCTCCACCAGCTCGGGGAGGTGCTCGCGGATCTTCGACGCGCCCATCCGGGTGATGAAGGTCAGGCGCCCGGCCTCGTTGTCCGGGTTGAGCTTCTCGATCAGCGCGAGGGCGTCCTCGGCACTGGTCGTCGGGCCGAGCTTGACGCCGATCGGGTTGCGGATGCTGGCGAAGAAGTCCACGTGGGCGCCGTCGAGCTGGCGGGTGCGCTCGCCGATCCAGACCATGTGCGCGGAGACGTCGTACGGGCGGCCGGTCCGAGAGTCGATCCGGGTGAGCGCCTGGTCGTAGTCGAGGATCAGCGCCTCGTGCGAGGAGTAGAACTCGACGGTGTGGAACTCCTCGGGCTCGGCCCCGCAGGCGCGCATGAAGGCGAGCGCCTGGTCGATCTCGCGGGCGAGCTGCTCGTAGCGCTTGCCGGCCGGGGACTCGATCACGAAGTCCTGGTTCCAGGCGTGCACCTGGCGCAGGTCGGCGTAACCGCCCTTGGTGAAGGCGCGGATCAGGTTGAGCGTCACCGCGGAGGAGTGGTAGGCCCGCAGCAGCCGCCAGGGGTCGGGGACGCGGGAGTCGGAGGTGAAGTCGAAGCCGTTGACCATGTCACCCCGGTAGGCGGGCAGCTCGACGCCGTCGCGGGTCTCGAAGTTCTTCGAGCGCGGCTTGGCGAACTGCCCGGCCATCCGGCCGATCTTCACCACGGGGACCTTCGCCGCGTAGGTCAGCACGATGGCCATCTGGAGCAGCGTCTTGAGCTTGTTACGCACGTCGTCGGCGGTGGCGCCGGCGAAGGTCTCGGCGCAGTCTCCGCCCTGGAGGACGAAGGCCTCGCCCCGCGCCACCGCCGCGAGGTCGGCCTTGAGGTTGTCGCACTCGCCGGCGAAGACGAGGGGCGGGAGGCCCTTCAGCTCGGTGACGACCTTGTCCAGCTCGCCGCGGTCGGGCCACTCGGGCTGCTGCGCCGCAGGCAGCTGCCGCCAGGAATCGAGGTTGATGCTCACGACATACCAGGCTATTGCAAGGGGCTGTTCGAACAGACCCGATTGTCCACGGAGTGAGAAGGTCTTTATACCTGGTGAGATTTCGCGGGGCTGGAAACATGCTCCGGGAGGATGCCGAACCCGACAAAACGCCTGGCCAGCGCGCCGATCAGGGGAAGCCGGGAGATGTCGCGCGGCAGCCGCACCGGCCGGGAGTGCCCGCTCAGCGCCGGACGGATCAGCCGGCTCTGGACGACGCGCTGGGCGAACTGGGTGACGGCGGTCGGCGGGGTGCGCCGCCGCTGGACCCTCGCGAGCAGTGACTCCGGGATCTCCGCCCCCGCGGCGAGCGGCCCGGCCAGCAGGTTCGCGGCGGCGACCGCGTCCTGTACGGCCAGGTTGATGCCGACGCCGAAGATCGGGGACATGGCGTGCGCGGCGTCGCCGATGACCAGCAGGCCGGGGCGGTGCCAGCGGCGCAGCCGGTTGAGCGCGACCGACAGCACGCTGACCGCCTCGAAGTCCCGCAGCTGCCCGGCCCGGTCCGCGAGGAAGGGCAGGAGCCCGGCGACCGGCTCGCGGATCGCCTCGATCCCCCGGGCGCGCAGGGCCTCGAAGCCGCCCTTGGGGATCAGGTAGGCGAGCTGCCAGTAGGTCTCGCGGTTGATCGCCACCATCATGTGGCCGGTGGACACCCGCAGGAAGCTCTCGCCGGGGTCGGCGGGCTCGCGCGGCAGCCGGAACCAGACCACGTCCATGGGGGCGCTGTGCTCCACGGGGACGAGCCCGGCGGCCCGGCGTACGTCGGAGTGGCGGCCGTCGGCGGCCACGGTGAGTGCCGCGCGCAGCTCGTGCTCGCCCGAGGGGTCCCGGTAGCGCACCCCTCTCACCGCGTCTCCCTCGCGGATCACGCCGAGCACCTGGGCCTCCATGAGGAGGCGGAAGTTCGGATAGCGCTTGGCGGCGGTGGTCAGCAGGTCGAGGAACTCCCACTGCGGGACGAAGGCGATGTACTGATATTTGCCTTTAAGTCCCCGCAGGTCGGCGACCGGCACCGTGGCGTCGTCGGTGTGGATCTCCATTTTGTACGTCTTGCGGTGCGGGAGCCGGTGGAACTCCTCGGCCAGGCCCAGCTCGTCGAGGATCTGCAGGGTCGAGGGATGGATGGTGTCGCCCCTGAAGTCGCGCAGGAAGTCGTCGTGCTTCTCCAGGAGCGTCACCTCGACGCCGGCCCTGGCCAGCAGCAGCGCGAGCATCGCCCCCGCCGGGCCGCCCCCGGCGATCACGCATGTGTTCCGTCTCATAATTCATCACCCGTTGAAATTGTGGCACAGGATCCGGCGGAAGAAAACAGGTTCGTTGGCAATCCACCCCACATTCAGTGTCGAATGGCGAAGTGTGAGGACAGAAAGCGACCCCGCGGGGGTGCCGGATCCTGACGGTCCCCCCGGCCTGGAGGACCTGCTCGCCCAGGTGGCCCTCGGGCGGGAGCCGGCCTTCGAGCGGCTCTACGACCTGCTGGCCGGCCCGATCTTCGGCCTCGCGCGACGTGTCGTGCGCGACCGCGCGCAGGCCGAGGAGGTGGCGCAGGAGGTCCTGGTCGAGGTCTGGCGTACGGCCTCCCGCTACGACCGGACCCGCGGCAGCGCCCTGGCGTGGGTGATGACGATGGCCCACCGCCGCGCCGTCGACCGGGTCCGGTCCGCCCAGGCCTCCACGGACAGGGAGGAAAGGGTCTCCAGGATGTCGGGGGAGATCCCTTACGACCAGGTCTCCGAGACGGTGACCACCCGGTTGGAGGGTGAGCGGGTGCGCCGCTGCCTCGGCGGCCTGACGGACCTGCAGAGACAGGCCGTCACCCTGGCCTACTACGGGGGCTACAGCTACCCCGAGGTGGCCGGGCTGCTGAAGGTGCCGCTGGGTACGATCAAGACGAGGATGCGCGACGGCCTGGTGCGGCTCCGCGACTGCATGGGGGTGGAACGGTGAACGACGACCTCCACACCCTTTCCGGCGCGTACGCGCTGCACGCCCTGCCCGAGCGGGACGCGGCGCTCTTCGAGGCGCACATGTCCCGGTGCGAGGCGTGCGCCGTCGAGGTGCGCGGCCTGTCCGAGACCGCCGCCCGGCTCGCCCTGGGCGCGGCCGAGCCTCCTCCGCTGGCGATGAGGGCCCGTGTCATGACGCGGATCGCCGAGGTGCGGCAGGAGCCGCCGATCCTCGATCGCCAGGCCGCACCGCCCGAACCCGGGCGGGACGAGCGGCCCGACCGGGCGGGGAGGGAGAACGCGGTGCCGCTGCGCCCGGCCTCCCCCTGGCGCCGGAGGGCGCTGACCGGCCTGGCCGCGGTGTCGACCGCGGCGGCGGTGGTCCTCGGTGTCGTCGCGGTCGACGCCGCCGGGGAACGCGAGCGGCTCCGGCAGGTCGTCGCCGTGATCGCGGCCCCCGACGCCGAGACCGTCAGGCAGCGCGTCTCCTCCGGGGGTACCGGCGTCATCGTGGTGGCGCCCTCCCAGGGAAAGATGCTCTTCACCGCCAGCGGGCTGCCGCCGCTGCCCGGCTCCCGGGTCTACGAGCTGTGGCTGATGGGCGGCGACGGCGTCCGCCCGGCCGGGTTGCTGGAGCGGGCCGCCGACGGGGGTGTCGTCCCGGTCCTGGCCACGCCCCTGCGCGGTGACGAGCGGGTCGGCCTCACCGTCGAACCCGCCGGAGGCTCCGACCAGCCCACCACGACCCCCATCATGATCGCCGATCTTCCCTCCACCTGAACGGGGCCTTGCGGACCATCCCACCGCGTCCCCGGCCCGCCGACATATTGGACCGTACGGTCCAGGGAGTTATGCTGTCGGCATGTCGACCACGGCGAAGTTCACCGTCAAGGGGGCGCTCACGCGCGCCCGCATCGTCGAGGCCGCCGCCGACCTGGTCCTGGCCCGCGGGGTCGGCGGCACGACCCTGGACGACATCCGGGCCGGGACGGCGACCAGCAAGAGCCAGCTGTTCCACTACTTCCCCGACGGGAAGCGCGACCTGGTCGCGGCGATCGCGGCGTTCCAGGCCGAGCGGGTGCTCCAGGCGCAGCGGCCGTTCCTGGACACGCTCGACACCTGGGAGGCGTGGGACGGCTGGCGTGACGCCGTCATCGCGCACTACGGCTCGCAGCCGCACTGGGGCTGCCCGATCGGGGCGATGGCGAGCGAGCTCGTCGGCACCGACCCCGAGCGCGCCGCCGAGGTCGCCGGGCACATGGACCGCTGGTGCGGATACCTGCGGGCCGGGCTCACGCGCATGCGCGACGGCGGCCTGCTCCGCGCTGACGCCGACCCCGAGGAACTGGCTCTGGCGATCTTCGCGGCGCTCCAGGGGGGCCTGCTGCTGACCCAGACGACGCGCTCGATCAGGCCGCTGCGCGCCGCGCTGGACGCCGCCCTGACGGCACTGCGAGCCTCGGCGGCCTGAGCCTCACACGCCGGGCCTCGGCGGCCCCGGTCCCCTCCCGGACGCGTACCCTGGCCTCCGGTTCCGGTGTCCGGGGTGCCGGTACGGCGGCGTTCGCCGGGCGGCGAGAACGGGGAGGGGGCGAAGGTGTCCGAGGTCTGGCAGGTGGCGGCGGGGGTCGTGGGGGGCCTGGTGCTGCTCTGGCTCGCCCTGGCCGCCTTCCTGGTGACGGCGCGTCCTAGGGGAGGCGCGCTGGGCGAGGCGTTGCGCCTGCTGCCCGACCTGCTCCGCCTGGTCGCCGGGCTCGCGCGCGACGACAGCCTGCCGCGCGGGGTACGGGTCCGGCTGTGGCTGCTGCTGGGCTATCTGGCGCTGCCCGTCGACCTGATCCCCGACTTCGTCCCGGTGCTCGGCTACGCCGACGACGTGATCATCGTCGCCTTCGTCCTGCGTTCGGTCATCAAGCGGGCCGGTCCCGACGCGCTGGCCGGGCACTGGCCCGGCACGCCGGAGGGGCTGGCCGTCGTCCGGCGCCTCGCCGGAGGACCTCGACAGCCGTAAGCGGCGTCTCCCCCCGCGGGCGCGAGGCGACGACCGCCCCGGTCACGGAGCCGCTGGGAGTGTGTCGAGGGCTTTGAGTACGTTCGTCACGGTGTGGCTGGGAGTGCGTCGAGGGCTCTGAGCACGTTCGTCACGGTGTGGCTGGGAGTGTGTCGAGGGCTTTGAATACGTTCGTCACGGTGTGGTCGGGAGTGCGTCGAGGGCTCTGAGCACGCTCGCGAAGGCGCGGTCGCGAAGGGAGGCGTACTCCTTCTCCGGATACTGGCGGGGGCCGTTCTCGACCAGGAGGATCAGGCCGAGATAGAGCCGGTAGAGGGCCATCCGGGTGCGGGCGGGAGCGGTGAACTCCACGACGCCGCCCGCGTCGCGGTACCCGGCGACGATCGGGTCCGACTCGTCCAGCTCGCCGAAGATCGTCGGGGTGACGAAGTCGGCCAGCGGGTCGCCCCAGAAGGCCCGCTCGTGGTCGATGATCGCCTGGATGCGCGGCGTCTCGTCGCGGGTCAGGAAGACGTTGCCCGGCCACACGTCGAAGTGGACCAGGCAGGGGGTCGTGATCTCGTCCAGCGCCCCCGCGGCCGACCCGATCGCCGCCGCGATCTCGGGCACCGGCCTCGGCAGCGGGGTGGCGTAGCGCCCCGCGTCGGCCAGGAGCGCTCCGGTCATCGTCAGGAACGCCTCCCGCCAGGTGCCGCCGGTCAGGCCCGCGTGCGGGTAGCCGTAGACGTCGCCGGTGATCGCGTTCAGCCGGGCCAGGTGGCCGCCGAGCTCCCGGCGCAGGGCCCGCCGGTCCGCCTCGGCCGGACGCACCTGGTTCCACGGCACCCCGCCGAGGGCGGACAGCACCAGGTAGTCGCCGCCCAGCACCGGGTCGTCGAACCCGGCGCGCAGCAGCTCGGGGACCGGGACCCCCGCCGGACCGGCCAGGCCGTAGACCATGGCCTCGGTGCGCAGCAGGTCGCGCTCGTAGCTCAGCTGCTCCAGCTCGGGCGGCGGCGACAGCTTCAGGACCACCTCGCGCCCGTCCAGCAGGGCCAGCCGCCACACGGCGTTGGCGAAGCCGTCGGTCATCTCGGTGGCCGAGGAGACGCCGGTGCCCAGGGCCCGCCGCGCCAGCGCGTCGAGTTCGGCGGGGGTGAGGGGGCGTTTCGTCCTGCTGTCCATGTCCTACCTTGTCCTGCCTCGGTGCTGCCGGGGGCGAGGGTGAGTCAAGTCAGGCGGAGTCGCGCCGGATCAGGTGGGTGTCGAGTATCACCACCGGCTGCTCCAACTGCTCCCCGTTGATGCGGGCGACGAGCAGGTGGGCCATCTGCCGGCCCATCGACTCGGTGGGCTGGTGCACGCTGGTGAGGGCGGGGGAGGAGTGCGCCCCGGCGGGGGAGTCGTCGAAGCCGATCACCGCGACGTCGCCGGGGATCGACCTGCCCTCCTCGCGCAGCACCCGCATCGCGCCCAGCGCCATCGGGTCGGAGGCGGTGAAGACGGCGTCCAGGTCGCGGTGCTCGGCGAGGAGCCTGCGCATCCCCGCCATCCCGCTCTCCTCGCTGAAGTCGCCGTACGTCACCATCTCGCTCACGCCGGTCGCGAGCAGCGCGTCGCGGTAGCCCGCGAGCCGGTCGACGCCCACGCCCATGTCCTGGGGGCCGGCGATGGTGGCGATCCGGCGGCGGCCCGTGCCCAGCAGGTATTTGACCGCCTGCCTGGCCCCGGCCCGGTTGTCGACGTCGACGTAGCTGTAGGGGGTGAGGCCGACCGGCCGACCGCCGATGACGGTCGGCACGCCCATCGCCTCCAGCCGCCCCGGCAGCGGGTCGGCGCCGTGCAGGGAGATCAGCAGCACCCCGTCGACGTGCTGCCCGGTCAGGTAGTGCTCCAGCCGCTCGTGCTCCTGCTCCGACTGCGCCATCGCGAGGATCAGCTGCAGGCCGGTCTCGGACAGGGCCGAGCCGATGCCGCGGATGGTCCCGGCGAAGTACGGCTCGTCGAAGACCCGCAGCTCCGACTCCGAGACGACCAGCGCCACGGTGTCGGTGCGCCGGGTGACCAGCGCGCGGGCCGCCCGGTTGGGCACGTAGCCCAGCTCCTGGATCGCTCGCAGCACGGCGTCGCGGGCCTTCTCGCTCACCTTCGGCGAGCCGTTGATGACCCGCGACACCGTGCCCCGGCCGACACCGGCCAGGGCCGCGACCGCCTCAAGCGTCGGACGACGGTCGCCGTTCATGTGTTCGCGCCCCCAGTGGTGAATTTCCCGGCCCCTATTCTGCCGGACCGCTCAGGCCTCCACGCCTGATGGTCCCGGCATACCAGAGAGCGCTCTCCTTGGGAACTCTGGCCTGGGTCTCGTAGTCGACGTGGACCAGCCCGAACCGCTTGCCGTACCCCCACGCCCACTCGAAGTTGTCCATCAGCGACCAGGCGAAGTACCCCTCCAGCGGGATGCCCGCCTCGATCGCCGCGTGGCAGATGCGCAGGTGGGCGTCGAAGTAGTCCACCCGCTCGCGGTCGTGGACGACCCCGTCGGGGCCCACGACGTCGTCGAAGGCGGCGCCGTTCTCGGAGATGACCAGCGGGACGCGCGGGTACTCGGCGGCCAGCCGGCGCAGGATCTCCAGCAGCCCCGAGTCGTCGATCTCCCAGCCCATCGCCGTCACGGGCCGCCCGCCCTCGACGAACGACACGTGCTCGCTGCCCACCCAGGGCGACCCGGCGTTGGTGGGGGCCGCCGCGGCCGACGCGGCGCCGCCGGGGGTGCCCGAGACGGTGAAGCGGCTGTAGTAGTTGATCAGCAGCTTGTCCAGCGGCGTCGAGATGATCTCCATGTCCCCGTCGTGGACGAGCCCCGCCGGGCGGCCGAGGTCCTCCAGGACGTCGGCCGGGTACTCGCCCTTGAGCAGGGCGTCCAGGAAGAAGCGGTTCTGCAGCCCGTCGATGCGGCGGGCGGCGTCCTGGTCGGCCTCGGAGGAGGTCTGGGGCGTGATCGCGTACAGGTTGACGCAGCCGCCGATGACGCTCTCGGGCCGCTGGGCCCGGATCGCCCGCGCGGCCAGGCCGTGCGCGAGCAGGAGGTGGTGGGCGGCGTGCACGGCCTTGTCGGGCTCGCGCCGCCCGGGGGCGTGCTCGCCCGAGGCGTACCCGAGGAAGGCCGAGCACCAGGGCTCGTTGACCGTGCTCCAGTTGCGGACGCGGTCGCCCAGCGCCTCGTGCACGGCCGCCGCGTAGTCGGCGAAGCGCTTCGACGTGTCCCGTGCGGGCCAGCCGCCCGCGTCCTCCAGGGCCTGGGGCAGGTCCCAGTGGTAGAGCGTCACCCACGGGTCGACGCCCCGCGAGAGGAGCTCGTCGACCAGGCGGCTGTAGAAGTCGATGCCCCCCTGGTTGACGGCCCCACGCCCCTCGGGCTGGATCCGGGGCCAGGAGACGGAGAAGCGGTACGCGCCGAGGCCGAGCTCGGCCATCATCCGCACGTCGTCCCGGTAGCGGTTGTAGTGGTCGATGGCGGTGTCGGCGTGCTCGCCGTTCACCACCCGTCCCGGCTGCTTGACGAAGGTGTCCCAGATGGAGCGGCCTCGGCCGCCCTCCGAGACAGCGCCCTCGATCTGGTAGGCGGAGGTGGCCGCGCCCCAGATGAAGTTCGTCGGGAACATCAGATCCGGGGTCTGAATCCGCGTCTCTTGCGTCGTCACGCCTTGACCGCACCTTCCATGAGTCCGCCGACGATCTGGCGGCCGAACGCGATGAAAACGATGAAAAGCGGCAGGACCGACGCCGCGGTGCCGGTGAACAGCATCACGTAGTCGGTGCCGTGAGCCTGGTTGAGCGCCGCGATCGAGGTCTGAACCACTGGGTTGTCCGGGTTCAGCACGATCAGCGGCCACATGAACTCGTTCCAGGTCTGCATGAAGACCAGGAGCGTGAGGACCGCCATGCCCGGCCGGAGCGCGGGGAGGATGACGTTCACGTAGATGCGCATGGTGGAGGCGCCGTCGACGCGGGCCGCCTCGACCAGCTCGTCCGGCACCGCCTGGGTGGCGTACTGGGTCATCATGAAGACCCCGAAGCCGTTGACCAGGAAGGGCAGGATCACCGCCTTGAGCTGGCCGGTCCACCCGAGGGTGACCATGAGCTCGTACAGCGGCACGACGCCCATCTGCTGGAGCGGGACCATCATCGTCACCAGGATCAGGCCCAGCAGGATCTTGCTGCCCCGGAAGCGGAGCTTGGCGAAGGCGAAACCGGCCAGGGTGGAGATCAGCACGACCGAGAAGGTCACGGTGACCGAGACGATGGCCGAGTTCACCAGGCCCGTCACGAAGTAGGCGTCCTCGGTCGACAGCAGCCGCGCGATGTTCTCGCCGAGGTGGCCGCCGGGGAACAGCGGCGGCGGTACGTCGATGGCCTCCTCGTTGGTCCGGGTGGCCATGATGAACATGTAGTAGATGGGGAACGCCGACAGCACGAGGGCGAAGGCCAGCACGACCTTCGTCATGGGGCCGGCGTCCCAGATGCGGTTCCGTGCGGCCGACGGGCCGGAGGGCCGCCGGGCGTGCTGCGCCGGCGGTCGCCGGATCTGGGTGACCGTCATTTGGAACCCCCGATACGGCGGGTGAAGGAGTAGTTGACGAGCGTCCCGAGGAGGATCAGCGCGAACAGCAGCCACGAGGCGGCCGCGGCGTAGCCGAAGTCGAAGTCGCGGAACGCCTCCTTGACGATGAACATCGCCACGGTCTGGTACTGGCCGGTGGCGCCGCCGCTCATCGTCGGGTTGCCGTCGAACATGACCGGTTCGGTGAACAGCGTCAGGCCGCCGATGGTGGAGATGAACACGACGAAGATGATCGTCGGGCGCAGCATCGGGATGGTGATCTGCCAGAACTGCCGCCTGGGCGTGGCGCCGTCGATGGCGGCGGCCTCGTAGAGGTCCTTGGGGATGGTCTGCATGGCGGCGAGCAGGATGATCGCGTTGTAGCCGGTCCAGCGCCAGTCGATCATCGTGGAGATCGCGATCCACGAGGACCACTTCTCGTTCTGCCAGTTGATCGCGTCGACCCCGAAGAAGCTCAGGAACCAGTTGATCAGGCCGTAGTCGCGGCCGTACAGCTGGGTGAAGACCACCGCGACGGCGACGACGGAGGTGATCAGCGGCAGCAGCACGCCGAGGCGGAAGAAGAGCCGTCCCCGGATGCGCTTGTTGAGGGCGTTGGCCAGCAGGAGGGCCAGGACGAGCTGCGGGACCGTCGACATGACGAACATGCCGAGGGTGTTGATCACCGCGTTCCAGAAGGCCTCGTCGGTGATCAGCTCGATGTAGTTGTCAAGGCCGACGAGGGTCTTGTCCCCGGCGAGCTCCCACTCGTGCAACGAGACCCAGAGGGTGTAGCCGAGCGGGAAGATCCCGAAGATGGCGAAAAGCAGGAAATAAGGGGATACGAGGAAGTAGGGGGTCGCCCGGAGGTCGAACCGGGCCCACCCACCGCCCCGGCCCGGTCCGCGGCGCCCCGGTGACCGGCGGGGGCCGGGTCGCGGCGGGGCGGCCGGGGAGTCGACGTGCAGTGTCATTCGGTCTGAACCTTTCAGCGGGGGCAGGCGACCGGCCCGGCCGCGGGGTCACCGCAGCCGGGCCGTTGCGGGTCGGTACGGGGATCAGCCCGCTGCCTTGACGCCGGCCTCGATGAACTTGGTCCAGGCCTGGTCGTAGGGGACCGAGCCCTGGTCCATGCCCTCGAGCACCTTCTCCACCGAGGTCTTGACCTGGGCGTGCTTCTCGCCGAGGAAGACGGGCAGCAGGTCCTTGACCGAGGCGCCGAAGATCTGGCCGGTCGGCGCGTCGTTGAAGAACGGGTTCTTCAGCTCGGCGACCGCCGGGTCCTGCTGCGCGGTGAGGGAGCTCGGGAAGGCCGCGGCCTCCTGGAAGGCCATCACGTGGCCCTCCTTGCCGGTGAGGTAGTTCAGGACCTCGGCGGCCTCCTTGGGGTGCTTGCTCTGCTTGGGGATGGCCAGGTAGGAGCCGCCCCAGTTGCCGGCGCCGCCGGGCACGGCCGCGACGTCCCACTTGCCCTTGTTGGCGTCACCGGCCGCGCCGGAGACCACGCCGAGCATCCAGGCCGGGCAGCCCATGGTCGCGAAGGCGCCCTTCTTGATCGCGGCGTTCCACGGCGGGGTGAACGAGGCGAGCTTGGCGGTCAGGCCCGCCTCGCTGAAGCTCTTCACCGTGTCGAAGGAGGTCTTGATGGCCGGGTTGGTCTCGATGACGAGCTGGTTCTTCTGGTCGAAGTAGGAGACGTTGCCGTTCTTGGGCGCCTCCTGCGACAGGATCACGTTGTAGAGCGTGTTGGGACCGTCGATGAACTTGGGGTCGGTCTTGCCGGGGTTGGCGGCCTTGAACTTCTCGCCAATCGCCTTGAAGGCGGCCCAGTCCGGCCAGAGCTTGCCGACCTCCTCGCGGTCGGTGGGCAGGCCCGCCTTCTCGAACAGGTCCTTGCGGTAGCACATGGTCATGCCGCCGATGTCGGTGCCCAGCGCGAAGAGCTTGCCGTCGGCGTTGATGCCGTTGTCCCACTTGGCCGCGGGGAAGTCGGCCTTGCGGCTGTCCAGCCCGTGCTCGGCCAGGTCGGTGAAGAACTGGGGACGGGCCTTCATGAGGCCCATCGCGCCCTCGTCCAGGGCGATGATGTCGGCCGCGCCGCTGTTGGCCTGCAGGCGCTGGAGCAGCTGCGGGAGGTAGACGTCCTCGAAACGGTCGGTCAGGTTCTGGTACTTGACCTGGATGTTCGGGTGCGCCGCGTTCCACGTCTCCACGGCCTTGTCGTAGCCGAAGTTCTCGCCGCCGCCGAAGGTGTGCACGGTGATGGTCACCGGCTCGGCCGCGGCGGCGGAGCTGCCGCCCGCGGCGGGCGCGGCGGGCTCGCTGGAACTGCACGACGTGATGGCCAGGGCGGTGGCCGCCATGGCCGCGACGGCGGCGAGCTTGCCGTGCCGCTTGTTGTTCAACATTCCGGACCCCTCTCAGGTGGTCGCCCGAATCATTGGGAGGCGACATCGCGGACCGGTCCCCGACAAACCGGTCCTCGCGACGAGGTCGTTCCTCAATGTGCTTTGGGAGCGCTCCCACGAAGAGTGGACGATGGGCAACCAGGACGTCAATATGCCGAAACTCAACCGTTACATCCGGCCGTTTTAGGCAGGACTATCGGTATGAAACCTGCACAAATGCCTCATAGTGGTTATTGGGAGCGCTCCCATCTCACGGGCATACAGTCGGGGCATTTCGTGTCCGCGCGAGGAGGGGAGTTCGCCGGGGAGCGCCCTCGGGAGGCGTCGGCGTGAGGCTGTCAAGGAGGTGTCAGGACGCCGAAACGCTCCCGGGGGCGCCGCTCGTTCGAGCGACGCCCCCGGGAGCGTGTGGACCTGGCCGCCGACCACCGGAGGGGGCCGGGACGCCCGCGCCGTGGGGGAACGGCGGGCGCGGGCGGCGGCGGGTGCGGTCGGCTGGATCAGGCCGGATGCGGCCGGTGAAGCGGGCCGGGCGCGGTCAGTTGGAGTAGACGGGGTAGCCGTAGCCGACGATCTGGGAGACGGGCCGGACGCGCTGCTCGACGTCGCCGTTGCCGGTGTTGCCCTCGATCGTGGTGATCGTGCCGTCCCCGTTGTCCTTCTTCACGAAGCCGACGTGGTCGATGCCGTCGATGCTCTTGCCACCGGCCCAGTCGAAGTAGGCGACCGCGCCGGGGGTCGGGATGGTGCCCCAGTGGCCGTTGTCCTTGAACCACTTGGCGTGGGCCACGGTGTAGGCGTCCCAGCCCATGGTGGGGCGGATGCCGGCCATCTCGCCGACCCAGGAGACGAACATCGCGCACCAGGGGGCGTTGGCGTAGTCGTACACGGTGTTGCCGCCGTCGCGGGCGAGGGTCTCCTTGGCGCGCGGGCTCGACATGTACCAGGAGTGGAACTTGGTCCCGCCGCCCGCGGAGTTCTCGCGGATGCCGATCTGCTTGGAGGCGATGTCCAGGACCTTCGCGGCGGAGACCTTGGGAAGCCTCTCGGCCACGATCTGCAGCGGGGTCTTCGCGGCCTTGGCGTCCTGGGCCTTGGTGTCGACGGGCGGGGCGTTCACGACGCCGTGACCGTCGGCCGCCAGGGCGGTACCGGTGGCGCCGGTCGCCAGGGCGACGCACGCGCCCATGATGGCGCAGGCGGCGCGGGGGGTGGAGATGAGGCGATGCTTGGTCATACGGGGGTTCGACTCCTTGCTTCGCTTCCATTCCGCCTACCGGGTTAGCTGACGGGTTCGGGCTGGGAAGTGCCCTACGGCGCACAGGTGCGCTGAT
Source organism: Streptosporangium sp. NPDC002721 (assembly GCF_042888905.1). NCBI lineage: Bacteria > Bacillati > Actinomycetota > Actinomycetes > Streptosporangiales > Streptosporangiaceae > Streptosporangium > Streptosporangium sp. NPDC002721. The sequence goes on from NZ_JBIAQI010000002.1 coordinate 274,013, forward strand.
TCACCCCAGGAACGTGGTTCCCCGGTTCCGCAGACCTCGCGGATTCGGCGGCCGTGCTCACCTTCGGTGGAGGGGCTCCACCAGGTGGGACACAGTCGGGCAATGTGACGGCAATGCATAGACCTGGATAGACCTAGACAATTGCCATGAACAGGACGAAGGTACGTCAGGAGGGCAGACGATTACAAGTAGGACATATTGCCTTGACTTGGGAATACGTCTGAATCGGGCCGGTGTTGCGGGGTGCCGTCCGGCCGTCGGGGTGGGCCGCGACGACCTTGGCCGTACCTCTCCACGGCGGACGGGCGGACGTCGCGCCGATGCCGGGATCCCCTGCCCCGACGGCGATCCGGGTTTCCCGGACCCGCCCGCGAGCCGCCTGCCGGGGGGTGCTATGACGCGCGAGCGAGGCCCTCGGGTAGGGGTGGTGTACCCGGTCAAATTTCGAACAGATATTCGATGGTAAAAAGTATTCCGATGGTAGAGGTTCCCCCATGAACGGCCCGGGGGCGGCGCGCCGGGTCCGGTGGCACCGGCCCCGCGCCTGAGGGGGTTTGCGCAGCTCAGAGCGGTTGTGGAGGGTCGCGGGCGGGCCTCGGCGCCCGGAAGGTAAAGAGACGTGCCCGCGCGGAGGTCCCGAGGGGTTCCGTGACCCCGCGAAGGTAAAGGCGCCGAGTAAAGGAACACGCTTTCCCCGAGCCTTCGCCGCGCCCGCGGGCAAAGTCCTGGCGATCATCAACAGACGCGCGTGGTCGGCTGTTCACCCGCAGTTCCCGGGCGCTTAAGGACACCGGGTTAGGTTGTGGCAGTCGTGAACGGGTCATCGCCCGGCGTGGAGGACGGCCGAGACCACGCGCGGGATCAGGGTTCGGCCGTTGCCTGGGTGGAGTCCCCGCTGCAGATGCTCTGCGCGGTGGAGGCACATCATGCAGGGCTGCTCGGCGCCCACAGCCACCTCGTGCCCAGGGCGAAACTCCGCCCGCTGGCCGTGACGGGCCGCGAGCTGGGCCGTCTCACCCTGCCGAGCGGGCTGGAGCTCACCGCGGCCCGGCAGGACATGCCCAGGCCGCGCCGGGGCGAGACCTGGGTGGTGGGCGACGCCTTCTCCGGCAAGGTCCAGTTCCGCTGGCTCACCGCGCTCCCCGGCCGGATCGTGATCGTCGACGACGGGCTCGCCACCATCAGGCTCCTGGAACTGCTCACCGGCAGGGTGGGAACGCCCCTGCTGAGGGCGAGGGCGAAGGCCGGAAGGCTGAGGACCGTCCTCGGCGCGGCGGCCGGGCTCAGGCTGCGCGCCGCCGCCCGCTCGGGACGACTGTCGATCTTCACCGCGCTGCCCGTGCCCCCCGACCTGGCGAAGGCCGTACGCGCCGTGGGAGCCGAGCTGGTCACCCACGACTTCGCCTGGCTGCGGTCCCAGCCGCTGCGCGGGCCCCGTCCCGAGGAGCGCACCGTCGTCCTCGGCACCTCGCTGGTCCGCAACGGCCTGATCCACCGCGACCGCTACTTCACCTGGCTGGCCGGGCTCGGCTCGGCCGGTCCGGTGGCCTACTTCCCGCACCGCCGCGAGGACCCCGACGACCTCGTCCGGGTCGGGGAGCAGCCGGGGATCACCGTCTACGACGGCGGGACCCCCGCCGAGATGACCCTGCGCGGCCTGGCCGCCGAGCAGCGGGTGCTCAGCCTGCCGTCCACCGCGGTCACCTCCCTGCGGGTCCTGCTCTCGGCCCGGGGCGTCGCCGTGGAGACGGTGGACGTCCCCGACGAGTGGTGGACGGCCGAGGCGGCGCCGTCACTGCGCTCCCACCTGTCGAGGTTCGCCCATCAGGACACGGGAGTCTCCGGGTCATGATCCCGCGGCCGATGCCCGGCGGGCCCGCCGGGCGCGGGGCGTCTCTCCACGAACGAATCCTCTCCACACACGAAACCGCGCGAAACCGGGGATTCCCCGCCGGAGGTTCTCTTTGAAGGTCCTGGCCGTGGCCGACTCCGACTCCTACCTCAAGTGGGCGGCCTGCCTGCTGAGGGACCTGCCCTCGGGCTGCGAGACGGAGCTTGCGGTCATCCGTACCCCCATCACCCCGTCGCCGGCGCAGATCCACGCGGCCGTCGCCGGTTCGGCAGCCGACCCGCCCGTGCTGTCGGCCCGCGCGCTGCGCCGGACCGCGGAGCGGCTGCGGCCCGACGTGGTGCTCGTCGCCTGTACGGGACCCGTGGTGGACGTGCTGGTCGGAGAGGTGCTGGCCGGGCTGCGACCCCGGCCGGTGTTCGTCTCGGGACTGCCGGGCATCTCCGTCCCCGCCACCGAGAAGGCGTGGCTGTTCCGCAGCGGGTGCGACCTGTTCGTGCTGCACAGCGGCCGGGAGGTCGAGGAGTTCTCCGAGATCGGCCGGCGGCTGGGCGGGGGCGGCCAGATCGGGCTGGCCCGGCTGCCGTTCCTGCGCGACGGCGTGGAGGTCGCCGCCACCGGGCCGCGCGACCGGGTGGTGTTCGCCACCCAGGCCAAGGTGCCCAAGCGCAGGGAGGAGCGCGAGCGCGTCCTGCTCGCCCTGGCCGAGCTGGCCCGCAGGCGGCCGGACCTGGACGTCGTCGTCAAGCTCCGCGCCCTGGACACCGAGCGCCAGACCCACAACGAGCGCCACCACTACCAGCGCCTGTGGCAGTCGCTCGCCGAGGAGGGCCGGGTGCGCGCCGAGGCCGTGCGCTTCGCGGTGGGGCCGATGCACGAGCACCTGGCCCACGCGGCCGGGTTCGTCACCGTCAGCTCGACCGCCGCGCTGGAGGCGATCGCCCAGAGGGTGCCGCTGCTGGTGCTGTCGGACTTCGGGGTGGGCGCCGAGATGATCAACCTGGTCTTCGAGGACAGCGGCCTGCTCGGCACCCTCGACGACCTCTCCGCCGGGCGGTTCCTGGACCCGGACGACTCCTGGTGCAAGGTCAACTACTTTCACCCAGGCGGCGAGAGCGACTGGGTGTCGCGGATGGTCTCCCTGGTCGGGCAGGCCCGCTCCGGGCGGCTCGTCCCGGCGAGTTCCCTGCTGGAGGGCCCCGAGTACGCCGCCGCCCGCCGCCGCGCCCGCATGCGCGTGGAGGTCCCGCCGAACGTGCTGCGCGTCGGCTACCGCGCCAAGCGCCGGATGCGCCGCTACCTCAAGGCGCTCGGCTAGGAACGGCGCCCCGGTCCGGGGTCGCGGACCGGCGACCTGTCAGCGGCGCAGGGTGAGCCGGAAGGTGCAGCCGTCGCCGGTGGGGCGGGGCGGGTCCAGCGTGAGGTCGCCGCCGTGGGCCAGCGCGATCTGCCTGGCGATCGGCAGGCCGAGCCCGGTGCCGGGGACGTCGCGCCGGCCGCGCCAGAAGCGCTCGAAGACGTGTTCCCGCTCGTCGGCGGGGATGCCGGGGCCGTGGTCGGTCACGGTCACCGCGGCCCCGGCGCCGGTGACCTCGACGGCGATCTCCACCTCCGACCCGGCCGGGGCGTACCTGATCGCGTTGTCGACGAGGTTGGAGACCGCCCGGCTCACGGTGGGCTCGTCGACGGAGCACACGGCGGCGGGCGGGCCGGTGACGGACAGGCCGACCCCGTTCACGGCCGCCAGCACGCCGGCGTGCTCGACGACGTCGCGTACCAGGGCCACCAGGTCGGACGGCCGCCGGTCCACGGCGCGGGCCCGCGCGCGGGCGTCGACCAGCAGGTGGTCGATCGTCGTCCGGAGCCGTTCGGAGGCCGCCCGCGAGCGTTGCAGCCCGCGCCGGTAGATCTCGACGGTGGGCGCGGGGTGGCCGAGGAGCACCTCGGCGTTGGTCATCAGGATCGACAGCGGTACGCGCAGCTCGTGGCTGGTCTCGTCGATCAGCCGCCACTGCGTCGCGGAGGCCTGTTCCAGCCGGTCGAGCATGGCGTCGAAGCTCGCGGCCAGCGCCACCACCTCGGCCGGCCCGTGGTCGAGGGCGATGCGACGGCTCAGGTCGGTCCCGCCGATCTCGTCGGCCGCCGCGCGGATCCGCTCGATCGGGGCCGTCGCCCGGCCCGCCCACCACCAGGCCAGCGCGGCGGCGGCCGGGGCGAGGGCGAGGACGGTCCAGGTGACCCACGCCGACCCGTGCGCGGACACGGTCCGCGTGCTCTCCACGCCGTCGATCACCCAGGAGGTCGTCTCGGTGTCGGTCACCAGGATCACGCCGAACAGCAGCAGGGCCGGAAGGTAGATCGCGAGGAATCCGAGCACGGCCAGGCGCGCGCGCAGCGACCGCCAGGGACGGATCATGACGAAGCCCCCTTCAGCCGGTAGCCGGCGTTGGTGATCGTGACGATCAGGGGAGGATCGCCGAGCTTCCTGCGCAACCGGCTGAGGATGACCCGCACCGAGGCGGTGAAGGGGTTGGCGTGGGCGTCCCACACGTGCTCCAGCAGGTCCTCGGCCGAGAGCGTCACACCGGGGTGGTGCATGAAGTAGCGCAGCAGCGCGTACTCGCGCGAGGTGAGGTCGAGCTCGACGCCGGATCGCCAGACCCGGTGGGCGGCCAGGTCGAGTTTCAGCTCGCCCACCCGCAGGACCGATCCGAGCTCGTCGCCGCGGCGGCTCAGCGCCCGCAGCCGGGCGACGAGCTCGGTGAAGTGGAACGGCTTGACGAGGTAGTCGTCGGCACCGGCGTCCAGCCCGGCCACCCGGTCGGCGACGGCGTCGCGGGCGGTCAGCACGAGCGTGCGCCGGGGCCGGCGCAGGCCGGGGTCGAGGGCGAGCCGGCGTACGAGGTCGAGCCCGTCGCCGTCGGGCAGGGAGAGGTCGAGGCAGGCCACGTCGTAGTCCGTGGTCCGCAGCGCCTCCTCCGCCTCGCGGCGGGTCGTCGCCAGGTCGACCGCGTACGACTCGTTGCGCAGGCCGAGGGCGACCAGCTCTGCCAGGTCGGGGTCGTCCTCGACGACCAGGATGCGCACGGCGCGTCAGCCGGTCCGACGGGCGGTCGACGTCCCGTCCGCCCGGGAGACGACCAGCTTCCGGTCCCGGAGGGAGAGGCTCACCGCGGGCCCCGTGCCGGCCGGGTCGTCGGGGTGGTAATAGCCGTTTCCGGCGGCGACGAAGGTCAGCCTCGGGGCCCTCGCGGGAACCTCGGCCGCCTCGACGCCCCCGCGCTCGTTGACGGAGTACCAGCCGAGGACCCGCCGCGTTCCCGCGGTGATGGTGACGTAGGTGCGAATCTCGCCGCCGCCGACCACGGTGCCGGCCAGGGTGACGTCGCCCAGGGGCCCGAAGGAGGCGGTCAGGGCCTCCCGCTCCTCGCGGCCCTCCCGCGTCCGGCCGGCCAGCAGCGCCAGCACGCGCTCGTCGTGCCCGCGCGGGCCGCCGCCGGGCTCGCGGAGCTCGCGGGGCGGGAACAGCGCCGCGACGGCGTCGGGGCCGGTGGCCGAGACCGTCACCTCGCCGGCGGTCGCGCTCACGTCGAAGGAACCCCCCGTCTCCAGCTCGTACGTTCCGACGATAGCGGCGAGATCGCCGCCGTCGCGGGGCGCGGCGGTGACGGCGGGGGTGGGGGTGGGCAGCGGGCCGCCGCCGAGCAGGGCCGGGCCCACCGCCCGCAGCAGGTCCTCGGCGCTCACCTCCGGCCTGTTGGCCGCCATCGCGACGACCCGATCCTGCCCGGGGACCCAGGCGACGGTGGTGTTGTGGCCGATGTCGCCGCCGCCCCCAGCCGTGGCCAGGAACGGTTCGCCGAACAGCGACTCGTCGAACGCCACCCACCCCGGGGTCTCGGACCTGCCGCCGTCCAGGTCGTGCCCCGGCCTGCCGACGGCCCCGGCCGACTCGCGGGAGAGCAGCCGCCCGGTGAACAGCGCGTGCGTCCAGGTCGCCAGATCCCGCATGGTCATGGCGAGGCCGCCGTTGCCCTCCACCGCCCAGTACGGCCCGCCGAAACCACCCGGGTGGCCGGTCGTGCCGTTCTCCAGGCGGCCGACGGCCCGGGGGCCGGTCACGGCGGGCTCCCCGTCCCAGAATCCCCCCGCGACCCGTCCGCCGGGCAGCCGCAGGATCCTCTCCGCCAGGTAGGCGCGGAAACTCCGGCCGGACGCCTTCTCGACGATGAGCGCCAGCAACGTGTAGCCGGCGTTGGAGTACAGGTAGCCGTGGCCCGGCTCGAACGCCTGCTCCAGCGCGCCGATCGCGGCCACCGCGGCGTCCCGGCCGAGCGGCTCGTGGTCGCCCTTGGCGTGGGAGCCGTTGAGCCCGCCGGTGTGCAGCAGCAGCTGCCTGACCGTCGCCCCGGCCACGGCGCCGTCCAGCTCGGGCAGGATCTCTCCCGCCCGGTCGTCGAGGGACAGCCTCCCCTCCTCCACCAGGGCGAACACGGCCGCCGCGGTGAACGCCTTGGTGACCGACCCGACGCTGAACACCGTCTCCGGGGTGTTCGGCCGTCCGGTGGCGTCGTCCGCCGTGCCGTAGGCGGCGAGACACTCGACCGTGCCGCCCCTCAGGATCGCGATCGACCCGCTGAACCCGGCCGCGGCCCACGCGCGGAACGCCGTGTCCAGCCGGGGGGCGCACCGCGTCGCGGCGGCATCCGGGGTGGTGTTCGCGGAGGCGTACGGGGTGGCGTCCGCGGTCTTTCGCGGGCGCGGGCCGGCCGGGCCGGTGCCACACGCCACCAGGGCCGCCGCCAGCACGAGGGCCGTGATCGCCGGAAGAGATCTGCGCATGAGGGCGAAGCTAGGCCTCCCCTTGCAAACCTGGTGTGAACGGCTCCGCGACCACGCGCGTTCACCGGCCGTCGCGGCGAGCCGCCGGGTCTAGGGGAACGCCTTCGACAGGCGGTCGCGGAGCCTGCCCAGGGTGCTCCGTTCCCGGGCGGCGGTGGTCCGGGGGGCGATCAGGTCCAGGGCGCCGAGGCGCTGGCGCTTGAAGTAGCGGGCGGGGCCGTGCGCCTCCAGGTAGGCGGCGGCGCTCTCGCGCAGTTCCGGATACACCTCGGCCTGCATGCAGTAGCCGACCGCGCCCACCAGGGCGGGAAGGTCCACCGGCGGCGGCTCCTCCAGCGAGCCGTCCGCCGACAGGCGCGGCAGCAGGGCGTCGGTGACGGTGGCGGGGATCCGGTTGCTGTTCTCGTACGGGGTGAGCCGCTCCAGGACCAGCTCGCCGCCCACCGTCGCCACCGGGAGGCCGAAGTACCGGCTCGCGGTGATCAGGGCGGTGGAGAAGCAGCCGACCACGAGCTCGGGCCGCAGGTCGGCGAAGCACGACTCCGCGGGTACGGTCTCCGCCACCACCTCCAGCTCGACGCCCAGCTCGGCGGCCGTCTCGCGCAGCCGCCTGGCGTGCCCGCGCCCGGCGGCCGGGTGGGGCTTGAACAGCACGCCGCGAAACCCCCGGGCGGCGAGGCCGCGCAGCATGTCGTCGTGCAGCCGCGCCTCCTCCTCGGGGGTGACGAGGTCGAGGGCGGACAGGTACTGCCCGAGGATCATCGCCCGGCCCGAGGGAGCCTCGCCGGTTCTCGCGGTGCGGCCCGGGAGCGCGTCGCCGGCCGCTTCGCCGGTTCTCAGGGTCCGGTCCGGGAGCGTCTCGCCGGTCTTCCCGCTCCGGTCCGGGAGCGCGGCGCCGGTCTCCCCGCCGACCTCGCCGATCACGTCGAGGAAGGCCCGGTCGGGGATGATCTCGGCGGGGACCCCGTACTCCGACAGCAGCAGCGGCGTCAGGCCGGGGACCAGGTCGAGGTGGAGCAGGCGGGTGATCCGGCCGGAGATCTCCAGCGGCAGCGGGTCGCGGGTCGGGCCGTAGCTCATCAGGCCGTCGGAGTAGACCGAGATCGGGCAGTCCTTGACCAGCCCGCCCAGGGTCCTGGCCGGGGGGACCGCGATGGACTCCAGGATCAGCTCGGCGGGCCCGTCGCCCAGGGACAGGTGCGAGCCGACCAGCCGGCTCAGCATCGGCACCTCGATGACGCGGGCCTTCCAGTCCGAGGGGTGCAGCGGGGCCACGATCTCGTTCCACGAGTACAGCTCGTCGAAGTGCGGGCGCAGCGCGGCGAAGCCGGGGGTCTCGTCCAGGGGCGGGGTGATCTCGGGGATGGCCGCGTTGTTGGACACCAGCAGGATCCGGCGTCCCTCGCGGGGACCGAAGCGGTCGGCGTCGACGCCCGCCGCCAGGGTCATCGCGCCGAACAGGGTCGAGGCGTAGAACAGCTGCGTCATCACCCCTCCAGGAGTCTCTGCAGGATCTGGTCGCGTTCCGGATCCAGGCGGGTCTGGGCGAGCAGGTCCGCGGGGAACCGCCTCAGGGTCGCGGCGCCGCGCTCCTCGAAGCGGGCGCGCAGCTCGGGGGAGAACCGCTCGCCCATCTCCAGGTGATGGGCGAGCAGCGCGCGGAACATGCGCACCGCCTTGGGCGTGAACTCCTCCTCCAGGCCCTCGAAGACCAGGTCGAAGGCGTCGAAGAAGTGCAGCTGCCTGGCGTCGCCGATCTGGGTCAGCGAGCCCGACACCATCCGCCGGTAGAACAGCCCGGCCAGCGACACCACCGCGAACGAGCCCGCGGCGCGGTGCAGCCGCCAGATCCACGGCCTGTCCTCGGCGGTGTGCAGGTGCCCGGGGAAGGTGAGCAGGTCGCCGAGGTCGCGGCGGTAGATCCCCGCCCAGGCGTACGGGTAGTCGACCATGGTCTTCGACCGGGCGGGCAGGATGTGGTCGCGCGGCTTCAGCACCACCTCCCGGGTGGCGAGCGGCGCCCGGTGGATCACCCGCTTCCTGCCCTCCACCTGGACGTGGTCGACCCGGACGAAGTCGCAGCCGAGCCGGTCGATCGCCCCGACCAGGTCCCCCAGATATCCGGGCGCGAGCCAGTCGTCGCCGTCCATGAACGTCAGGTAGCGGCCGGAGGCCAGGGCGACCCCGAGGTTGCGGGCGTCGGCGAGCCCGACCGGCGCGTCGTTGTGCAGCACGACCAGACCGGGCAGGTCGTCGCGGAAGTCCTCGACGATCTGCCCGGTCGCGTCCGCGGATCCGTCGTCCACCACGATGAACTCGAAGTCCCGGCGCGCGTTCCTGACCAGCGAGGTCAGCGCGTCACCGATGTAGGCCTCCGCGTCCCGCACCGGGACGACGACGGACAGCTTGATCAAGTTGTTCTTCCCAATCCAGGTGATCGCAGGGGCGCAGGGTCGCGGGGTCAGACGGTGACGCGGCGCAGGCGCGACTTGGGAGCCTCCTCGCCCGGGAAGACGCGCTTGACGCCGTCGCCCAGGGCGGTCTCGATGATCCGGATGTCGCGGACCAGGTGCTCCAGCCCGGCCGGCTCCAGCGAGGCGGCGTGGTCGGAGCCCCACATGGTGCGGTCGAGCGTGATGTGCCGCTCCACGGTCACCGCGCCCAGGGTCACCGCCGCGAGCGAGATCTGCAGGCCGCGCTCGTGGCCGGAGTAGCCGACCGGCACGCCGTACCGCTCCTGGAGGGTGACGATCGCGCGGAGGTTGGCCTCCTCGGGAGGCAGGGGGTAGGTGGAGGTGGCGTGCATCATCACCAGCTTGGAGGTGCCGAGGATCTCCACCGCCTTGTCGATCTCCTCCAGCGTGGACATGCCGGTGGACAGGATGAGCGGCTTGCCGGTGGAGGCGAGCGCGCGCAGCAGCTCCAGGTCGGTCACGCTGGCCGAGGCGATCTTGTGGGTGACCACGTCCATCGACTCCAGGAACTCCACCGACGGCACGTCCCACGGGGAGGCGAACCAGTCGAGGCCGCGCTCCCGGCAGTACTTGGCGATCTCGGTGTACTCCTTCAGGCCGAACTCGGTCCTGATCTTGTACTCCATGTAGGTCATCTCGCCCCACGGCGTCTGCCGGATCTGGTCGCGCTGCTCCAGCGGCACGCAGATCTCCGGCGTGCGCTTCTGGAACTTGACCGCCTGGCAGCCCGCCTCGGCGGCCACGTCGATCAGCTTGCGCGCGATGTCCAGGTCGCCGTTGTGGTTGATGCCGATCTCGGCGATCATGTAGACCGGCTGGCCGGCGCCGACCAGCGCGTCGCCGATCTGGACGGGCTTGGCGACCGGGGTGAGCCGCAGCTCGGCGCGGGGCGCGGGGGCGGGGGCGACCTCCTCCAGCGGGCGGGCCGCGAGGACCCGGTCACACAGCTCCCGTACGGCTCCGGCCCCTCCGGGCCTGGTCAGCACGGTCCTGGCGGCGGCGCGGACCTTGGGGTGGGCGTCGGGGACGGTGACGGGCCAGCCGACGTCGCTCATCGGGCCCAGGTCGTTGACGTCGTTGCCGACGTACGCGACGCGGGCCGGGTCGATGCCCTCGATGGCCAGCCAGTCGCGCAGCACGGTCCGCTTGTCGGTCAGGCCCTGCAGGACGGGCACGCCGAGCTTGCGGGCGCGGGCCGCGACCACCGGGTTGTGCTCGGTGGACATGATCATCAGCTTGACGCCGGAGCGGCGCAGCAGCGAGATGCCCATGCCGTCGGAGCGGCTGACCGCGACCATCTCGCGGCCGTCCTGGTCGACGTAGGCGCGGTCGTCGGTGTGCACGCCGTCGAAGTCGGTGATGACCGCGTCCACGTCGATCGGCTCGGGCTCGTCGACGAAGGGCGCCAGCGCCCGTACGATCTCCAGGTCCTCGGGGGTGTCGATCTCGATGGCGTGGCGCGAGGGCACCTGCTGCACGGCGACGGCGCCGAAGAAGCGGTGGCCGTTCTCGCGCAGGCCCGCGGTGCGCATCACGTAGAACGCGCCGGTCTCGCGGAAGTGCGGCTCGCGGTCCTGGCGGCGGGGGCGGTGGGACGGGTCGTGGTTGACGCCGGCGCCGCTGGAGCTCCACAGGAACTCGTGCGTCTCCAGCCCGGAGAACACCACGTCGGCGCTGCCGTCCAGCACCTTGGAGATGGCGCTGTCCAGGTCGGCGGGGTCGATGAACGCGCTGGTGCACTGCACGAGGATGACCACCTCGGGGACCTCGGACACGTGGTCCAGCGCGTGCAGCACGGCGGACTCGCTGGAGGCGGTCGAGCCGCTCAGCTCCTCCGGCCGGTCGATCACGGTCGCGCCGGCGGCGCGGGCCGCCTCGGCGATGCCCTCGTGGTCGGTGCTGACCACGACCTCGTCGACCAGCTCGGCGCGCACGCAGGCCCGTACCGCACGGGCGACCAGGGGACTGCCGCCCACCGCGGCCAGGTTCTTCAGGGGGACCCCCACCGAACCTCCACGGGCGGGGACAACGGCCAGGACTCGCAAGGTGGCTCCTCAGACATACGGCGAACGCCCCTGAGCTGGGGTGTCATTGGAACCTAGCCACGGGGGTGACCGGAATGGGGTGTCTGAGTTGAACGTCCAGAGTCGCCCGTCTTAACTTTCCGCGCGACCGGGAGCGCCAGGCTGAGAGCGCCGTGAACGGCACAGGACAGCACAAGAACGACGCGGGGCGACACGGGACGACACGGGGTGGCAGGCAGGGGCACGGGGTGACGGCGGGCGGCGCGCCGGTGATCCCACGGGTGGCGACAGGTGGCGGGCAGGTGATCCGCGGCCCTCGGGTGGCCCCTAGACGGCCGCGCCGATGGAGCCCATCAGCATGGGGAGCGAGCGTTCGAGGCCGCGGCGCCAGTAGGGCCAGGAGTGGGTGCCGGGGCCGTAGAAGTCGACCGACACCTCGGCGCCGGCCGCCTTGGCCCGCTCGACGAACGTCACGGCCTGCAGCAGCAGGGAGGCCTCACCGTCGTCGCGGGCCTCGGAGGCGTCGTCCAGCGGGCCGGGGGAGCCGTCGCCGCTGGAGACGAAGAGCCGCACCCCGCGCAGCGCGCCGGTGAGGTCGGCCGGGTTGTGGGCGGCCCACTGCGGGTCCTGGGGGGAGCCCCAGAGCTTCACCGACTCCTCGCCGTACTGCCCGAGCAGCCAGTCGACGCCGCCTTTGCCGTCGCGGGTGTGCAGCACCCCGGAGTAGGAGGCCGCGGCCTGGAACATGCCGGGGTGGCGGGCCGCGTACGACATCGCCCCGAAACCGCCCATGGACAGCCCCGCCACCGCCCGGCGGTCACCGGCGCCGTAGTCGCGCTCCAGGACGGTCCGCACCTCGGTGAGGTGGAAGCTCTCCCAGCCAGGGCCCTCGCGCCAGTCGGAGTAGAAGCCGACGGGGCCGCCCTCGGGGATGACCACGAGCGCGCGGTAGCCCAAGGTGAGCTCCGCGGCGCCGCCCTTGGTGATCCAGGTGTCGTACGCGGACTGGCAGCAGCCGTTGAGCAGGTAGAGGACCGGCCACGGGCCCGAGCCCGGCGCCCACCCCTCGGGGAGCAGGACCCTGACCTTGCCCTCGCGGCCGAGCGCGGCGGAGGTGACGGTGAGCTCGTGGTCGCGCTCGCCCAGCTTCCGCACCTCGACGGGGGAGGCCTTGGCGTCCTCCTTGCCGTACGTGCCGGTCGAGGACGGGGGCAGCAGGGCGAGCAGCACCGCCACGACCGCGACGGCGGCCAGCAGGAGCACTCCCAGACGTACAGCGGTGCGGTTCACGTCGCCAATCCTCCCGTGTCCCGGTGATCGCGTGAAGCCCACATGCCGTAACGGCCCCGCGGCGGGGACGGGGGAGTTCGTGAGCCGGTACGGCCCGCCGTTTTTGGGTCGGTCCATTCATGTTAATTCTGATGACATATGGCGTTTTAGTAACCCGAAAGCTTGTAAATTACACAAGATCTATTCAAGATTCTCCACGTGGGTCGTAAAGATCGTGTACGTCCCACGGCGCTCTGCCCGGCGGGAGACTCCCGCCCGGAGTGTAAGGAGATCGTGTGTCAAACACCCCTCGACACCGGCGATCGGTCCTGGCCGGGATCGCCGCAGCCCTGATGCTCGTGCTCCCTCAGGGAGTGGCCCAGGCCGCCTCCGCCCCCGACCCCGACAAGATCGACAAGGCCGTCCTGGCGGATCTCGCCGCGGACGACAAGGCCACCTTCTGGGTACGCCTGGACAGCGACGCCGACCTCGGCGCGGCGCGCAGGGCGAAGACGAGGACCGAGAAGGCCGCGCAGGTCTTCCGGGCCAAGACCGAGCTCGCCGCCTCCTCGCAGGCGGGCCTGCGCGAGTTCCTCACCGCCGAGAGCGTCGACTTCACCCCCTTCTGGATCGCGAACGCCATCCAGGTGACCGGCAACGCCAAGCTGGCCGAGGAGATCGCGAAGCGGGCCGAGGTGGAGCGGATCGAGCCCGGCAGGGTCACCAAGGTGCCCGAGCCGCTGCCCGGCAAGGAGGTGGCGAAGGTCGACGCGATCGAGTGGAACATCGACCGCGTCAACGCCCCCCGGGTCTGGAGCGAGCTCGGCGTCCGCGGCGAGGGCATCGTCGTGGCCAACATCGACACCGGCGTGCAGTTCGACCACCCCGCGCTCGCCGCCAAGTACCGCGGCAGGAGCGCCGACGGCGTCGTCGACCACGACTACAACTGGTTCGACCCGGCCGGGATCTGCGCGGGCCCCGTGCCGTGCGACAACAACGGCCACGGCACCCACACCATGGGCACGATGGTGGGTGACGACGGCGGCGCCAACACGATCGGCGTCGCCCCCGCCGCGAAGTGGATCGCCGTCAAGGGCTGCGAGTCCACCACCTGCTCGGACGCCTCGCTGCTCGCCGCCGGCCAGTGGGTGCTCGCGCCCACCGACCTGGAGGGCGAGAACCCGCGTCCGGACCTGGCCCCGCACGTCGTCAACAACTCCTGGGGCGGCGCGGGCTTCGACCCCTGGTACAAGGAGATCGTCGACGCGTGGGTCGCGGCGGGCATCTTCCCCGTCTTCTCCAACGGCAACCTCACGAACGCGGGCTGCAACTCCAGCGGCTCGCCCGGCCAGTACGTCGCCAGCTACAGCGCCGGCGCGTTCGACGTCAACAACACGATCGCGACCTTCTCCACCCGGGGCACCGGCGAGAACGGCGAGATCAAGCCCAACCTCGCGGCCCCCGGCGTGAACGTGCGCTCGTCGGTGACCAACGGCGGCTACGGGTCCAACTCCGGCACGTCGATGGCCGCGCCGCACCTGGCGGCCGCCGTCGCGCTGATGTGGTCGGCCTCCCCGCCCCTGCTGGGCGACATCGCCACCACGCGCGACCTGCTCGACCGGACCGCGATCGACGTGAACGACACGCGCTGCGGCGGCACCGCCGCGGACAACAACATCTGGGGCGAGGGCAGGCTCGACACGTTCGCGGCGGTCCAGGCCACCCCCACCGCCGAGCTCGGCGGGCTGGCCGGCACCGTCACCTCCGGCGGTACGCCGCTGGCCTCGGCGACCGTCACCGTCACCGGGCCGCTGAACCGCTCGACCACCACCGCCCAGGACGGGACGTACGAGCTGCCCCGCCTGCTCGCGGGCGACTACCGGCTCACCGTGAGGAAGTTCGGGTACGCCGACGCCACCGCGGACGTCACCGTCGTGTCCGACCAGACGGTCACCGAGGACGTCCCGGTGACGCGGCTGTCCTCGGGCTCGGTCTCCGGCACGGTCACCGCCGACGGAGCCCCCGAGCCGGGCGCCACGCTGACCGCGGTGGGCACCCCGGTCAGCACGGTCGCCGACGCGGCGGGCCGCTACCGGCTCACGCTGCCCGACGGCGACTACCAGCTGAAGATCACCCCCGGCTCCCGGTGCGCCGGAGAGCTCACCGTGCCGCTCACGGTCAGCGGCGACCTGACCAGGGACGTCGACCTGCCGCGCCGCGCCGACTCCTTCGGCTACACCTGCGACAGCGCCGCCGAGGCGTACGTCGCGGGCACGGCCAAGAGCACGCTCACCGGCGACGACGCGGTCCAGCAGATCACGCTGCCGTTCACCTTCCCGTTCTACGGCACCGGCTACGGCGGTGCCTGGGTGAGCACCAACGGGTTCCTCAGCTTCAGGGAGAGCACCGCCGTGGCGGGCAACGCGGCCCTGCCGGCCTCCGGCGCGCCCAACGCGGCGCTCTACCCCTTCTGGGACGACCTCGTGCTGGACGACCAGTCCGGGATCTACACCGCCACCGTCGGGACCGCGCCGAACCGGACCTTCGTCGTCGAGTGGCGCAACGCCCGCTTCTACGCCGACGCCACCCA
The DNA here is from genome assembly GCF_042888905.1 of Streptosporangium sp. NPDC002721. Taxonomy (NCBI): domain Bacteria; kingdom Bacillati; phylum Actinomycetota; class Actinomycetes; order Streptosporangiales; family Streptosporangiaceae; genus Streptosporangium; species Streptosporangium sp. NPDC002721. The sequence continues at coordinate 289,061 of NZ_JBIAQI010000002.1, forward strand.
GCGCGTCACGTTCTCGGCGCTGCTCGGCGAGAACGGGTCGGTCGGGTACCGCTACGACAGCGTCGACAGCGAGCGCGACGCCGGGATCGGCGCCACGGTGGGCGTCGAGAACGCCGACGGAACCGACGCGCTGCAGTACTCCTTCAACAGCGCCGCGATCGCCGACGGCCAGAGCCTCACCTTCACCGCGAGCCGGCACGGGCTGCTGACCGGCGTCGTCACCGACGCCAACGACGGCGAGCCGCTGGAGGGCGCGACGGTGAAGGTCGGCGACGTGGCGACCTTCACCACCGGGGCCGACGGCAGGTTCCTCGGGCAGATCCTGCTGGGCGACTACCAGGTCGAGGTCTCCAAGGAGAACTACGGGACCTTCACCCAGGAGGTCACCGTCACCGCCGGGGGCGTGACCCGGGCCGACACCGCGCTGGCCACCGGCCGGGTGACGGCCTCGGTCGCCGAGCTGACCCTGGTGCAACCGGCCGATACCACCCGGACGGGCTCGGTCGAACTGTCCAACCTGGGCGTCGGCACGGCCTACACCGTGGTGACAGACCCCGCCCAGGGGTGGCTGAGCGTGACACCCGCGACCGGCCAGCTCGCCAGGGGCGCGTCGGTGACGCTGAAGGTGACCGCCTCCAGCGCGGGCGTCACGCCGGGCACCGTACGCACCGGCAAGGTGCTGGTGCGCTCGGCCAGCGGGCGCGACCCGCAGATCGAGATCGCCGTGACGGTCGTGGTGCCCAAGCACCAGGTCGCCGTCGAGGTGGGCGCCACCAGGGACGTCGTCGACGCCGCCGGTGACCGCTGGAGCGCGGACCGCAAGCACAGCACCGGCGGTCACGGCTACGTCGGCACCAGTACGAAGACGAACACGACGACCAGGACGATCACCGGAACCACCGAGCAGGCGCTGTTCAGGAGCGTCCGCGAGGGGATGCTGGAGTACCGGTTCGACCAGGTGCCCAACGGCACCTACACCGTCGAGCTGGGCTTCGCCGAGACCCGGGGCAAGCGTGAGGGCCAGCGCGTCTTCGACGTCATCGTCGAGGGCCAGCTGGCGATCCCCGCGCTGGACCTCGCCCTGGAGACCGGCGCGTACACCGCCACCACCCGCCAGTACACGGTGAAGGTCACCGACGGCCAGCTCAACGTGCGGTTCGCCAAGCGGACCGGCGACACCGTGCTCAACGCCATCCGTATCTCCGAGCGCCCCGACAGGGCGACCCCATAGCGGTCCGGTCCCTCCGGGCGTCCTGACGGGGCGTTTCGGAGGGGCCTGCCCCCTCCGGGCGTCCCGAAAGGCCGCCCTGGCGGCCCGAACCCCCGACGGCCCGTCCCGCTTCCCGCGGGACGGGCCGTGCTCGTTTCCCGGTGGTCCGCGGGGTCCGTTCCGGCGGGGTCCGCGGGGTCCGGCGGGGTCCGCAGGGGCCGCGTGGTCCGCGGATCTCCGGGGGTTTACGGGGTCCGGGTCCTTCGGGTCCGAAGTTCAAGGGGCGAGGTCCGGACGGACGGGCGGGTGAGCAAAGTCCTGGTCAAAGGGTGTTACGGGTCGTGCGGGGCCGGGGATTGGCGTGGTGTGTCGTGATTCACGGAGGCCGCCATGGTCAGGACAACCACCACCGCTTCGAACGGCAGGACACATGTCCAGGTGGACGGGGAACAGCCGCCACCGCACATCACCGTGCCGGTGATCGGCACGCTGAGCCTGCCGACGCCGGATCGGCTGGTCTTCTACGGGGTGCTGGGCGCGCTGGGAGCGTTTGGAGTCATCGAATGGCCCGTCGCGCTCGTCGTAGGAGTCGGCCACTACCTCTCGGAACAGCGGGTGTTCCCCGCCCTCCGGCAGGCCGGACTGGCCGCCGAGGCGGCGTAACCGGGACCGGGGGCGCCTGCCCCGGAACCGGCTCCCAGGCCGGAACCGGGACCGGGGGTGATGGTGATGGCGCCTCTCGGTGATCTCGCCGGGCAGGGCTGGGCGCAGATAGGGGCGCTGCTGCTGGCCTTCGTGCTCTCGGCGATGATCGGCCTTGAGCGGGAGATCCGCCAGAAGAGCGCGGGCCTGCGCACCCACACCCTGGTCGGCTTCGCCGCCGCCCTGATCATGCTGGTGTCGAAGTACGGCTTCTACGACGTGCTGGGGAACAACGTCGAGCTCGATCCGTCCCGGGTGGCCGCCCAGATCGTGTCCGGCATCGGATTCCTCGGCGCGGGCCTGATATTCGTCCGCGGTGACGCGGTCCGGGGCCTCACCACCGCCGCGGCGACCTGGCTCACCGCCGGGGTGGGCATGGCGGCGGGGGCCGGGCTGTGGCTGCTGGCGATCGTCGTGACCTCCGGCTACTTCGTGACGCTGTTCGTCCTCACGCCCCTGGCCGACCGGCTTCCCCGGTCCAAGTACGCGCCCTCGCGGCTCCGGCTGCGCTACCTCGACGGGCGGGGCGTGCTGCGGCTGGTGCTGGCCGAATGCACGCGCCGGGGGTTCGGCGTGGACGAGCTGTTCGTCGACCAGCGGCCCGAGGGGCATACCCCCGGCACCGTGTCGCTCTGGCTCACCGTGCGCGGCGCCGGTCCGATAACGGAGCTGACCACGGCGCTCTCCGAGATCGACGGGGTGCTCGCCGTGGTGAGCCGGGACGCCAACACGGTGGTTCCCTGAGAGGCGAGGCTCCGGTGGGATGAGTAGGGGTTACTCATGCTTTCCGCAGTGGCCCCGCCTAGCGTTCGGAAGGACCCGCCCTGAACGACCCACGGAGGGCGGGGGCGCGTCGTCTCGCGGGTGTCGTACCGGCCGCCGGGAGAGCCGCGAGCTCCGCGAGCCTGGCGGGGGCCGGCTCGCGGAGCTCGCGGACTGTCCCGCCCGGCCGTCCCCGGGCGGGAGGTACGGCCTAGTCCCAGCGGAAGAACACGGCCGCGACGACGCTGCCGAGCACCAGGGTGGCGGTGAGGCCGATCAGGTTGGCGGCCTCGACGGGGGCGCCGACCCAGGCGGCCGACAGGGCCTGCTTCCCGGCGCCGAACGGCAGCCACTCCCCGATCGTCGCGATCACCTCGGGGAAGCCGTCGAGCCCGCCGAACATGCCGCCGGTGGCACCCAGGACGAAGAAGACGCTCAGGCCGATCGCCACGGAGGAGCTCGGGGTGGGCGCCAGCGCGGCGACGATCAGGCCCACGGCGTACATGGCGGCCACCGTCAGCGCCAGCACGCCGAGCGCCGCGCCGACGCGTACCGGGGGGTTGGCGCCGAACGCCAGCACGGCCAGGATCCAGGCGGCCGCGACGCCGGCCGCGATCTGCAGCACGCCGGCGGCCGCCTGGGCGACGAGGACCAGCGCGGGCGAGGCGGGCGTCACCCCGAGGCGTCGCAGGATGCCGCTGCGGCGGTAGTAGGCCAGGAAGCTCGGCATGTTCACGATGCCGGTCGTGGCCACGACCATCGTGAACACCAGCGGCAGCACGTAGACGTCGAACGCCGTGCGGCCGTGCGCGATCGTCTCCCGCCCGGCGGCCGAGGCGTTCATCACCAGGATGAGCATGGGCAGGCCGACCGGCACGATCAGCCCGGCGGTGTCGCGGGCGACCATCCTGAGCTCGCAGGCCAGCAGCGCGGCCCAGGCGCGCGGGCCGGGGCGGTGGGCGACGATGTCCGTCATCGGACCGTCTCCTTCCTGACGTCGAGGCCGGTGTCGCGGTCTGTGTCGCGGTCTGTGTCAAGGCCGGTGTCGAGGTCGGTGTCGAGCCGGCGCCCGGTCAGGGCGACGAAGGCGTCGTCCAGCCCGGCCTGCTCGCCGCGCGTCTCGGTCGCCACGACTCCGGCGCGCACGAGCGCGACGCTGACGGCCTGGAGCAGGTCACCGCGGCCCTCGACGACGACGCGGTCACCGTCGGCGCGTACCCGCTCGACCCCGTCGAGCCCTTCGAGCAGCCCGTCCGGTACGGGGGTGGCGGCGCGGAAGGTGACCCGCTGGGCGAACCCGGCCCTGCGCACGAGCCCGGAGGGCGAGTCGAGGGCGACGACCCGCCCCTCGTCGAGCAACGCGACCCGGTCGCACAGTCGCTCGACCTCCTCCATGGCGTGGCTGACGAGCAGGACGGTCACGCCGGACTCGCGCAGCCGCTCGAGGGTGGACCACATCTGGCGGCGCGCCTCGGGGTCGAGCCCGGTGGTGAGCTCGTCGAGGATCACCACCCGGGGCCGCCCGACGAGGGCGAGCGCGATCGACAGCCGTTGCTGCTGGCCGCCGGAGAGGTTCTCGAAGCGGGTACGGCGGGAGGCGGTCAGGCCGACCGACTCGATCAGCTCGTCGCCCGGCAGCGGGTCGCGGTAGAAGGTCCCGTACAGGCGGACCAGCTCGGTGACCGTGAGCGCGGAGTGCAGGGTGGCCTCCTGCAACTGGACCCCGAGGACCTGGCGCAGCCGGGCCCGGTCGCGCAGGGTGTCCAGGCCGAGCACGCGGACGGTGCCGCGGTCGGGCCGCCTGAGCCCGGCGATCAGCTCGACGGTGGTCGTCTTGCCGGCTCCGTTGCGTCCCAGGATGCCGAAGATCTCGCCGGCGGCGACCGAGAGGCTGACCTCCTCGACGGCGACCTTGGATCGGTAGCGTTTGTGCAGGCGGTCCGCCTCGACGGCGGGAGGTGAGGTTGTCGCACGCATGCCGTCGACGTTAGGAAGGGCGGGGCCCCCGGCGCCTGTGCCGATGGTCAGCATCGGCACCCATGACTTTCGGCACCTCAGCGCGAACGCGAGCGCCAGTAGAGTGCTGGTATGCGGCGAATCGAGCCGGACGTGTGGGCGGGACTGGCGGTGCTGCTGGTGTGTCTCGCGGTGGGCACCCCGATACTGCTCGGCGCGGCCGAGACACGGGTGCCCCGGCCGGTGTGGGGCGTGCTGTTCGTGGCGTTGCTGGTCACCTCGCTGGCCGCCGCGCTCTGGGAGGACTGCCGGCCGAGGTGGGCGTGGGCCTGCTACGGCGCGGCCGTCGTGCTGGGGTGGCTCACGATCCTGACGGTGCCCGGCGCCGGGTGGTTGCCGATCCTGCTGGTCTTCACCGCGGCCCTGGGCGCGTACGTCGCGCCGCGGTGGGTGGGCCCGCCGGTGGTCGTGCTCAACACCGTCGTCATCGCCGTGACCGCGAGCCTCACCGGCGCGGCCTCCGCCGAGATCGGCCTCGGCGCGCTGCTGTACCTGCTGATCCAGACCGCGACGATGCTGAGTTCGCTCGCGATCATCCGGGAGCAGCGGCTGCGCCGCGAGCTGGGCGAGGCGCACCTGGAGCTGCGGGCGGCGAGCGTCATCCTGGCCGACACCGCGCGCGCCCACGAACGCCTGCGCATCGCCCGGGAGCTGCACGACCTGATGGGGCACCAGCTCACGGCGCTCACCCTGGAGCTGGAGGTCGCCCGGCACCGCGACGGCCCCGGCGCGCGCGTGCACATCGAGCGCGCCGACCGGGTGGCGCGGGACCTGCTCCGCGACGTGCGCACGACCGTCGGGCAGCTGCGCGCCGACGCGCCCGACCTGCGCGAGTCCCTGACCGCCGTGGTACGCGACATCCCCGGCCTCGACATCGGTGTGTGGATCGACGACGACGTACGCCCCACCGAGGAGGTGACCATCACGCTCATCCGCGTCGTCCAGGAGATCGTCACCAACACCGTCCGGCACGCGGACGCGACCTCGCTGCGCATCCGGATCGAGAGCACACCGGACCGGGGCGTGAGGCTCACCTCCGTCGACGACGGGCGCGGCAGCCCCCAGCTGCGGCCGGGCAACGGGTTGCGCGGCCTGAGCGAGCGGATCGACGCGGTCGGCGGCGACGTGCGGCTCGACGGCAGCGACGGGTTCCGCGTCACCGCCAGGGTGCCTGCGCGATGATCCGGGTGATCGTGGTCGACGACCAGACCCTGGTGCGGCAGGGCATCCGCAGCCTGCTCGACCTGACCGACGACATCGAGGTGGTGGGGGAGTCCGACGACGGCATGTCCGCGCTCGCGGCGATCGAGGAGCACGCCCCCGACGTCGTCCTGCTCGACCTGCGCATGCCCCGCCACGACGGCATCTGGGTGCTCAGGGCGTTGCGGGAGCGCGCGGACGGCTCGCCGCCGGTGCTCGTGCTGACCACGTTCGACAACGACACCCTGGTGCTGGACGCGATGCGGGCGGGGGCGTGCGGCTACCTGCTGAAGGACGTGACGCTCGAACGGCTGACCCGGGCCATCCGCGTCCTGGCCGACGGGGGGACGCTGATCTCGCCCTCGATCACCGACCGGCTGCTGCGCGCGGTGCACCGCCGCCGGCCGGTGGACGACGACGACCTGCCCCCGATCCAGCGGCTCACCGAACGGGAGGTGGAGGTGCTGCGGCTCGTCGCGGAGGGCTACAGCAACCGCGAGATCGCCCGGGCCCTGTTCCTGGCCGAGGGCACGGTGAAGAACCACGTCTCGACCATGCTGCTCAAACTCGGGGCGCGCGACCGGACCAACGCGGTGCTGCGCGCCCTGCACGCCAACATCCTCGACTGATGGTTAGTGGTCATTTGGTGTAATTTGCTGATACTGGCATCCTCTTCTGCGGGACTCGGCTGCCCGGAAGCCGGCGCGTACGGCAGGACGTCGGCCACCGGCCGCCGGACCGTTCGGGCGGGCTCGCGCTGGAGAGGAACACTATGGCCGGTACGGAGCTCAGATCCGGCGACCCCACCGCCTTCGGGTCGTACGCGATCGAGGCGAGGCTCGGCGAGGGCGGGCAGGGCACGGTCTACCTCGGCCGCGACCCGGCCGGTGAGCGCGTCGCGGTCAAGGTGCTGCACCCGAGGTTCGCCGCGGACCGGGTCGCGAGGGCGCGCTTCGAGCGGGAGATCGCCGTCGCCCGGCAGATCGCCGAGTTCTGCACCGCCCGGGTGCTCGACGCGGGGGAGAGCGGCGACCACCTCTACGTGGTGAGCGAGTTCATCGACGGGCCGTCGCTGCAGCAGGCCGTCGAGAGGGACGGGCCGCGCGACGGCGCCGCCCTGCAGCGCATCGCGATCAGCACCGTCACCGCGCTCGTCGCCATCCACCAGGCGGGGATCGCGCACCGCGACTTCAAACCGGCCAACGTGCTCCTCGGCTCCGACGGCCCCCGCGTCATCGACTTCGGCATCTCCAAGGCGCTGGACGCCACGCCCGGCAACACCAGCGGCGTCGTCGGGACCCCGACCTACATGTCGCCCGAGCAGATCCACGGCGAGCCCGCCGCCGCCCCCTCGGACGTGTTCAGCTGGGCCGTGACGATGGTGTTCGCCGCCACCGGCACCCCCGCGTTCGGCCGGGACACCATCCCGGCCGTGCTCCACCGCATCCTCACCGCAGAGCCCGACCTGTCGGGGGTGCCGGAGGGGTTGCGGCCGCTGCTGGGCGCCTGCCTGGTCAAGACGCCCGCCGACCGACCGGTCGCCTCCGACCTGCTGTTCCGGCTGATTCGCCAGCCCTCGGCGGGCACCGCCACACCCTCCCCGCTCTCCGGGCACCCGGTAGGGGACCAGCCGTCGTCCCGGCAGCCCTCGCGGGCCGAGCGGCCACCGACATCCCAGCCGTCTCCCGTGCGGGAGGGCGAGTCCGGGCAGCCGCCGTCCGCGTGGGGTACCGGGCCCCGGCAGCCGTCCGGGCCCCCGCCCTCTCAGCAGCCGCTTTCCCGGTCGTCGGCCGAGCCGCCGTCCGAGCCGTCGTCGCCACCCAGCCGGAACACCGCGCCCCCGTCCATGCCCCCGCAACCCTCCCCGCAGCCGTCGTACGCCGGGCAGCCGCCGACCGGTCCCGTCCCCGCTCCGGGACAGTGGCGGCCGTCGGATCCCGGTGGGGCGTGGGAGAGGTCTCCCGGGGTGACCCTGCCGGGAAGGGCCGGACGGTCGCGCCCGTGGTGGATCGGGGCCGCCATCGCCGCCACTGCCGTCGCGGTCTCCGCGGGTGTCTTCGTGCTCCCGCCGCTGCTGGCGGGGACGGGGGAGGAACCCGTGGGTCCCACCCCCGTCGCGCTGACCGGCTCCCCGCCGGTCTCCGGCGAATCCCCCTCACCCGGCGAATCGTCCGTACCGCCCACCGCTTCGCCGTCCCCCAGCGGTTCCCCGTCCCCCGCCGCCACCCCCACCTCCGTCACCGGGGACTGGAAGAGCGCGCCGGTCGGCGGCCCGCTGCGCGGCCATCGCGACGACCTGCAGTCGGTGGCGATCGCCCGGGTCGGCGGCAGGTCCGTGATCGTCTCCGGTGCCAACGACCGCACCGTCCGCCTGTGGGACCTGGCCACCCGCAAACCGCTGGCCACGCTCACCGGGCACACCAACTGGGTGCGCTCCGTCGCGGTCACCGAGCTGGACGGCAGGACGATCGCGGTGTCGGGCGGCGACGACGGCACCGTACGCCGCTGGGACCTCGCCACCCGCAAGCCGGTCGGCAAGGCCATCAAGGCCGGGCCCGTCTTCTCCCTCGCCCTGGCCACCCTCGACGGCGAGCCCGTCGTGGTGACCGGAGGCCGCGACGGGAGCCTGCGTCTGTGGGACCTGAGGACGGGCGCCGCGATCGGCAAGGCCCGCCGTGCCTCCGACGGCGCCGTGTTCGGCCTGGCCGTCGCCGAGCTCGACGGCGAGCCCGTCGTGTTCACCGGCGGCGGCGACGGCACGGTGCGCCGCTGGCCGCTCCGCTCCGGGCCCGGCGAGACGATCCTCACCCAGCGAGGCCAGGTCACCGCCGTCACCACGGCCGAGCTGGACGGCAGGCTCGTGGTGCTGTCCGCCGGCGGCGCGCAGGACATCCACATCGACGACGCCGCGGGCGCGGGTGAGGCGCGCCCGCCCATCCGGAGCCACAGCGGCTGGGTCTACTCCCTCGCCGTCGGCCGGGTGGGGTCGCTCACCGTCGTCGTCTCCGGCAGTAACGACTCCACCGCGCAGGTCCACGACCTCGACACCGGGAAGCGGGCCGGGCGGCCGTTCAGGGCCCACGACCACAACGTGTTCGCCGCCGCGGTGGCCGACCTCGACGGGAGCCCCGTCGCGGTTACCGGAGGCGGCGACGACACCGTCCGCGTCTGGCGCCTGCGCTGACCGGTCCCCGGCCGTGCGCGACTTCTCCCGGAGCCCGGAGCCCGGAGCCCGGAGCCCGGAGCCCGGAGCGTGCCGGGCCGGGTCAGCGGCCGGTGGCGAGCTCCGAGAAGATCTCCACCAGCTCCGGCCGGTCGAACGGGCCGACATGGGGAGCCGCGACGCTCCGCACGTCGGTCGGGTTGTCCGGGGTGAGGCGGTCGGCCTCCTCGATGAACCGGTCCTGCAAGGCGGGCGGGATCAGCCGGTCGAGGGTGAAGCGCACGTAGGTCCGGGGGATCCGGCCCCAGGTGTGCGCCTCGCCCCGGGCCTCGGCCAGGGGGATGGCGGCGGTCTCGTCCGGCTCCAGCATGTTGAGCAGCCGCCGTACCCCCTCGTCGGTGAAGTCCCCGGCCAGGGTGTCCTTGACGGCGTGGAACACCGCCGGGTCGGCCGAGCGCCAGTTGAGCCGGGTCACCCCCAGGACCGCCGGATCGGCGACCACGGTCTCGGATATCCGGGGGAGCAGGCTGTCGCCGTTCTCCGGCGTCTCGAGGTAGGCGACCATGTTCGGCAGGTCCACGCAGCAGTACGCCGCGACGTAGACGACCCGGTCGAGCAGTTCGGGGACGGCGTTGCCGACCCTGCTCACGGTGACGCCGCCCTGGCTGATCCCGGCGAGGATCACGGGCCCGTGGCGGCGGGCGCGGCGCACCACCTCCACCACGCGCTCGACGTAGTCGTCAATGGTGATCTTGGCGAGCGGTGACGGTTCGGTCGCCAGTTCCTCGAGGTCCTGCGGGGCCTGGTACGAACGGGGATAGAACGCCTCGGCGCCGTGTCCCGGAAGGTCGACGGCCACGCACCGGTGCCCGCGCAGGGTGAGCTCGGTGGTCAGCCCGGAGGCCCAGGCCGACGAGGAGTGGGTGCCGTGGACGAGCACCAGGGTCGGCTGCCGCCGGTCGGCGTCGCGGTTCGTCGTCATCGAGATTCTCTCCTTCTGTTTGTCGGGCAGGGGGTGGTCAACGGTGCGGCGGGCGCCACATCGGCCACAGGGGCGGGCCGTCCGCCACGCGGACCGGCTCGCCGAGATCCTCGAATCCGTGCCGCCGATAGAGGGCGCGGCTCCGGGGCGAGCTCGCCTCCAGGTACGCGGCGAGCCCGTCGGCGTCCGCCCGCTCCAGCCGGTGCCGCAACATCGCCGAGCCGAGCCCGGCGCCCCGCCGCCCGCCGACCACCCCCATGCACGGGAGGTAGAGGTACGGTTCGCGATCGGGGTGCCGTGGGGCCAGCGCCCGTCCCAGGGCGAGCAGCCGCGTGCCGCTCTCGCCGAAGGCCGTCTCCGGGCCCGCGTCGTCCTCGTGGTGTGTCCGGTCCGTGGCCGGCGCCAGCCATATCGAGGCGCCCTCGTGGTGACCGGCCAGGTACGTCTCGGCGCCGGGACGGGCGAGCAGGGAGCGGTGGTAGTGCTCCTGGAGACGGGCTCGCGAGCCTGCCTCGGGGAAGAGCCAGCGGACGAGCGGATCGTCCGTGAACGCCTCGGTCAGGACGTCCAGCACCGCCCGCCGGTCCGCGTCATCCGCCTCGTCCACCCGCCGCACGGATGCGTACGGTGTATCGACTGTCATGGGTACAGCGTATGAAGTGGAGCCGGTAAACGGTACTTTTTCGAGGTTCCAGCGAGTGGAAGTGAACTGGTGCGGGGCGATTGAACTAGTACACTCTTGGCGGTCGGCAATCACGGGGAGATCGGGGATCCATGTCGTCGTCAACGCAGCGGCCGGAGCCGCCGTACCGGCGGATCGTCGCGGAGATCCGGGCCCGGATCCTCGCCGGAGACCTGCGGCCGGGGGAGCGGGTGCCGTCCGTCCGGGAGATCGCCCGGCGGTGGGGCGTCGCGGTCGCGACCGCGACCAGGGTGGTGGCCACCCTCCGCGACGAGGGGCTGGTCGAGACGCGGGTCGGCGCCGGCACGGTGGTCGCCGCCGCCACGGGCCGGAAGCAGCCGGTCGGCATGACCCCTCCCCTCCGGCCACGGCGGGCGGGCGTTCCCAGGCAGGCCCTGAGCCGGAAGCGGACGCTCCGCGCCGCCATCGCGATCGCCGACACCGAGGGGCTCGACGCGGTGTCCATGCGGCGGCTCGCGGCCGAGTTCGGTGTCGGCCCGATGTCGCTGTACCGGCACGTCGCGAGCAAGGAGGAGCTGGTGACGCAGATGACCGACGAGGTCTTCGGCGAACCGGAGCTCCCCGTCCCGGGGCCGGACGGCTGGCGGGCCAAGCTCGAACTCGTCTCCCGCCTGCAGTGGGAGCTGTGCCGCAGGCACCTCTGGCTGCCCAGGGCCGTCTCGTTCGTCCGCCCGTCGCTGGCGCCCAACGTGATGGAGCACACCGAGTGGACCCTGCGCGCGCTCGACGGGCTCGGCCTGCCCATGGAGACCCGGATCCGCGAGGCGCTCACGCTGCCCGCGCTGGTCATCAGCGTCGCGCTGTCCATGGCGGACGAGGCCGAGGCCGAGCAGGAGACCGGGGTGACGCTCGACCGATGGTGGCTGGCTCAGCGGGAGCGGGCCGACGAGCTCCTCGACTCCGGGCGGTTCCCGCTGCTGGCCACGCTCACCGGGGAGGAGGTGCCGGACGTGGACGGATTGTTCGAGTACGGCCTCGCGCGCCACCTCGACGGGTTCGCCGTCCTGGTGGAACGGGCGCGCCCGTAGTCCCGTCCTCGGCTCGGAGAGGGGTGTGCAACCGGGTGACGACGTTCGGTCTCATGGTCGGACGCCGGCGAGGCCACCGTCGCCGTGCTGACCGCCCTGCGGGGCCTGCCGGCCGGCATCACCGGCCCCCGCACCGCGATCGCGATCGCCGGGCCGCTCATCCTGACCACCCCACTCCCGCTGCCCCGACCCGATCGCGTACTCAATCCGTCGCGCCGGCGAGCCGGGCCGCCAGCGTCCTGACGTGCTCGACAAGCTCCGGGGGTTCGTGCACCTGGAAGTCGAACCCTTTGGTCGTCACGTAGATGGCCAACTCGTCGAGCGAGTTGGACCCGGCCCGCAGGGTGCAGCTGTGCTCGTCGATCGGTTCCAGCGCTCCGGTGGTGGGGGCGATCCGCTCCGCCGCGATCTCGGCGCTGACATGCAGGGTGAACCGGGCCTGGTAACGATAGGCCGATGTGGAGATCGCCCGCGAGGTGTAGCCGCTGATATCGGGGTCCGGCGGGGTGCGCGGGGTGAACCGGGGACCGGTGGGCGTGCGCGGGTCGAGGCGGTCCACGCGGTAGGTGCGCCAGTCCTGGCGGTCGACGTCCCAGCCGATGAGGTACCAGCGCCGGCCCGCGTGCACCAGCCGGTGCGGCTCGGTCGTGCGGATGCCGCTGGTTCCGTCGTGGGTGCGGTAGTCGAAGCGCAGGCGCAGCGAGTCGCGGCAGGCGGCGGCGATGGCGGTGAGGGTACTCGGGTCGACGGTGGGGCCGGTGCTGGCCATCGGCACCGTCACCGACCGCAAGGCGTTGATCCGGTGGCGCAGCCGGGACGGCAGTACCTGTTCGAGCTTGGCCAGGGCCCGCACCGAGGTCTCCTCGATGCCGGTGATCGAACCGCCGGCGGCCGTGCGCAGGCCCATCGCGACCGCGACGGCTTCGTCGTCGTCGAGCAGCAGCGGCGGCAGGTCCGCGCCGGCCCCCAGCCGGTAGCCGGCGGTGCCCGCGGTGGCCAGCACGGGGTAGCCGAGGCCGCGCAGCCGGTCGATGTCGCGGCGGACGGTGCGCGGAGTGATCTCCAGTCGCTCGGCCAGTTCGGCGCCGGACCAGTCACGTCGGGTCTGCAGGAGCGAGAGCAGTCGCAGCAGCCGTGCCGAGGTTTCCCACATGGCTTGAAGTCTGCCATTGACCTAGGACCATACCTGACCTAACCGGTTCCTAGAGTTGTCGGTATGGAGAACAACAGCGAGATCCGGCCCTTCACCATCGACATTCCCCAGGCGGACCTGGACGACCTGCGGGACCGGCTCGCCAGGACCCGGTGGGCCGCGGACCTGCCCGATGTCGGCTGGAGCCGCGGGGTGCCGGTGAGCTACCTCAAGGGGCTGGCCGAGTACTGGCGCGATGGCTACGACTGGCGCGTCCACGAGCGGGAGCTGAACAGGTACCCGCAGTTCACCACCGAGATCGACGGGCAGAACATCCACTTCCTGCACGTGCGCTCGCCCGAGCCGGACGCGCTGCCGCTGATCCTGACCCACGGCTGGCCCGGCTCGATCGTGGAGTTCCTGAACGTCATCGGCCCGCTGACCGACCCCGGGGCACATGGCGGCGACCCGGCGGACGCGTTCCACCTGGTGATCCCGTCGATCCCCGGCAGCGGGTTCTCCGGGCCGACCGGCGAGGCCGGCTGGGACACCAACCGGGTGACCAGGGCGTTCGCCGAGCTGATGGACCGGCTCGGCTACGACCGCTACGGCGCGCAGGGCGGCGACACCGGCGCGGTCATCTCCCCGGGGCTCGGCCGGCTCAACCCCGACAAGGTCGTCGGCGTGCACGCGAACGGGCTCTCCGCGTTCACCGAGGTCGACCCGGACGAGGTGGGGGAGCTGACCGAGGCCGAGCGGGCGCGGCTGGAGCACCTGCGGTATCTGGAGACCGAGCAGGCCGGCTACATGATGATCCAGATCACCCGGCCGCAGACCCTGGCGCACGGGCTGCACGACTCCCCGGTCGGGCAGCTGGCCTGGATCGTGGAGAAGTTCAAGGAGTGGACCGATCCGGCCGCCGAACTGCCCGAGGACGCGGTGGACCGGGACCTGTTGCTCACCAACGTGATGCTGTACTGGCTGACCGGCACCGCCGGTTCCTCGGCCAACAGCTACTACGAGACCGCGCATGCCGGAGCCTGGGGCGCGAGTGCGCGTTCCACGGTGCCGACCGGGGTCGCGGTGTTCCCCCTGGACCTGTCGATCCGGCGGACCCTCGAGCACGAACACACCATCGCGCACTGGTCCGAATTCGACCGCGGCGGCCACTTCGCCGCCATGGAGGCCCCCGACCTGCTCGTCGGCGACGTCCGGGAGTTCTTCGGCAAGCTGCGCTGAGACCATCGCGGCGCCGACCCCGATCAGGTCGGCGCCACCACCGCGTCCAGCAGGACCGCGACGGCTGCGCAACACTCTCTCAGGCGGCTCCCAGCAGGGCGATGACGGACAGGGTGCCCAGGGACAGGACGCTGGAGACGAGGATGGCGTCGCGGGGCAGGTCGGTGGGGCGGCCGTACTCGGCGGCGTACACGAACGTGTTCTGCGCGGTGGGGAGGCCGGCGAACAGGACGGCCGCGAAGAGCGCCGGGCCGTCGAGACGCAGGAGGAAGCGCCCGACGAGGAAGGCCACCAGCGGCTGGAGCAGCAGTTTGAGCGTCACCGCCAGTGCCGTCCCGCGCCAGGCGACGGCCGAGCCGTTCAGGGACATGCCCAGCGAGAAGAGCGCGAGGGGCACCGCGGCGCCGCCGAGGAGTTCCAGGGGCCGCAGCGCTAGGTCGGGCAGCCGCAGGCCGAGGGCCGACACGGCCAGGCCGAGGAAGGAGGCGATCACGATCGGCGTCCGCAGCGGGGCGAGGAAGGACGCGCGCCCGGCCCCGAGGCCGAGGAAGATCAGCGGGGAGACCGTCAGGACCTGGAACATCAGGACCGACACCACGAACGTCGCGTCGTTCAGGACGTAAAGGCCGACGGGGATGCCGAGGTTGCCGGCGTTGACGTAGGACGACGACATCGCGGCGAGCACCCGTTCCGGCAGCCCGCCGCGGAACAGCGCGAGCGCGAGCAGGCCGACGGCGAAGGTGCTGATCCCGAAGGCGAGCAGCGGGCCGGGCTGGATCCGGTCGAGCGGGGTACGGCTGAGTGTGGTGAACAGCACCGCGGGCATCGCGACGGTGAACGCGAACCGCGTCAGCGCCTGCCGGGCCTGGTCGCCCGCCCATTCGAACCGGGCGGAGAGCCAGCCGAGGGCGCCGATAAACCATATGGGGATAAACGCCGCAATAACCGCCTGCACCCGGCATACCGTATCGGGGCCGCCGCCCTCTCCTTTGAACTGGTACCGGACGCGGCTCAGTCGATATGCGGGTACGCGCCGTTCAGGTAGTCGTTGAGCTGGCGCCACTGCGTCGGGTGGATATCGAGGGACCGAAGGTCCTCGGGCGCCACCCATCGGACGTCGCTGGCCTCGTCGTTGGCTCCCGGCCGGCCGCCGATCGGCCGGGCGATCAGCATCACCTCGTACTCCTGGCGCACCTCTCCGTCGGTGTACGCGACGATGTGGCCGGGGTCGGAATAGATGCCCAGCATGCTCACCGGCTCGACGGTGATCCCGGTTTCCTCCTCGGTCTCGCGTACGGCGCACTGCGAAGGCGTCTCGCCGATCTCCATCTTGCCCATCGGCAACGCCCACTGGCCGGTGTCGCGCCTGCGCTGCAAGAGGATGCGGCCCGCGTCGTCGACGGTGACGGTTCCGCAGGCGGGAACCAGGGTGTTGGCCTTCGGCGCGTTCGGGTCGTTCCAGAACTCGACTCGTCCCATGGGTCTTCCTCAGATCTCGGCGCCGGACCACGGTACGGCCCCGGCCCATACCCGCTCGAATGATGTCATGTAGTGGTCGGCGACCGTCCCTCCGTCGAGTCGACGGAAGTGAAAGGTCGCGTTGGCCGACGCGGGCTCGCCGTACGCGTGCGGGTTGACGAGGATTTCGTCGTCATAGCGGAAGAGGGAGGCGTACAGCGTCGTCGCATGAAGCCGTACTTCGCACCCGTCAAAATCGGTGAGGGTGCGGTAGTAGGTGAGAGAAGAACGGATCTTGGCCGCGAGCGTGCCTCCCAGACCTTCCTCCCGGTCGCGAATCTCCACAGCCTGAGAGTTGGGGCGGAACTTGTCAAGCTCGGGCCGTCTGGACAGGGCTCCTGTCCGGAAGCGCCCGTTAGGCGGCGTGGTGGCGTGGGATCTGGAGGGATCCCACGCCACCACGCTTGCTAAAGATCATCGAAGGCTGCTGGACGCGGGCAAGCACAGCCATCGCTCTTCTTGCCGTGGTCGCCCGGCAGCAATTCCTTGAGTCAACCTGTCGGCAGGTTCCTCTTACGCTATCCGGCAAGCGAGGTAGCCAGATTTTGGCTACCTCGATAGACGAAACAGTTCGTTGCGGCCTACGGTTCCCCCATGGCCACATGGAGCGAAGCGATCTTCGACCAGTCCGACCTCCCCGAAGACCTCGACCAGCTCGAACTCGCAGTTACGACCGACTACCGCGCCACCATGACCCGTACCGGCAAGCGCTGGACCGCCACCTTCCAGGACCTCCCAGACGGCCACGTCATCCAGGTTCAGGGCACGACCTGGAGGGAAACCGCGGACAATGCCATGGAGCGGGTGCTCGACCTGTTCGCTCACGATCCCGGTACCGTCGGTTTTTTCTTTACCCCCGCCGCCCCGGAGGCGGCGAACGCGCGGAGGGCCGTCTTGGACGCACGCGTCGCACGGCTCCGCGCCGAACAGGCCGAGCGCGACGCCGTCCGCGATGCCGCCCGTACCCTCGTCGAACAGGGCTGGACCACCCGCGACATCGGCAGTCTGCTGGGCCTGTCCCACCAGCGCATCTCCCAGATCGTCCCCCGCACCACCAAATGACGGAACCGATCACACGCTGAGCCGGCACCGGCCGGGGCCGGTGCCGGGCGGGGAGGTCAGCGCCAGGTGTCGGTGCGGGTGGCGGTGCCGCCGGAGGGGGTGGTGAAGGAGCGGTTGGGGTCGCTCTCCCAGGTCACCGAGCCGTCGGAGTTCTTCTTGATGTACTTGTACTGGATCGCCGTGCCGGCCGGCAGGTTCACCGTGGCCCGCCAGACCGGGTACGCGGCCGACGACAGGGCGACGGCGTTCGCCGGGTTCCAGGAGCCCAGCGCGGCGACGTTGCCGACGACGAAGACGTTCTGGCCCCAGGTCGTGGTCACGGTGGCGTTGAAGGTGGTGGCGACCTGGCCGGGGTTGACCGTCGGGGTGGGCGTCGGGCCGGGGCCGGAGGCGCCGGTGTGGATGGCGACCGCGCCCCTGGCCGGGACGGTCACCGAGGCCGAGCCGCCCGCGCCGACGGTCACCGAACCGCTCCCCGCGACGTTGGCGTAGGTCCCGGCGGGCAGGCCGGTCGCGAAGGTGCGGGTGACGGCGCCGCCCTCGTTGTTGATCGCGACCCAGCCCTTCGCGCCCCGGCTGAAGGCGATCACGTTGTTGCCGTTGTCGTACCAGTTGCCGACCGAGGTGCCCTGGACGACGCGGTTGAAGCGGACCATGCCGTTCATCTGGCGGTGGAAGCAGGTCCACTGGCCGTTGCCGCAGTTGGCGTCGGTGGCGAAGCCGCCGCCTGCCGAGGGCGGGCCGGCCTCGGCGTTGCTCCAGGTGAACCCGGAGTAGACCCTCGGGGTGCCGTACGGCCAGGCGAGCATGAAGACGTTGGCCAGCCGGTAGGCGTCGCCGTACTTGTAGTTCATGGTCGAGCCGTTGCGCTCGGTGTCGTGGTTGTCGATGAACACCACGGCCTTGTCGCCGGGCACCGACAGGCCCCAGCTCTGCCCGAAGGACTGCAGGTTCCTGATCTGGCCGCCGTTGAACTGCTCCTTGAGCTTGCGCCCGTACACGAACTCGTGCACGTCGCCGATGCCGGTGTACTGGCTCGGGGTGATCGCCTCGCCGTCGCCCTGGATGACCTCCTGGTGGATGTACGGCGAGCCGGTGAGCTTGCCCTTGATCGCGGCGAGGTCACCGGGGTTGATGTGCTTGGCGGCGTCGATGCGGAAGCCGTCCACGCCCAGGGAGGTGAGCCTGTTGAGGTAGCCCGCGATCTGGTTGCGGACGTACTCGGAGCCGGTGTTGAGGTCGGACAGGCCGACGAGCTCGCAGTTCTGCACCCGCCAGCCGTCGTTGACGTAGTCGGAGCCGTTGATCGTGCAGGCGGGGGAGTGGAAGTCGGCGGCGGAGTAGAGGCCGGGGTAGTTGTACTTGCCGAAGCTGTAGCCGCCGTAGCTGGTGCTGCCCTGGCCGGTCATGTGGTTGATCACGGCGTCGGTGTGGACCTTGAGCCCGGCGGAGTGGCAGGCGTTCACCATGTTCCTGAACGCGTTCTCGTCGCCGAACTTGCTGGTGAGGGTGTAGCGGGCGGGTTGGTAGATGTCCCACCAGACCGAGCCGCCCCGCGACATCGAGTCGTTGGGCGGGGAGACCTGCACGGCGGCGTACCCGGCCGGGCCGAGGACGTCGGTGCACTCCCTGGCGACGGAGTTCCAGTTCCAGTTCCACAGCTTCACGATCGGGCCGGGGGTGGGCGGCGCGGCCTGGGCCGGGGCGCTCAGCACGCCGGGCACCAGCACGGCGGCGCCCACCAGGGCGCTCAGCGCCGTGGCGACGACGACTCGGTAGGGTCTCATGGGTGGGGGCCTCCAGGATCGATGGACGGGTTCCCTGGCCGGGCCGGGTGCTGCAACACCTGGCCCGGCCGTCTTTCCGGGGTATGCGGGGGGCAGGGCTGGACGAAGACGGCTTTCCGGGGTACGTGGGAGTCAGGGCTGGACGAAGACGGCGACCGTGCGGGCCGGGACCGTCAGCGTGCCCGTGGCGGGGTCGAACGCCGACCGCTTCACGACGGCGTCGTCGCCGGCCGTCTGGACGGGGTGGAGCGTCACCCGGGCGCCCTTCAGCGCGCCGACGGCCTGCGGACGCGCCTCGGGGGTGGCGTTGAAGACGACGGTGACCGACTTCCAGCGCGGGTCGATCCCGGTGGCGTCCAGGTGCATGGTCACCACACCCGGGGTCTCCGAGGTGCCGCCGACCGGGAAGGTGACGCGTTCCTGCACCTCGGCCAGGGTGGCGAGGCCGAAGACCGGCGAGGAGGAGCGGATCCTCAGCAGCTCCCCGTACCGGGCGCGGGCCGCGCCGATCGCCGCGCAGTCGGGTTTCAACGCCGGGTCGCCGAGCAGCGGCCTGGCGTACTGCCACTTGTCCTCGTTGTCGGCCCTCGGGGGGAGCCCGGCGCCGAAGCCGTTGCCCGCCGAGCAGTCCCACAGCAATCGGTTGAACCAGTCGCCCGAGTCGTAGGAGTTGCGGTCGAGGGACTTGGACCGCAGCCGCTCGCTGCCCGCGTGCACGAACGAGGTGCCCTGCCCGAGGACGGCGGTGGCCAGCGAGAGCGACTGCATGCGCACCCGGTCGGCCATGGTGGTCGCCTGCGGCAGCTTGTACGCCAACGCGTCGAACAGCGTCTCGTTGTCGTGGGCGTCCACGTAGGTGACGGTCTCGTCCGGCGCGGCGGCGTACCCGGCGGGGGAGCCGTTGTAGCTCACCTCCGAGCCCTTGACGAGCCTGCCGTCGGAGGCGGTGAAGGTGTAGTCGCGCAGGTTCCCGGCGAGCCCGACCTTGATCAGGTCGTGGTAGTTCAGCAGCCGGGACCTCTGCTGCGCCTCGTCGCCGTTCGCCGGTGAGCCGTTGGGCGCCCCGGCCAGCCCCGAGCCGAAGCCCTGCACGCGGGGGTCGGCGTCGAACGGGCCGCCGCCGCGCACCGCGTCGCGCAGCCGGTCGCTGAAGGTGCCGATCCCGGTCCCGGCCATGTTGGCCTGGGTGGCCTGCTCGAAGCGGGCGTCGTCGGCCACCTCGCCGAAGTTCCAGCCCTCCCCGTACAGGATGATCGACTTTCCGTCGACGCCGTCGCGGGCGACGGTCAGCCTGTCGAGGGCCGCGCGGACCGCGACCATGTTCGCCTTCGGGTGGTGGCCCATCAGGTCGAACCGGAAGCCGTCCACCTTGTACTCGCGGGCCCAGGTGACGACGGAGTCGACGACGAGCCTGCCCATCATGGCGTGCTCGGGGGCGGTGTTGGCGCAGCAGGTGGAGGTGGCCACCGTGCCGTCGTCGAGCAGCCGGTGGTAGTAGCCGGGCACGAGGCGGTCGAGCACCGAGGCGGGGTCCTGGCCGGAGGAGTGGGTGTGGTTGTAGACCACGTCCATCACCACCCGCAGCCCGGCCCCGTTCAGCCCGCCGACCATGCTCCGGAACTCCCTGATCCGCGAGGAACCGTCCGGCTCGGAGGCGTAGGAGCCCTCGGGCACGGTGTAGTGCAGCGGGTCGTAGCCCCAGTTGAAGGAGTCCTTCGCCGCCGTGAGCGCGACGCAGGCCTGCTGTTCCTCGGAGTCGGGGGGCATCGAGGCGAGGTCGCAGGAGGGCTCGGTCCGGTCGGCCTTTCTCTCGGGGACGGTCGCCATGTCGAAGACGGGCAGCAGGTGCACGTGGGTGAGCCCGTCCCTCGCCAGGCCGCGCAGCTCCCGCATCCCCGCCGAGTCACCGGTGAACGCGGCGTACGTGCCGCGCTTCGCCGCCGGGACGGTCGTGTCCGAGGCGGAGAAGTCGCGCACGTGCAGTTCGTAGATCGACGCCTTCCGTTGCGGCACGGCCTTCGGCTTGGCCAGCGAGGACCAGCCGTCGGGCCGCAGTGCCCGGTCGGACAGGTCGGCGAGCTGGCTGCGGCCCGAGCCCGCCGACAGCGACAGGGCGTAGGGGTCGGTCACCTCGTTGACGACGACCTTCCCCTCCGCGGGTACGTAGACCGTGACCAGGAAGGTGTAGTAGCGGTCCTTCCAGTCGCGCTGGCCCCGCACCGACCAGACGCCGGTGTCGTCGTCGCGGCGCATGGCGTGGACGGTACGGTTCCCGCCGGAGGGGTTCCGGTAGAGGGCGAGCTCGACCTTGCCCGCGGTCGGCGCCCAGACCGACAGCCGGGGCGTGCCGCCGCTCCAGGAGGGCCCCAGGTCGGCGGTCGTCGCCCCGGGGTACAGGTCGTCGAGCAGGCCGGGGAACTGCACGCCGGTGGCGGCGAGCAGCGCGCCGGAGGGGGCCCGCTCGACGGCCACGATCTGGCCCCGGGTGGCCTCCCGCACCAGGTCGGCGTCGCGCGGGTCGACGGTGAACGCGGCGTGCCCGGCCAGGTGCGGCCACTTCGCCTTCTGCGCCTCGGTCAGCGCGCCGGGCGCGAGGCGGATCAGCCTCAGGTCGCCGGTCAGGTCGCCCTTGTCGTAGGCGATGCCGCCCTTGGCGGAGAAGGCCAGGGAGTAGCGGTTCGCGGTGGAGGAGTCGATCTTCCAGGCGACGGTGGCGCGGTCGATCCAGTGCGCCGACGACTTCGACAGGTCCGCGTCGGCCCCGCTCGCCGAGGGCTGGGGCAGCGGGTAGCCCTCGGTCGCCGCGACCCGCCACGCCTCGTGGCCGGTCGAGGTCAGGTCCAGCGACTGGTTGTCGGGCAGGTCCTTGGTGTCGCCCTTGTGGATGATGTAGTTCACGGTCTTGGCCCCCTCGGTCAGGGGGACGCGGAAGTGAACGCCGAACCCGTCCTCGCCCGCGGGCTCCAGCGGCGCGGCCCACTCGGTGGGATTCGCCACGTCGCCCCACAGATGAAGTCCCCAGCCGTCGTAATTCCCGTCCGGCCGGTGGTAATGCAGGATCGCGACGTTCTCGGCCGCCGCCCGGCTCCGGTGGGCCTTCGCCACGCCCGAGGCGACGTAGGCGTCGGGCTGCGACGCCGGGGTGAACGACTGGTCGGGCCCCGGGTCCTTGGTGTCGCCCTTGTGCACGATGAAGTTCGCCGGGAGGGAGGCGTCCTTCAGCGGCACCCTCCAGAACGCGCCGTAGGAGTCGACGCCGTCCGCCGGGCGCGGCGCGGCCCAGTCGGTGGGCACGCCGTCGGCGAGCCCGTCGCCCCACAGGTGCAGCCCCCAGCCGTCGTAGTTCTTGTCGGGGCGGCTGTAGTGGACGGTCGCGTACCCCTGGGCCGCCGCGCGGGACAGATGGGTCTCCGGTTTGCCCTTCGCCAGCCAGACCTCGCCGTTCCTGACCGGGTTCACGATCCGGTCGCCGCCGTCCTTCTCGTCACCCTTGTGGGCGATGATCCCGACGCTGGTGGCTCCCGGCTTGAGCTTGATCCAGGCGAAGCGGCCGTAGGAGTCCTCGCCGGTCAGCGGGAGCGGGGTCGCCCACTCGGTGGGGTTCTCCACGTCGCCCCAGACGTGCAGGCCCCAGCCGTCGTAGTCGGCGGCGTCCTGGCGCTGGTAGTGCACGACGAGCCAGTCGCGCTTGACCGCGCCCGGCTCCTCGGGCGCGGGCTCGGCGCCGACGGTCGCCCCCGCGACCGCCGAGGCGAACCGGCCCGCGGAGTCCTTCACCACGGCCTTGTACGAGACCGTCGTGCCCGCCGCGATGCCGCGCAGGTCGTGGAAGACCCTGAAAGTCCTTGAAACGGAGCTTGAGGGGGCGTCGTCGGTGCCGATCACCTTCCACGCGCCCTCACCGGCCTTGGCGGCGAAGGTGACCTGGTCGAAGCCGGTGCCGGGCACGGTCGCGACGACCGGGATGCGGCCGTCCTCGGCGGTGCCCCTGATCTCGGTCCCGGGCAGGGTGATCGAGACGGCCGGGGCGGCGGCCGGGGCCCCGAGCTTGGCGGGCGCCTTGTAGACGACCGCCGACAGGGCCGGGACGGTGAGCGCCAGCTTGGTGTCCGTGCCGGTGGTGAGGGTGGCGGCGCCCTCGCCGTACACCTTCGTGAAGGCCGCGCCCGCCGAGAAGGTGGGCACGCTCGCGGTCGCCGGCTGCTCGGCGTTGTTGACCGCGACCAGGTACTCGACCTGCCGGGTGGCGTCGATCCTGGAGAAGGCGTAGAGGCCGCCGGAGGCGAGCCGCTCGATCTGGGCGCCGTCGGCGAGGGCCGGGTGGGCGTCGCGCAGCGCGGCGAGGGCCGAGATGCCCCGGTAGAGCGGGTGGGAGGGGACGAAGTTGTCCCTGGCGTGGGTGGAGTCGGTGCCGATGAGGTCGTCGCCCAGGTAGCTCTCCGTCTTGGAGGCGAACATGGACGCGCGGGCGTCCTGGTCACCGCCCTTGCCGGTGAAGCCCTGCTCGTCGCCGTAGTAGACGACCGGCTGGCCCCGGGTGAGATACATCAGCTCGTGGGCGAGCAGGTCCCTGCGCAGCAGCTCCGAGTCGGGGGCGCCGGGGTTGTCCTGGGCGACGAAACGGCCGATGCGGCCCATGTCGTGGTTGCCGAGGAAGGTCGGCAGCGACGAGGCGTTGCCGTCGGCGTCGGTGTGGTAGTCGTCGCCCGCGTACAGCCGGGCCAGCCTGGAGGCGTCCGCCGTGCCGCCCGAGAAGGAGCGGGCGGCCTCCTGGAACGGGAAGTCCAGGGTGGCGTTCATGCCGCCCCGGGTGGAGTAGCGGCTGGTGAAGGACGGCTCGCCGGAGTAGACCTCGCCGAACATGAAGAACCGCTTGTTGCCCCGCTGGGCCGCGTAGCCGCGCAGCGCCGGGGAGAACCTCTCCCAGAACTCCATGTCGACGTGCTTGGCGGTGTCGATGCGGAAGCCGTCGAGGCCGGTGTCGCGCACCCACGTCTTGTAGATGTCGGTCATGCCCTTGACGACCTCGGGACGCTCGGTCCACAGGTCGTCGAGGCCGAAGAAGTCGCCGTACTCGTCGTTCTCGCCGCCGCTGAAGGTGGAGTCGCCCCGGTTGTGGTACATCGTCGGGTCGTTCAGCCAGGACGGGGTCTTCGCGTTCCTCGGCGCGACCGGGGTGTACGGGAAGGAGCCGGTGTCGACCTTCGGGAAGGTGTCCTTGCCCGCGAAGTCGCGGTCGTCGAAGGGCACGCCACGGGTGTCGACGTAGGGGTAGGCGCCCTTGGGGCGATAGGAGTACGTCTTCTCCGTGTAGTCGACGACGTCGGCCGTGTGGTTGGTGATGATGTCGAAGAAGACCTTCATCCCGCGCCGGTGGGCCTCGCGCACCAGCTCCTTCATCTGGGCGTTGGTGCCCAGGTGCGGGTCGATCCTGGTGAAGTCGGTGATCCAGTAGCCGTGGTAGCCGGCCGAGACGTTCGCGCCGGTGCCCTGCACGGGACGGTTCACGAACGCCGGGGTGATCCAGATCGCGGTGCTGCCCAGGTTCTTGACGTAGTCGAGCTTGCCGAGCAGGCCCTTGAGGTCGCCGCCCTGGTAGAAGCCCTTGTGCGCCGGGTCGAAGCCGGTGGCGAGCCGGTCGCCGGACAGGCCGCCCCGGTCGTTGCCGGGGTCGCCGTTGGCGAACCGGTCGGTCATCGCGAAGTAGAAGCGCTCGCGGCTCAGGTCGGCGCGCAGCGCGTCGCGGGCGAGATCCTTGTCGGAGGGCTCGGCGGTACGGCTGAGCGCGGACACCACGGGGCTCGCGGGGGCCGAAACCGGTGCCGAAAGGGTCGCGGAGGGGATCGAGGGGGAGAGCGCGGGGGAGGTGGACGCGGCGGCGGGGGGCGGGGTGGCGGCGAGGGGGGTGGCGACCAGGGTCACCGCGAGCGCGGCCCCCGTCAGGAAGGTCGTTCTCGCGCGCCGTGGGGGGAGCGGCCAGACCACGGAGGGCCTCCACGGGAGTTGTTTCGAGGGTATTGCCCGGAAGTTACTCACTGGGAATGGTCTATGCAATCCCTTGCGGCAATTTTCTGAATCCCGGCAATTCGCGGCCGTCCGGAAGGGGGCCCAATCGGCCGCCCAAAACGTACATATAGTGATTTTTCATCACTAAGAGGGCGATACAGGCGCTCGTCGGTCGAGCGGGCAAGTGGGGTGACTCCTCGGCTTTGGAGGGGTTTGTAACGACTTTGCAGACTCTTGCAGAAACTTCTTCCAATGAGGTTCACGTCGGCGTAACGTCCGGCGTACTCCAGACCCGGCCGGACGGCTCTTCGGTCCCGGCCGCCCCCTGAACACGAGGAGAAGAACATGCGGCGAGCCTTCTCGGCCGCGACGATTGTCGCGGCCCTCGCCCTGGCGGTCTCCGCCTGTGGTGGCGGTGACGCCGGTACGGCGGCCCCCAGCCGGCCCGCGGCGACGGACCCGTCGAAGATCACCGGTGAGATCACCTGGTGGGACACCGTCCGGCCCGACAGCGAGGGCCCGACCTTCCAGGCGCTCATCAAGGACTTCCAGGCCAAGTACCCGGGCATCAAGGTCAAGTACGTCAACGTCCCCTCCGACCAGGCGCAGAACCAGTTCCAGACCGCGGCACAGGCGGGCGCGGGGGCGCCGGACGTGATCCGCTCCGAGGTCGCCTGGACCTCCCAGTTCGCCTCGCTCGGCTACCTGCAGCCGCTGGAGGGCACCCGCGCGGTGGAGAACGAGACGGACTTCCTGCCGGGGCCGCTGAGCAGCACCAAGTACGACGGCAAGACCTACGCCGTCCCGCAGGTCACCGACACCCTCGCGCTCATCTACAACAAGCGGCTGCTCAAGGAGGCCGGGCACGAGAAGGCCCCCGCCACGGTCGAGGAGCTCAAGAAGGCCGCGCTCGACGTCAAGGAGAAGACCGGCGTCAACGGCCTCGCGCTCAACGTCGACTCCTACTTCCTGCTGCCCTTCATGTACGGCGAGGGCGGCGACCTCCTCGACGTGCAGAACAAGAAGATCACCGTCAACTCCCCGGCGAACGTGAAGGCGATGGCCACCGTCGCCGACCTGATCACCTCCGGCGCCGCGCCCAAGCCCGCCATCCAGGACAGCTACGCCAACGCGATGACCGCCCTCAAGGACGGCAAGGCCGCGATGATCTACAACGGCCCGTGGGCGCTGTCGGAGATCTACCAGGGCAAGGAGTTCAAGGACAAGGAGAACCTGGGCATCGCCCCCGTCCCGGCGGGCTCGGTCAAGGCCGGAGCCCCCACCGGCGGCTGGAACCTGGCCATCTACGCGGGCTCCAAGAACCTGGACGCCTCGTACGAGTTCGTCCGCTTCATGAGCACCCCCGAGTCCCAGGCCAGGGTCGCCAAGGAGATCAGCCTCCTGCCGACCCGCGTCTCGGCGTACGACAACCCCGACGTGCAGGCCAACAAGGACGTCGCCGTCTTCAAGCCCATCATGGACACCGCGACCGCCCGGCCGTGGATCCCCGAGGGCGGCCAGCTCTTCCAGCCGCTGCTTGAGGGCTACCAGTCGCTCGTCGGCGGCACCGCGACCCCCGAGGACATGCTCAAGAAGGTCGACGGCCAGTACCGAGGCATCTTCAAGGACTGGAGCTGACGCGTGGCGCTCTCGACTGGGCGTGTGAACAGCACGGCCAGGGACCGGGCCGCGGGCGCCGACGGCGCCCGCGGCCGGGGCCGCCCGCCGGGCGGCCCGTTCCGGCGGGCGATGGGCCGGCACTGGTACGCCTGGGCCATGGTCGCCCCGGTGATCCTGGTCACCGGCCTGCTGGTCGGCTGGCCGCTGGCCAGGGGCGTCTACCTGTCGCTGACCGACGCCACCGAGGCCAACATCGGCCGCACGATCGGCGTCAACGTCATTCCCTCGACGTATGAGTTCACCTGGTTCGACAACTACGTCACGATCCTGACCAGCGGATTGTTCTGGGAGAAGCTGACCTGGACGGTCGTGTGGACCGTCGCCTGTGTGGCGTTCCACTACGGCCTCGGCCTCGGCCTGGCGCTGCTGCTCAACCGCAGGGTGAGGTTCCGCTCGGCCTACCGGCTGCTGCTCATCCTGCCGTGGGCGATCCCGGGCTTCGTCTCGGCGTTCATCTGGCGCTACCTCTACAACAGCGACTTCGGCGTGATCAACGCGATGCTCCGGGCCGCGGGCCTGGGCGCGGTCGGCTGGCTCGACGACCCGACCACGGCGAAGATCGCGGTCATCGCGGTGAACGTCTGGATGGGCGTGCCGTTCATGATGGTCGCCGTGCTGGGCGGGCTCCAGTCGATCCCCGGCGAGCTGTACGAGGCGGCCGAGGTCGACGGCGCCACGCCATGGCAGCGCTTCCGCTTCATCACGGTTCCCGGTCTTCGTACCGTGTCGAGCACGGTCGTCCTGCTGGGCACGATCTGGACGTTCAACATGTTCCCGGTGATCTATCTGATCAGCGGGGGAGGGCCGGGCAGCTCCACCGAGATCCTGGTCACCTACGCCTTCCGCGAGGCCTTCACCGGCGTCCGCAACTACTCCAACTCCGCGGCGTGGGGAGTGATCATCCTCCTGCTCCTCGTCGTGCTGGCCGTGGTCTACCGGCGCTCGCTGCGCAAGCAAGGGGAGGTCTGGTGAGCACAGCCACCACAGCCACCACCACGGGGCGCGTCCGGAGGCGCGGGGAGCGCGGCGTCGGGAAGTCGATCCTGCTGCACGCGACCCTGCTCGCCGCGGTCGCCACCTCGCTGTTCCCGATCGTCTGGCTGGTCCTGACCTCGCTCAAGCCGCGCGACGGCTGGCTCTCCAGCGAGCTGGAGATCTTCAACCAGCCCTCGCTGGACAACTACGTCCGGGTGCTGACCGAGACGCGCTTCCCGACCTGGCTGCTCAACTCGGTGATCGTCGCCGGGCTGACCACCGTCATCGGCGTCTTCCTCGCCTCCACCACCGGGTACGCCATCAGCCGCTTCCGCTTCCCCGGCTACCGGGGGGTGATGTGGATGCTGCTCGTCACCCAGATGTTCCCGGTGGCGATCCTGATCGTCCCCCTCTACAACCTGATGGCGGGCCTCGGGCTGCTCAACCAGATCCCCGGGCTGGTCATCGCCTACATGACGGTGGCGGTGCCGTTCTGCGCGTGGATGATGAAGAGCTACTTCGACTCCATCCCGCGTGAGATCGACCAGGCCGGGCTCGTCGACGGCCTCACGCCGTTCGGCACCTTCTGGCGGGTCATCCTGCCGCTGGCCAGGCCGAGCCTCGCGGTCACCGCGTTCTACTCGTTCATGACCGCCTGGGGCGAGGTGGCCTACGCCACCGTGTTCATGTCGCAGGAGGAGAAGCGCACGCTGGGCATCGGGCTCCAGCAGTTCGTCGGCCAGCACTGGTCGGACTGGGGCCTGCTCACCGCGGCGGCGGTGCTGATCGCGGTCCCGGCGGCGGTCGTCTTCCTGCTCGTCCAGCGGCATCTGGTCACCGGGCTCACCGCCGGCGCCACGAAGTCGTAACACCACTGTGCTACTACGTCCTGATATGTCATCCGATCGGGGGATTTAACATGACCGAGCTTGTCCGGGCGGAACCGGGTGCCGGGACCGCCACCCGATGGTGGCGCGACGCGGTGATCTACCAGGTCTACGTGCGCAGCTTCGCCGACGCCGACGGCGACGGCGTGGGGGACCTGCTCGGCGCGCGCGGCAGGCTCCCGTACCTGAAGGACCTCGGGGTCGACGCGATCTGGCTCACCCCGTTCTTCACCTCGCCGATGGCCGACTTCGGCTACGACGTGGCCGACTATCGAGACGTGGACCCGATCTTCGGGTCGCTCGCCGACGCCGGGGCGCTGATCGACGACGCGCACCGGCACGGCCTGCGGGTCATCGTGGACGTGGTGCCCAACCACACCTCCGACCAGCACCTCTGGTTCCAGGAGGCCCTGGCGGCGCCTCCAGGGGCCCCCGCGCGGGAGCGCTACATCTTCCGCGAGGGCCGGGGCGCGACGGGGGAGCTGCCGCCCAACGACTGGGAGTCGGTCTTCGGCGGCCCCGCGTGGACCCGCCTGCCCGGCGGCGAGTGGTACCTCCACCTGTTCGCCCCCCAGCAGCCCGACCTGAACTGGGAGAACCCCGAGGTCCACGCGGAGTTCGAGTCGATCCTGCGCTTCTGGCTCGACATGGGGGTCGACGGCTTCCGCGTCGACGTCGCCCACGGCATGGTCAAGGCCGAAGGGCTGCCCGACGTCGGCCACCCCGACCAGGTCGGGATGATCGGCACCGAGGTGGTGCCGTTCTTCGACCAGGACGGCGTGCACGAGATCCACCGAGCCTGGCGCAGACTGCTCGACTCCTACCCCGGTGAGCGGATCGGGGTCGCCGAGGCGTGGGCGCCCTCCGCGCTGCGGCTGGCCAACTACGTCCGCCCGGACGAGATGCACCAGGCGTTCAACTTCCAGTTCCTCGTCGCGCCCTGGGAGGCCGCCGCGTTCCGCGCGGTCATCCAGGAGTCGCTGGCGACGGCCGGGCTGGTCGGCGCGCCCTGCACCTGGGTCCTTTCCAACCACGACGTCAAGCGCCACGTCACCCGGTACGGCGGCGGCGAGACCGGCCTGCGCCGCGCTCGGGCCGCCGCCCTGCTCACGCTCTCCCTGCCCGGCTCGGCCTACGTCTACCAGGGCGAGGAGCTCGGGCTGCCCGAGGTGCTCGACCTGCCGGAGGAGTTCCAGCGCGACCCGCAGCGCCTGCGCAACCCCGACGACGGCCGCGACGGCTGCCGGGTGCCGCTCCCGTGGGCCGACGGCGAGCCGCACTTCGGCTTCAGCCTGCCCGGCGCCGAGGGGACCTGGCTGCCCATGCCGCCCTCCTGGGGGCCGCTCAGCGTCGCCTCCCAGCTGGGCGACCCGGTCTCCACGCTGAACCTCTACCGGGAGGCGCTGCGGATCAGGCGCGAGCGTCGCTCCTTCGACGGTGCCCCCGGCGCCCCCGGCGCCCTCGACGACGCCCCGCTGACCTGGCTCGACTCCCCCGAGGGCACCCTCGCCTTCACCAGGGGCGACGGGTTCGCCTGCACGGTCAACCTCACCGGCGAGCCCGTGGAGCTGCCCGCCCCCGGGCGGATCCTGCTGGCCAGCGCGGAGACGGCCGTCGAGGGCGGCGTGGCGCGCCTCGCCCCCGACTCCGCCGTCTGGTGGGAACTCGATGCCGCATAGCACCCTCGGTCACGGTGGCGCCGGCACCGCGAGGCTGACCGACATCGCCGCGCAGGCCGGGGTGAGCGAGGCCACCGTGAGCCGGGTGCTCAACGGCAAGCCGGGCGTCTCCGCCGTCACCCGGCAGGCGGTGCTGACGGCCCTGGACCTGATGGGGTACGAACGCCCGCAGCGGCTGCGCCAGCGCAGCAACGGGCTGATCGGCCTGGTCACCCCGGAGCTGGACAACCCGATCTTCCCGGCCTTCGCCCAGGCGTTCGAGAAGACCCTCACCCAGCACGGCTACACCCCGGTGCTCTGCACCCAGCTGCCCGGCGGGGCGGTCGAGGACGAGTTCACCGAGATCCTCGTGGAGCGCGGGGTGAGCGGGATCATCTTCGTCTCCGGGCTGCACGCGGACATCACCGCGCGCTCGGACCGCTACACCCAGCTGATCGGGCAGGGCGTGCCGATCGTCCTGCTCAACGGGCACGCCGCCGACGTGCCCGCCCCGTTCATCTCCCCCGACGACCGGGCCGCGGCCCGGCTCGCCGTGCAGCACCTGGCCGACCTCGGCCACGAGCGCATCGGCCTCGCCGTCGGCCCCGGCCGGTTCGTACCGGTGATCAGGAAGATCGAGGGCTACCGGCAGGCCATGTCCCAGCTGCTCGGCGTCACCGACGTCGACGAGCTGATCTCGCACTCGCTGTTCTCGGTGGAGGGCGGCCAGGTCGCGGCGGCGCAGCTGCTGGAGCGCGGCTGCACCGGCATCGTGTGCGCCTCGGACCTGATGGCGCTGGGCGCGATCCGGGCCTGCCGCGACCGGGGGCTCTCGGTGCCGGGGGAGGTGTCGGTGGTGGGGTTCGACGACTCGCCGCTGATCGCGTTCACCGACCCGCCGCTCACCACCGTGCGCCAGCCCGTGCAGCCGATGGTCACCGCGGCCGTGCACACCCTCCTGGAGGCCGTCGCCGGGACGCCCGGCCAGCACTCGGAGCTGATCTTCCAGCCGGAACTCATCGTGCGGGGCTCGACGGGCTCGGGTCCCAAGATCGTTCGCTGAACGTCTCCACCCGTCGGCATTTCACAACGATCCATTTCTGCCCATTTCTGCCACTGTCACGGGCTTCCCCGGCATGCCCGCCGATCTCTATACTCCGAAATCCTCACCCCGCGAAGATCGGCGTAACCGCCGGTCCTCCGGCACACCGCGAAGACCGTAGCCGCCGGTCCTCCCGGGCATCGCGAAGGCCGCCAGAGCCGCCGGTCCCCTCGAACATCGCGAAGGCCGCCACAGCCGCCGGTCCTCACCCTCGGCATCCGCTTCACCTGTGTTGTCCGGGTCGCCCGCGGCCCGGATCCCCCTCATGTACGACCCGTCGACCTCGCGCGCCCCCCAGGAGGCCGGTTTGAGTGTGCACGACACCACCCAGATCTCCATGACCCGGTTCACCCTCCCGATCCGCGACCGCGCGGGCAGGCCCTCGTGCCGCGCCGTGGAACCGGAGGGGAAGCCGTGATCTCCCACTTACCCGGCTCACCCGATCCACTCGACGGCCCGGCTCACCCAGCCCTCGAGGACAGGGCCGCGGTCGTCGGCGCGGGCCCTGCCGGATCGCTGCTCGCCATCCTCCTCGCCCGCCGGGGCCACCCCGTCGACGTCTACGACATGCGCCCCGACCCGCGCGACGGCAAGGGCGACGGCGAGGGACGCTCGATCAACCTGGGCCTGTCGGCCCGGGGCATCCGCGCCCTGCGGCACGTCGGCCTGTGGAACGCTCTCGGCGACAGGCTCGTGCCCATGCGGGGGCGGATGATCCACCGTCCGGGCAGGCCCGCGGCCTTCCAGGCGTACGGCACCGACCCGCGGGAGATCCTCTACTCGGTCGACAGGGACGAGCTGACCACCCTCCTGGTCGAGAGCGCCGCAGGACACGAGGGTGTCAGGCACCTCTTCGGCGTCCGCTGCGCGGGGGTCGACCGCGAGAGCGGGACGCTCACCCTGGCCGACACGATCACCGGCGAGACGCGCGAGGCCCGCGCGGACTTCGTGGTCGGCGCGGATGGAGCGTTCTCCGCCGTACGCGCCGCCATGCAGCGGGGGCTCACGGCCGACTACCGCCAGGAGTTCCTCGAATGGGGGTACAAGGAGCTCACGATCCCCGCCGCCCCCGGCGGCGGCTCCCGCGTCCCGCTGGAGGCACTGCACGTCTGGCCCGGCGAGAACGCCCTGATCGTCGCCCACCCCAACGTGGACGGCTCGCTCACCGCGACGCTCTTCCTGCCGCACTCCGGCGTCCCCGGTGCCCCCGGTTTCGCCGAACTCGCCGGGGAGCGCGACGTCACCGACTTCTTCCTGCGGGTGTTCCCCGGCGTACTGGACCTCGTGCCCGACCTGGCCGCCCAGTACGCCGCCAACCCGGTGGGGAACCTGGTGACCATCCGCACCTCGCGCTGGCGGCACGGTGACCGGGTGGTCCTGGCGGGCGACGCCGCCCACGCGGTCTACCCGTTCTACGGCCAGGGCATGAACTCCTCCCTGGAGGACTGCCTGGTGCTCGACGGCTGCCTCGCCCGGCACCCCCGCGACCGCGCGGCCGCGTTCGAGGAGTACCAGCGGCTGCGCAAGCCGCACACCGACATCCTGGCCGACCTGTCGGAGCGGAACTTCGCCGACCTGCGCGACGGCACCCGCTCACCGCTGAGCCTGGCCCGCAGGCAGGCCGACCTCGCGCTGAACCGCGCCTTCCCGGACCTGTGGAAACCCCTCTACACCATGGTCTCGCACACCGACATGCCCTACGGCGAGGCGCTGCGCCGGGCCCGCAGGCAGGACCGCGTGCTGCGCTGGTCGGGCGCGGCGCTGGCGGCGGGAGCCGTGGGAGCCGCCCTGGCGGCCGTACGGATCGGCACTTCCCCGCGGAGGACGGCCCCGTGATCACGCACCCCGACGACCCGTCGCTCCGCCTGATCGAGGTCGCCGATCTGGACGCCCCGTCACCGCCGCCCGAGGTCCTCGCCCACGGGGACGCGCTGCGGGCCGTCGTGGACTGGGCCGGGACCTACCTGTGCCGCCCGCACCCCGAGCTGGGCCGCAACGGCCCGGTCTGCCCGTACGCCCAGGGCTCGCTGGGCCGGAACAGGTTCTATCTCGCGGTGCCCCGCGCGGGAGAGACCGTCGAGGACGTCGTCGCGGCGGTGGAGCCCTACCGGGCCTGGTTCACCCGGCTCGCGCCGCTGGACGGGCCCGAGGCCGTGTTCACCACGATCCTGCTGCTCCTGCCCGGTCTCGGCGACCGCCTGGCGCTCGTCGACGGCGCGCAGAACGCGCTGAAGGACGCCTTCGTCGAGGAGGGCCTGATGATCGGGGAGTTCCACGACGGGCCGCCGGACAAGCCCGGCCTGTGGAACCCGTCGCTGCGTCCCCTGGCCGGTCCGGTGCCGCTGCTCGCGATCCGCCACATGGTCGCCACGGACCTGCCCTTCCTGTGGGGGGACCCGGCCCACCGGCGCGCGTACCTCACCCGGTTCGAGGGCAGGGTGCCCGCCCACCTGCGGGAGATCGTCATGGAGACCTTGATGGAAGGGGTGGAATGACCCCGCCCGCGCGCCGTGACCCCGCCGCGCCCATCCCGCTCACCCCCGCCCAGGCGCGCCTGTGGTTCCTGGACCGGGCCGGGGCCGGAGGCGGGGCGTCCTACGTCTGCTGGACCTTCCAGCGCCTCGTCGGGCCGCTCGACCCGGACGCGCTGCGCGCGGCCTTCACCACCGTCGTGGGCCGGCACGAGGCGCTGCGCCTGGTCGTCGTCGAGGGAGCCGAGGGACCGGTTCAGACGGTACGGGAGAGCGGGCCCGAGCTGCGGGTGGTGGACGCGCCCGACGAGGAGCGGGCGCGCGACATCGTCAGGGACGTGCTCTCGCGCAGGTTCACCCTCGACGGCGCCCCGCTGCACCGGGCCGTGCTGATCGCCCTTCCCTCCGGGGAGCACGTCCTGGCCTGGTGCCTGCACCACATCATGTGCGACGCGCCCTCGCTCGGGATCCTGGAGGAGGACCTCTGGGCTCACTACCGGGTCCTGGTCGACGGCGCCGAGCCGCCGGAGCCGGTGTCCGCCCAGTTCCCCGACTACGCCGCCTGGCTCGCCGGGCAGGGGGCGGCGGGGCGCGAGGCGGGGCTCGCCCACTGGCGCGAGCACCTGTCCGGCGCGCCCGCCGTCAGCACCCTCCCGCAGGACCGGGCCCGGCCCCGCGAACCCGTACTGGGCGGGGCCCGCCGCTCCCTGCGCCTGCCCGACACCCTGGTGGCGGACCTGTACGCCCTCGTCAGGGCGCGGCGCGTCACCCTGTTCGTCATCGCGATGTCGGCGATGACCGCCGCCCTGGCCAGGCACTCCGACGAGGAGGACGTGGTCGTCGGGACCGCCCTGGTCAACCGGCACCTGGTCGAGCTGGAGGGCTCGGTCGGCTGCTACATCAACCTCATCCCGGTACGGACGGACCTGCGGGCCGACCCCACCCTCGCCGAGCTCCTGCGCGCCGTGCGCGGCTCGGTCATCAGGGGGCTCGGCCACCAGGCGACGCCGTTCGAGGAGATCGCCGACCTGGCCGGGGCCCCCCGGGACCTGCGCAGGAACCCCGTCTTCCAGACGCTGCTCGTCATGGGGGAGGGCGGCCGGGCCACCGAGCGGGCGGCGAACCTCACCACGGAGACCTGGGACCTCGACGAGTCCTCCCCGGGCGCCCGTTTCGACCTGACCCTCGTCGTGAGCGTGAGCGAGAGGGGGATCGACCTGCACGCCGACTACTCCGCCGACCTCTACGACGAGGGCACCGTCGACCGGTTCCTGCGCCACGTGGTCGTCTTCCTGGCCGCCTTCACCGCCACGCCGGACCTGCGGGTCTGGCAGATCCCGCTGCACGACGAGGTCCACACCGGGGTTCACGCCGGTACGACGGATCCCACCGCCCCTTCAGGGGCTGATCCCGCGTCCCTGGACGGCGATACGGCGTCTCGCGGTTCCCTGCCTTCGGAGGGCTTCACGGCGGTCCACGAGCTCGTCGCCCGGCGGGCGGCCGAGGCCCCCGGCGCCCCCGCGCTGGTCTCCGAGGAGGGGACGATCGGCTACGGCGAGCTGGAACGGCGCTCGGCGCGGCTGGCGGCGCGGCTGCGGGAGGCGGGGGCCCGGCGCGAATCCGTCGTCGCCGTCGTCCTGCCGAACGGCGGGGACGCCATTGTCGCCCTGCTCGCCGCGCTGAGGGCGGGGGCCGCCTACCTGCCGCTCAACCCGGCCGACCCGCCGGACAGGATCGCCGGGATCCTCCTGGAGGCCGGAGCGGTCGCCGCCGTCACCTCCGACGGGCACCGGGAGGCGCTCGCGGGCTACCCCGGCGCGGTTCTCACCGTCGAGGACGCGGGAGAGGCCGGGGAAGTCCGGGAAGCCGGAGAGAGCGGAGAGGCCGGGGATGATCCGGGCGGCGCGGGCGATCTTGGTGAGGTGTCGCCCGCGGGGCCCGGGGACCTCGCGTACGTGATCTACACGTCGGGGTCCACCGGGCGGCCCAAGGGGGTGATGGTGACCCACGGGACCCTCGCCCGGCTGACCGAGTCGTTCCGCGTCGTCCACGGGTTCGGGCCGGGCGGGCGGGTGCTGATGCTGCCGCCGCTCACCTTCGACGCCTCGGTGGGGGACGTGTTCCCCGCCCTGTGCTCGGGGGCCGCCGTCGTGCTGCACCCCGATCCCGCCCTGCTCGACGGGCCGGAGCTGGTGCGCTTCTGCGCGCGGCACGGCGTGACCGCGGTCGACACCGCGGCCTCCCTGTGGCGGGGGTGGGCGGCCGGGCTGGCGCCCGGAGCGGTGCCCGCCGACTGGCCGGTCACCACGATGATGGTCGGCGGGGAGCGGGTACCGCTCTGGGCGGTCCGCGCCTGGGCCGCCGCCACCGGCGGCCGGGTCGAGCTGTTCAACCACTACGGCCCGACCGAGGCGACCGTGTGCGCCACGGTGCACCGCACCCGCGACGGCGCCGAGGCGGCAGGGCGGGACCACCTGCCGATCGGGCGCCCCCTGCCGCACGTCCGCGCCTACGTCCTCGACCGCAGGGGCGGCCTGGCGCCCACCGGGACGCCGGGCGAGCTCCACCTGGGGGGCGACTGCCTCGCCCGGGGCTACGTCGCCCGGCCGGAGGAGACCGGGGCGCGGTTCGTCCACGACCCCCACGCCGGGCGCGAGGGGGCCCGCATGTACCGGACCGGGGACCTGGCCAGATACCTGCCCGACGGGACGCTGGAGTTCCTCGGGCGGGTCGACCGCCAGCTGAAGGTCAACGGCTACCGGATCGAGCCCGCCGAGGTCGAGTCCGCCGTCGTGGCGTACCCGGGGGTGCGGGACGCGGCCGTCGTGGCCTCCCCGGAGGGGGACCGGCTCGTCGGCTACGTGGCGCCGCGCGCCGTCGACCCCGAGGGGCTGCGGGGCTTCCTGCGCGAGCGGCTGCCCCGGCACATGGTGCCCGCCGTGCTCGTACCGCTCGACGAGATCCCGCGTACGCCGCACGGGAAGGTCGACGCCGGGCGGCTCCCGGACGCCTCGCGGGACGCGCCCGGGTACGTCCCGCCGCGCGGGCCGCTGGAGACGGCGCTGGCCGCAGTGTGGGCCCGGGTGCTCGACCTTCCCCGGGTGGGGCGCCACGACAACTTCTTCGCCCTCGGCGGGTCCTCGCTGCTGGCCGCCAGGGTGCTCGGCGAGGTCCGCGGGGAGACCGGGGTCGAGCTCTCCCTCGGGGGTCTCTTCGAGACGGCCGACCTGGCGGAGTTCGCGGCCTCCGCGGCCACGCCGGAACCGGCCCTCGGCGACGACGACCTGAGGGCGCTGGCGGCGCTGCCCGGCGAGGTACGCGACACCCTCACCTCGACGCGCGACGCGTCAGGGGACGGGCGTGGCGCGTCCGGCCCTGTGTCCGGCGTGTCGGGGGACGAGCGTGGCGCGTCCGGCTTGCCTGAGGACGGGCGGGACGCGCCAGGTGGGCGCGGTGTTTCCGGTTCGGTCGGCTTCGTGCCGGGCGGGGCGGCGGCGCGGTGGCCCGGCCGGGTGCTGCTGACGGGGGCGACCGGCCTCCTCGGGGCGCATCTGCTGGCCGAGTTGCTCGACCGGGGCGTCCCCGAGGTGATGTGCCTGGTCAGAGCGGGGGACGAGCGGGTCGCCGCCGACCGGGTCCGCGATGTGCTGACCCGGTACGGC
Organism: Streptosporangium sp. NPDC002721; assembly: GCF_042888905.1. NCBI lineage: Bacteria > Bacillati > Actinomycetota > Actinomycetes > Streptosporangiales > Streptosporangiaceae > Streptosporangium > Streptosporangium sp. NPDC002721. The sequence continues at coordinate 326,006 of NZ_JBIAQI010000002.1, forward strand.
CTCTGGAAACCCGGCTACCGGGAGAGGGTCACCGGTCTGGCCGGTGACCTGACGGCGCCCCGGCTGGGACTGGAGCCCGGCCTCTACGACGCCGTGGCGGAGGGGAGCGACCTGATCTGCCACACCGCGCGGATCGTCAACTTCGTCCAGCCGTACCGGATGCTCGGCCCCGTGAACGTCGGCGGGACCGTGGAGATGGTCCGGCTTGCCGCGCGCTCGCGGCCGACCCCGCTGCACACCGTCTCCACCCTCGGCGTGTACCTCGGCTGGGCGGGCCGGGAGCGGCCGATCACCGAGGACGAGGCCCCGGACGACCCCGCGGGGCTGGAGTCCCCGTACTACCAGAGCAGGTGGGTCGCCGACGCGGCGGTACGGGAGGCCCGCGAGCACGGCCTGCCCGTGACGGTCCACCGGCCCGCGCGGGTCGGTGGCCACAGCCTCACCGGCCGGGGCGACCCCGCCGACTACCTCAACCGGCTGCTCGCCACGTTCGTCCAGCTCCGCATGGTGCCCGACATCCCGGTCGCCGAGGACGTCATCCCCGTCGACCATCTCGCCGCCGCCGTCGCCGCGCGGCTCCTGGACCCGGCGTCGGCGGGGCGCGACTTCCACTACTTCGACGCCGAGGGGATCACCTACCGGCAGCTGGCGGCGGCCCTGGCCGATCACGGGTACGACGTCGAGACGGTCCCCTGGGAGCGCTGGCGGGCGGAGATCCTGCGGCGTTCCGCCGAGGGGGAGCCGGTCGCGATGGGCCCGTTCGCCGCCGATCTGGGCGAGAGGCCGCCGGGGCCGCGCGGGCCGAGGTTCGAGACCTCGTTCGCCTGCCCGCCGCCCGGCTCCGCGCTGATCGGCCGCTATCTCGCGTTCCTCGGAACGTGCCCCGGCCTCCTTCCCGGAACGGCCCCGCGGACGCCCTCCGAAGCCCCCACCGGGACTCCCGCCGGCGCAGCCTGGACGCTCACCGGGGAACCCGGGACTCTCACCGGCGAACCCGCCGGAACCCTCGCCGAGAGTCCCGGCGAGAACCCCGTCCGGAACCCCACCGGGGAACCCGCCGGGGTTCCCACCGGGACGTCCGCCGAAGCATCCGTGGAAGGAGGGCTCCGTTGAGAGCCGACGCGCTCAGGTTCGCCGGTATCTGGTCCGCGGAGCTGGTGTCGGTGATCGGCTCCAGCCTCACCGGCTTCGTGCTCAGCGTCTGGGTCTACCAGGAGTCCGGATCCGAGACCCAGTTCGCCCTCACCATGCTCTGCGCCACGCTGCCCGGCATCCTCATCACCCCCTTCTCCGGGGTGATCGTCGACCGCTTCGACAGGAAGTGGGTCCTCGTACTGAGCGACTGCGGGGCGGCGCTGTCGACGGCCGCGCTGCTGCTGATCGTCCAGGCGCAGAGCCTGGCCGTGTGGCACGTCTACGTCGCCACCGCCGTCGGCGCGATCTGCGGGACCTTCCATCTCACCGTCTACCAGGCGATGACGCCGCTGCTGGTCCCCGAACGCCACCTGGGGCGGGCCAACGGGCTGATGCAGGCCACCTGGGGGCTGCAGATCGCGGCCCCGGTGGCGGCGGGGACGCTGCTGGAGGTGGTGGGACTGCGCGGCGTGCTCCTGCTGGACCTCCTGTCGTTCGCCGTCGCGACGGTCGTGGTCCTGGCGACGAGGCTGCCCCGGTCGGTCACCCGGCCCGAGACCGTCGCGAGCCCGCCGTCGCTGGGCACCGACCTGCTCTTCGGGCTGCGGCACCTGCGCTCCCACGGGCTGTTCCCGCTGGTGGCGGTCTTCGCCGCGTTCAACCTGGTGTTCGCCGTCGCGGGGGTGCTGATCCGCCCGCTCATCCTGTCGTTCACCGGACCCGCCACGCTCGGGGTGCTGGTGTTCGCCGGAGGGGCGGGGCTGTTCGCGGGGAGCCTGGTCATGGGCCTGTGGGGAGGGCCGCGCCGCAGGATCACCGGGATGAGCCTCTTCATGGCGCTGGGCGGGCTCGCCCTGGCCGCGCACGGCCTGTCCCCCTCGGTGGTGCTCATCGCGGTGGTCGCCCCGGCGTTCCTGTTCGTCCTGCCGGTGGTCAACGGCTGCGTGATGACGATCCTGCAGCTCAAGACCGAGGCCGGGGCGCTCGGCCGGGTGCTCGCCACGGCGCGCACCCTGTCGCAGTGCGCGATGCCCGTCGCCTACCTGAGCGCCGCGCCCGTCGCCGAACATCTGACGGGACCCCTGCTGATGCCGGGCGGCGCGCTCGCCGGGAGCGTCGGGGAACTGATCGGGACGGGCCCCGGCAGGGGAACCGCGCTGATCTACCTGGTCGACGGGCTCCTGCTCGTCGCCCTCGCGGTCGTCACCTTCGTCCTTCCCCGGCTCCGCCGCCTGGAGCGCGAGATCCCGGACGCGCCCAGAACGGACGCCGCGCCCGCCCCGGTCCCCTGACCCCGGCCTCTCGAAACCACGACCTTCACAAAGCACTCACGAACCGTGACCCTTACGAGCGAGGTCCGATGCCGCTGCACCTGACACCCGAGGACGCCCGCCGCTACCTGGAGAGCGGGGAGGCGCCCGGCCCCCATCTCGACGTGATCGGCGCCATGTCGGCGCACGCCGCCGCGGCGGGGCTCCGGCTCGGCCTGTTCGAGGCCCTGGCGGACGGGCCCAGGGAGCTGCCCGAGCTGGCCGCCGGGCTCGGCGCCGACCGGGACGGCCTGCGCGTCCTGCTCGGCGCGCTCGCCGGGACCGGGTACGTGACCTCCGGGCCCGGCGGGTACGCGCTGACCGCCGTGTCCCGCCCGCTGCTCGGCGGGTACGGCAACATGCTGCTGTTCTGGCAGGAGGTCCTGGCCGGGCTCTGGGGCGGGCTGGAGGAGTCGGTGCGCTCCGGTGAGCGCGGCGCCGACTTCTACACCTGGCTGGCCGGGCGCCCCGAGGTGCTGGCCCGCTTCCAGCGGCTGCTCCAGGACCAGGCGGGGTGGCTGGCGGAGGAGATCGCCGCCGTCGCCCCCCTGCCGCGCGGCGCCTCCCGGCTGCTGGACCTGGGCGGCGGGCACGCCCGCTACAGCATCGCCTACTGCCGGGACCGGCCGGAGCTGCGCGCCACCGTCGTCGACCTGTCCGCAGGGCTCGACGCGGGCCGCTCGGCGGTGGCCGAAGCGGGGATGGCCGACCGCGTCACCCTTCTCGACGGGGACGTCCTGGGCGATCTCCCGTACCGCGACCAGGACGCCGTGCTGCTGTTCAACCTGCTGCACGGCTTCGGCGAGGAGCGGGCCTTCGCCCTGCTGCGGGCCGCGACGCGCACGCTGCGCCCCGGCGGGGTCGTGCTGGTCCTCGACAGGGACCCCGGCCATCCGGGCGACGCGGCGGCGCGGGCCTTCACCCCGCTCTTCGAGCTCAACCTGCACCACACCCAGGGCGGGCGGCTGTACTCCCCGGAGACGGTCACCCGGTGGCTCGCCGAGGCCGGTTGTCACGACCCGCGGGAGTACGTCCTGACACGCTCCCCGGCGCACCTCCTGATCGTCGCCACCAGGGAGTGACCGTCGTGACCAGGGCGGGGGCGGCCGGGGCCGCCCGGCTCCGCGTCGCCGCCCGGCCCGCCGGGGTGAAGGCGAGGTAACGGCCGGCTGTGCGTCCTTCGCTCGGATCGCTGAGTGAACCCCGGGTGTGCGAAGATCTGCGCTGACGTACTGGCGGGGAACGGCGATGGAGCGTAGCAGAATGAACTCGACGAGGCCGTGGGCCGCTCCCGTGGCGGGGGCTCTCGTGGCCGGAAACATGCTCGTCGCCGTGCCGGCGGCCACCGCCGCGGCGGGCACCGTCTACTACGTCGACTCCAGGGCCGGAGACGACTCAGCCGCCGGGACCTCGGCCTCGGCGGCCTGGCGCAGCCTGGACAACGTCAACGCCGCGACCCTGGGCCCCGGCGACACCGTGCGCCTCAAGCGCGGCGGCAGCTGGCCGGGCGCGCTGACGCTGTCCGGCAAGGGCACCGCCGCCAGCCCCATCTCGGTCGAGCCGTACGGCAAGGGCGCCGCCCCGAGGATCAGCGGCAGGGACGCGGCCTGCGTGGTGATCTCGGGCTCCTACGTGCGGGTCGTGGGGGTGCACGCCAGCAACTGCCAGTGGGCCGGTTTCGAGGTCGGCGGCAACCGCAACGAGCTCGACCGCGTCATCGCCGACCGCAACATCACCGGGGTCCACTTCGTCGGCGCGAGCAACGTCGTCAAGAACAGCGTCCTGCGTGACAACAACCGCATGAGCGTCAACGACGAGGGCGGCGACGACGACTCCGGCGCGTTCGGCGTGCTGCTCAACGGCGACGACAACCTCGTCACCGGAAACCTGATCACCGGCAGCTACGCCGGCAGCAAGGACTACGGCACCGACGGCGCCGCCGTGGAGGTGTTCAACGGCGACCGCAACCGGATCACCCACAACGTCGCCAGGAACAACGAGACCTTCGTCGAGCTCGGCGCGCAGAAGGGCAAGACCGCCGGGGGCAACATCTTCGCCCACAACGTGGTCACCTCCTCGCGCAGGGCCTCCTTCCTCGTCACCCGGGGCGCCGGCCACGTGGTCGGGCCGGTGAGGGGCACCGTCGCGGTGCACAACTCGGTCTACCTGCCCGCCCGCCAGACCCTCGGCTGGGCCTGCCACGACGGCTGCTCCCCGGGGATCCTGAAGCTGCGCAACAACGTCATCGTGGTCGGCGGCGAGGTGGGCTTCGAGGACGGCAAGGGGGCCGACGAGGACGCCGGCGTCTACAAGGGCCGCTCCCTGAAGTTCAAGCTCGGCCCCAGGTCGATCCTGGCCGACCCGCGCTTCAGGAGCCGGACGGACCTGCGCCTGCGCCCCGGCTCCCCGGCGCTCGGCCGTGGCGTCAAGCTCGGCCCCACCTGGTACGGGGGGACGGGCCTGGCCCGTGACCTCTCCGGCGCCAAGCTGTCCGCGTCCCCCGCCGCCGGGGCCTATCAGCCCTGATTTTTACCCATTTGGGGTCTTATTCTGGACATCTCCCCGGAACCTTCGTGAAACCTGGCTAGGACAGTCTGGTGCGTAGAGCGAGGTGATCGGCATGATGTTGCGGCTACGCGTTTCCTTCCCCGACAGGCCGGGCACCCTGGGCCAGGCGGCCCGGGTGCTCGGCACGCTGGGTGCGGACATCCTCCAGGTGACGGTCCTGGAACGTGAGACGGGCCGGGCGGTGGACGACTTCACCGTCTCCTGGCCCGGCACCGTGGACGCGGAGACGGTCAGGGACCGCCTCTCGGGCGTCCCGGGGATGCGCGTCGAGGGCGTCTGGCCCACCCGCGAGATCCCCGGCGCCGCGCCCGACTACGACCTGCTGAAGCACGTCGCCGCCGATCCCGGCAGGGCCTTCGACACCCTCGTGGACGCCATGCCCGACCTGGTGAGCGCCGAGTGGGCGGTGATCCTGTCGCCGGAGAGCGAGGATCTCCTTCACCGCAGCTGGCAGGCTCCGGTGTCCCTCGACGAGACGGGCGGCCTCGTCGGCGTCAAGGCGGCCGACCTCGCCACGTTGCGCCCGGCGGTCCTCGGCTCCGGGCCGTACGGGCTGATGAGCCTCCCGGTGCCGGAGACGAGCCGGCACCTGGTCCTGGCCAGGGCCGACGGACCGCCCTTCCACCGCGCGGAGCTGGATCGCGCCACCAGGGTCCTGGAGATCGTCTCCATCATGAGTCGCGCCTCCTGAGTCCCCGCGTTTCCGATATGTCGGTTATGGGGTAGGAAAAGCTAGGAGTGGTTCGGCGCCACCTTCCGTGACCGCGCCTTCCCGTCCGTCGTGCCCGGGTCCCGTCCACCGAGGGCGGCCGGGTCAGCCCGGCGGGGCGGTGGCCGTCGCGCACACCCGCATCAGATCTCCCCCCGATGACGCCGCCGGTCGTATCGGTACCGGGCCCTCGCGGGTCCGGGAGGAGGGCAGCCTGATGCCTAAGCGCCACGTCGTGACGATGAGCCTGCTGGGGCTCTGCCTGGGAGCGAGTACGGCCTGCGCGGGCGGGAACCCGGCCGTCACGGACGCCGTTCCCGCCGGTTCCGCCGCCCCCGCCGCCCTGGTGCGGGACCTCGACCTCGGCCGGAGTCCCGGCCCCTCGCGGAGCGCCGAGCCGGGCGAGCCGGGCGCGAGCACCACCGCCACCGCCCCCGCCGAGAGCGCCGCACCCGTGCCGGAGGGGTTCAAGCGGATCGGCGGGGCCGCCAACGGCGTCACCGTCGCGATCCCGAAGGAGTGGGTCTCGCTCGACCTGACCAAGGACGACCTCGACAAGGGGCTGGAGAGCAGCGGCCTGTCGGGTCCCACGCTGGAACAGGCGAAGAAGAGCCTGCAGACCCTGGTCGACAACAACGGCCTCTGGGCGTCGGACACCGACTCGGCCAAGACCTCGAAGAACGGGTTCCCCACCAACCTCAACGCCTTCTGCCAGGCCGGGCGGCAGATCTCGACGGAACAGCTGCTCAGGGAGACCAGGTCCCAGCTGGAACAGCTCAACGCCAAGGTCGTCGAGACGGGCAAGGTGCGGATCGGCTCCAGGGAGGCGGCGCGGATCGTCTACTCGTTCGAGACCAACGGCGTCAACGTCCGGGGCACCCAGTACTACGTGCCGGTCGCGGACAGGACCTGCATCGTCACGCTCAGCACCGACACCGGGGGCAAGCAGGAGCTGTTCGACCGGATCGGCGAGACGATCAGGCCGCTCTGAGGACCGTCCCGCTTCCGCGAGATTCCCTCGGGCCGCTCTGACGACCGGCCCGGGCCCGCACCGGGCGTCCCGGTGCCGCGTCAGCGCTGCGGCGGGTCGATGCGGGCGCCGTCCATGGTGAAGAGCATCAGGCGGGTGACGTCGACTCCCACCCGGGCGGACTCCCCGGCCCGCCAGACCGGGCGGGAGCCCAGGCGGACGATGAGGTCGGCCCGGCGGTGGTTGCCGCCGCCGACCTGCTCCTGCGCCTGCTGCGGCCCGGTGTCCTCGTCGAAGGAGACGCCGGGCATCAGCCGCCGCAGGACCGAGCGGACCCGGCCGCCGACGAGGGGGGCGCCCAGGCCGTTGGCCTTGTGCCGGGGGTCGGGGGGCTCGGGCACGGCCACCGAGGTCAGCCCGCTCTCGACGTAGGCGAGCCACTCGTGGCCGTGGTACTCCAGGGCGCGGACGCGGCCGAGGAAGGTCGGCCCCTCGAAGGTGTCGGGGACCGGGGCCAGGCAGTCGGGGCGCAGGCCGACGATGATCTGGCGGCCCACGTGCTGGGAGATGACGTACGCCCTGGGATCGGTCCAGGGAATCATGATCTGGTGCGGCCCGAAGTCCAGCAGGATGTACTGGTTCTGCGGGGTACGGACGGTGGCCGCGAGCAGGTTGATCTGCTGGGAGCTGAGGAAGGCCGCGGTGAAGGCGGTCGCGGGGTCGTTGTAGACCTGGCCGGGGGTGCCGACGTCCTGCAGGACGCCGCGGTTCATGATGGCGATCCGGTCGGCCAGCGTCAGGGCCTCGACCTGGTCGTGCGTCACGTAGATCGTGGTCACCCCGAGAGAGCGGACCAGCGACGAGATCTCCATCCGGAGCTCGGTGCGCATGCCCGCGTCCAGGTTGGAGAGCGGCTCGTCCATCAGGAAGAGCGAAGGCTGGCGGACGATCGCGCGGCCCATCGCCACGCGCTGGCGCTGGCCACCGGAGAGCGTTCCAGGGCGCCGCTCCAGCGTCTCGTCGATGTGCAGCGCCTTGGACAGCTCCGTCACGCGCTCCCTGACCATCGCGGGGTCGGCCTTGGCGATCTCCAGGGGGAAGGCGATGTTGCCGCGTACGGTCCGGTGCGGGTAGAGGGCGCCGTTCTGGAACACCATGGCCACGTCGCGGTCGCGGGGGGCGAGCTCGTTGGCGAGCGTGCCGCCCAGCCACAGGTCCCCGTCGGTGACCTCCTCCAGACCCGCGATCATCCGGAGCAGGGTGGACTTGCCGCAACCGGAGGGGCCCAGGAGTACGAGAAACTCCCCGTTTTCCGCGCGCAGGCTCATGCGGTCGACCGCGAGGTATCCACCCGGGTATACCTTGCTCACGTTGTCGAGGACGACGGTACTCATGCGCGCTCGTTCCTCCCGGACGCCCCCGCCCGGATCCCAGCCGTGTGATTGATGAGGTAGTACATCGCGACAATTGCCCGTGTGTCCATAGATGTCGTTAGAAATTGCTCATCTAATGGTTACTTCTCCGTTCCCCGGCGTGACGTCCAGTCGTGACATCGCACCTTTACCGGAACACCGGCACGAGGGTTGAAATGTTACAATTTGCGAAAAGTTGCAGAAACGAATTTCATAGAGGATGCCGGATGCCGATCGGTTCGCGCCTGGTTAGACCGCATGGTGGGGTGACTGCTTGGTGACTCCTCCGCCTCTTGGAGGCGGCTTCTCGCTAAGCCGCTTGCGCAGCGTCGCGAAGGGCAAGCCCTGCCCTGAGGATGTTCGTGGCCGCGTTCACGTCGGCGTGCGCGGCATGCCCGCACGCCCTACATCGGAACTCGGCCTGGGTGAGGCGGTTGTCCGCAGCACAGTGCCCGCAACGGGCACAGGTGCGGGAGGTGTCGCGGGGATCGACTGCGATCACTTCTCGACCGGCGCTCTCAGCCTTGTACGACAGGATCGTCAGCAACACCCCCCAACCCGCGTCCAGGATGCTCCGGTTCAACCCGGACTTCTGTGCCACGTTGGTGCCGGGAGCCTCGATCGTGCCGGACGCCGAGCGGGTCATGCCCGCAATTCGCAGGTCCTCGTGCACGATCACGTCATAGGCGCGCACCAGGGCGAGCGCGGCCTTGTGCGCGCCGTCCAGGCGTTGACGGCGCACCGTGGCGTGCAGCGCAGCGACCCGGGCCACGGCCTTACCGCGCCGCTTGGACCCCCGTTCCTTGCGGGCCAGGTCGCGTTGCGCGGCGGCGAGACGCTCAGCCGAGGCGGCCAGGTGGCGCCGGTTGTCGACGTGCACACCGTCGGAGGTGGTGGCCAGCGAGGCGACGCCCATGTCGATCCCGGCGACCGCCCCGGTGGCGGGCAACGCCCGGCCGGGCACGTCGTCGCACGACAGCACGACGTACCAGCGGTTGCCTTCCCGCTTCACCGAGATCGTCTTGACGGTGCCCAGGACGCGGCGGTGCCGGTGGACGCGCACCTGTCCGATGCCCTGAAGCCGCACGAACACGGCGGTGGGGTGCTCGGGCTGGGAGTCCCACCGGCAGCCGTCGCCGTCCCTGGGCCAGATGACGGTGTCGAACCGGCCCCTGCCCTTGAAACGGGGGAAGCCGGGCGTACGGCCCTGGCGGACCCGCGTGAAGAACGCCGCGTACGCCCGCTCCAGGCGGCGCAGCGTGGCCTGCTGGGAGGAGAACGACCACCGGCCCTGCCCGCCCGGATCGTCGGCGCGGATGTGCTTCAGCTCCCCCGACTGCTCGCCGTAGCGCACGCTCACCCCGGCCTTGCGGTAGGCGGTGCGCCGGTGCTCAAGAGCGGCGTTGTAAAGCTGCCGGTGATCTTCCAGACACGCCGCGAGCGCGATCTCCTGATGCCGGGTGGGACGCAGCAGGAACGTAAACGACCTACGCACGGCCACCCCCCTTCGGGCCGCGCTCATCGCGCGCCTCGAAGGAGCGTCGCACCTTCTGAGCCGACACCACGCCGGCCGTGGCCACCAAGAACGACCGCGACCACAGCGTGGGCAACCGCAATCGCCGGTGCGCGGACCCGGCGCGCGGGTGAGGGGAGGTGAACCCCATGAACGGGTCGGTCACGGACGACGGCGAGTGCCTGGGGTGCGGCTTGACGAACATGTGTACCTGGCCGGCCATCACCCCAAGCGCCACGATCCACCGGCCGTGCTCGCCGGCCTTGGCGCGGATCGACTCCTCCAAGCGGGTCTTCACCCGCCCGCCCAGAACCGGGCGGCGGCCCTTCGGGTACCAGGCCAGGTGGTAACCGAGGTCATGCGCCGCACCGGGGGAGGTGCGCACCCGACGAGTCACGCGATCACTATGACAGCGACATTCATCCAACGCGCCACGAACGGAGATCTCCGATGCCCAAACCCGACCGGTCAGAGCACGCTCGGGCCTTGGCGGTCCTCCCGCTCCCGATTCCCTTGAGGGCTGAAGCCGCCGGTCCCTTCGGGGGGTTCTGATGGACGGTGAGCTCGCGCAGACCTCACGTTTCCGCTCCGACGGGACGACGATCCGGCTGGCCGACATCGCCGCGCAGGCCGGGGTGAGCGAGGCCACCGTGAGCCGGGTGCTCAACGGCAAGCCCAGCGTCTCGCAGTCGACCCGGCAGGCGGTGCTGACGGCTCTCGACCTGATGGGGTACGAACGCCCGCAGCGGCTGCGCCAGCGCAGCAACGGCCTGGTCGGCCTGGTCACCCCGGAGCTGGACAACCCGATCTTCCCGGCCTTCGCCCAGGCCATCGAGAAGGCGCTCACCCAGCACGGCTACACCCCGGTGCTGTGCACCCAGTTGCCCGGGGGCGCCCCCGAGGACGAGTTCACCGAACTCCTGATGGACCGCGGGGTCAGCGGCATCGTCTTCGTCTCCGGCCTGCACGCCGACACCACGGCGAAGATGGACCGTTACACGCGCCTCATCGAGCGCGGGCTGCCGATCGTCCTGCTCGACGGCTACAGCGAGCGCGTCGAGGCCCCCTTCATCTCCCCGGACGACCGGGCCGCGGCCCGGCTCGCCGTGCAGCACCTGGTCGACCTGGGACACGAGCGCATCGGCCTGGCCCTGGGGCCGCGCCGGTTCGTACCGGTGATCAGGAAGATCGAGGGCTACCGGCAGGCCATGTCCCAGCTGCTCGGCGTCACCGAGATCGACGAGCTCATCTCGCACTCGCTGTTCTCGGTGGAGGGCGGCCAGGCCGCCGCGGCGCAGCTGCTGTCGCGGGGATGTACGGGGATCGTGTGCGCGTCCGACCTGATGGCGCTGGGCGCGATCCGGGCCTGCCGCGACCGGGGGATGTCGGTGCCGGGGGAGGTGTCGGTGGTGGGGTTCGACGACTCGCCGCTGATCGCGTTCACCGACCCGCCGCTCACCACCGTGCGCAAGCCCATCGGCGCGATGGCCTCGGCGGCGGTGGCGACCCTCCTGGAGGAGATCAACGGGGTCCGCGCCAGACACGTCGAGCTGATGTTCCAGCCCGAACTCGTCGTCCGCCGCTCGACCGGCTCCGGCCCCCTGGTCAGCCGCTAGGGCGGGCACCCGGCCAGGTGGTGCCGGGTGTTCGGCGGGTGGTCGGCGGGTGTCCCGCCTGACGGTGACGGGCGCGACCCGGTTCTGACGACGACCCGGTTCTGACGACGACCCGGTTCTGACGACGACCCGGGCGGCCGCCGGGGACGGGTGTGCGGCCAGGTGGGAGCATGGCCCGGTGAACACTGGTCACGACGTCGTCGTCATCGGCGGTACCGGGGTCGACACCACCGCCTACGTGCCCGCGCTCCCCCTGCCGTACGCCGACACCTACGCGGTCCCGCCGGTGATCGACCGGATCGGCAACACCGGCAGCGGGGTCGCCCTCGGCTGCCACGCGCTCGGGCTGAGGGTGAGGCTGGTCGACCTGATCGGCGACGACCCGCAGGGCCGGTTCGTCCGGGCCCACTTCGCGGAGCGGGGGGTGGACACCGGCTGGGCGCTCGCGCCGCAGGGGACCCGGCGCAGCGTCCTGCTCGTCGGCCCGGACGGGCGGCGCACCTCGCTGTTCGACCCGCGCGCCGCGCCGGGGGAGCGGCTGCCCAGGGAGCTCTACCTGGACGCGGTCCGCGCGGCCCGGCACGTCCACGTGTCGATCACCGACTTCTCCCGGCACGTATACCCCGACCTGCGTACCGGTCCCGGGTCGCGTACCGGCTCCGGCGCGAGCACCGGACCCGGGCAGGTCACCGGACCCGGACCGGGTGGCGGGATCGTCCTGGGCGGCGGGTCCGTCTCCACCGACCTGCACGACTGGGACGGCGAGAACGACCACCACCGGGACTTCGCCTACTCCTCCGACCTGGTCTTCCTGTCGGCGACCGCGCTCGGCCCGCGCCGCGACGAGGTCATGCGCGACATCCTGGCGCGCGGCAGGGCGAGGGCCGTGGTCTGCACGGAGGGCGCCGAGGGCTGCCGCGTCCTGGACACGGACGGCTTCCGCGGCTTCCCCGCCGCCCCCCTCCCGGGACCGGTGGTCGACAGCAACGGCGCGGGCGACGCGTTCGTCTCGGGGGTCCTGTACGGGCTGCTCTCCGGGCACTCCCTCGACGACTCCATCCCCCTCGGCGCCGTCGCCGGGGCCCACGCCTGCACGTCGGCGGGCACCCACGAGAACCCCATCACCGAGCCGGACCTCCTCGCCCGCCGACCCGACCGTCACCGGCACCGGACGCGCGGAGACTAGGCGCCGGTCAGCTCGTCGAGGACGGCCCTGGCGGAGGCGCGGTAGGCGGCCACGTTGCGCAGCTTCACGTGCTCGTAGCCGCGGATCACCTCGGGCAGCTCGGCCAGCTCGCGGACCCGCTCCCCGTTCTCCGGGCGCAGGTGCTCCAGCGCGCGGCGCACGTCGCGGGTGTACTCGGCGACGAGTTCCCGCTCGGTCCCGCGCACCCCGCCCAGGCCGAACGGGTCCAGGCGGGTGCCGCGCAGCACGCGCATGCCGTATAGCAGGCGGAAGGCCGGGTCGAACCAGGGGCCGAGGCGGAGCTTGCGCCTCATGCCCAGGGCGCGCAGGAACGGCGGGTGCAGGTTGTAGGAGACCCTCGCGCCGGGACCGAACTCGGCGGCGATCCGCGCCCGCTCGGCCGGGTCGAGGTGCAGGCGCGCCACCTCGTACTCGTCCTTGTACGCCATCAGCCGGTGCAGCTGCCGGGCGTAGGCCTCGGTGACGGCGGTGCTCCCGGGGGAGACCTCCCGCTCTCTGTCGAGGACCGCGCGGACCGCGTCGGCGTACCGGGCGGCGTAGCGCGCGTTCTGGTACGCGACGAGGTCGGGCACCCGGACCGCGAGGATGCGGTGCAGCTCGGTGCCGGGCTCGGCGACCGCGTCGACCAGGCGTACCGCCTCCGGGGCGGGGAGCGGCGCGGCCGGGGCGGCGGGGCGGGTCGCCGCGGCCACGGCCTCGGGGGCGGCGACCACCGCGCGGCCCCAGTGGAAGGCGGCGACGGTCCGCTCGGCGGCCCGGCCGCCGCCCGCGCGGATGGCCCGCTCGATCGACTCCAGGCCGAGCGGGATGAGCCCGCGCTGCCAGGCGGCCCCGACGATGATCGTGTTGGCCGGCATGTGGTCGCCGAACAGCGCCTGGGCCATCTCCTCGGCGTCGAGGTAGACGTTCAGCTCGCGCCGGGTCCGCGACTCCAGCGCGCCGATCGGCGAGGCCGTGTCGGTCAGGTGGGTGGCCGGGTCGAGCACCATCGAACCGGTCGGCACCAGGCTGGTGGAGACCACCGCCACGGTACGGTCGCGGTCGGCGGCGGCCAGGTGGGCGGGGTCGGTGGCGCCGATCAGGTCGAGTGCCAGGTAGGCGTCCACGCTGCCCGCGCCGCCCCGCGCCGAGCGGTCGCCGTCACCGTCGAAGATGAGGATGTCGGAGACGACCGTGCCGCCCTTCTGGGCGAGGCCGGTCTGGTCGAGCCCTCGCGACCGCCTGCCGTCGAGCATCGCGGCGGTGCCGAGGATCTGCGCGACCGACACCACGCCGGTGCCGCCGATGCCGACCAGCCTGATCGAGGTCTCCCCGGTGCGCGCCTCGGGGAGGGGCATCTCCGGCGGGGGCGGCGGAGTGCGCTTCTTGGACGCGGCCTTCCCCTTGGCGGGCAGGACGGTGAGGAAGGACGGGCAGTCGCCCTCCACGCACGAGTAGTCCTTGTTGCAGGACGACTGGTGGATCTCGGTCTTGCGGCCGAACTCGGTCTCCACCGGCAGCACGGACAGGCACTCGGACTTCTGCCCGCAGTCTCCGCAGCCCTCGCAGACCCGCTGGTTGATCGCCACCCTCTTGGCCGGGTCGGGCAGGTCGCCCTTCTTGCGCAGCCGCCGCTTCTCGGCCGCGCACTGCTGGTCGTGGATGAGCACGGTCACGCCGGGGATCGCGGCCAGCTCGCGCTGGGTGTCCTCCAACGCCGTCCGGTCGCGGACCTCGGCGATGCCCGCCAGCCTGACACCCCGGTAGCGCTCGGGCTCGTCGGTGGTGACGACGACCCTGCGCACCCCCTCGGTCTCCAGCCAGCGGGTCAGGTCGGGCACCGACAGCGCCGGGGTGATCGTCTGACCGCCGGTCATCGCGACCGCGCTGTTGTAGAGCAGCTTGTAGGTGATGTTGACGCCCGCCCCGACCGCGGCCCTGACCGCGAGCGAGCCGCTGTGGTGGAAGGTGCCGTCGCCGAGGTTCTGGAAGATGTGCGGGGTGTCGGTGAACGGCGCCTGGCCGATCCACTGCGCCCCCTCGCCGCCCATCTGGGTGAGGCCGGTGAGCGTGCCCTTGCCCTCGCGGTTGAGCACCACCATCGTGTGGCAGCCGATCCCGGCGCCGACGGGCGCGTCGTCGGGGACGGCGGTGGAGCGGTTGTGCGGGCACCCCGAGCAGAAGAAGGGGGTCCGCTTGGTGGTGAGCAGCGTCAGCGGCGCCGGGCGCGAGATGACGGAGAGCCCCCTCGCCACCCGCTCGCCGACGCCGTTCACGCCGTTCAGGCCGCCGTCCAGGCCGTTCACGCCGTCCGGGTTCCGGCGGCGCAGCCGGAAGGCGACGGCCTTGGCGGCCAGGTCGGCGTCGACGGCCCCGTGCCGGGGGATGAGCGGCGCGCCGTTCTCGTCGAGCTTGCCCAGCACGCGGGGGGCGCCGGCCGTTCCGTACAGGATGTCCTTGACCGAGGTCTCCAGCAGCGGGGCCTTCTCCTCCACGACGAGGATCTCCGTCAGCCCCCGGGCGAAGGTCCGGACGATCTCCGGGTCCAGCGGCCAGAGCATGCCGATCTTCAGGAGGCGGACACCTGCCTCCTCCGGGGTGACGCCGAGCTTGCGGAAGCCCTCGCGGACGTCGTAGTAGGCGGTTCCCGAGGCGACGACGCCCAGCCAGGCGTCGCGGGGGTCGGCGGTGACGCGGTTGAGGCCGTTCTCGCGGGCGTAGGCGCGGGCCAGGTCCAGGCGCGGGCCGACGAGCGTGCGCTCCATCTCCAGCGACCACGGGGTGAGCAACGTGGCGTCGGGCACGTGCCGGTACGGCCTGCCCTGGTAGTCGACGACGGGCATGACCGGGACGACCCGGTCATGCCCGACGTCCACGGTGCCGGTGCCGTCCACGACGTTGGAGACGGCCTTCACCGCGACCCACAGCCCGCTGGCCCGGGACGCCGCGATCGCGTGGCGTCCCAGGTCGAGCAGCTCCTGGACGCTGCCGGGATGGACGATCGGCATGCCCAGCGTGGCGAGTGTGCCCTCGGTCGCCGAGGGGAGGGTGGAGGACTTGCAGGTCGGGTCGTCGCCGCAGAGCGCGATCAGGCCGCCCTCGGGGTGGGCGCCGACGAAGTTGCCGTGCCGGAACGCGTCGGCCGCGCGGTCGACGCCGGGCGCCTTGCCGTACCAGACGCCCAGCACGCCGGAGGTGCGCGGGCGGGGGAGCGAGGGCACGAGCTGGCTGCCCCAGACGGAGGTGGCGCCGAGTTCCTCGTTCTGCCCGGGGCGGTGCACCACGCCGAGCGGTTCGGTGTGCCGGCGGGAGCGGGCCAGCTCCTGGTCGAAGCCGCCGAGCGGGGAGCCGGGGTAGCCGGAGACCATCGTGCCGGTACGGAGCCCCGTGAGCCTGTCGGCGCGCATCTGGTCGATGATCACCCGGACCAGGGCCTGGGTGCCGGTCATGAAGACCTGGCCCTCGTCGAGCAGGTAGCGGTCGTCGGGGGAGATCTCACGGGCTTCTGCGAAGATCGTCATGGTTTCGTCCCGTCGTCGGCGCTCCTGCGTTGCCGCAAGGTTATGCCAGGTAGAACGACACTCGATGTCAAACTTTCCAAGGTTGGTGTGTCTCGTTAGCATCTGATGTCATGGATGTGACGGATCGCGCAATTCTTGGGCTCCTACAGGTGGAGGGGCGGCTGAGCAACCTGGAGCTGGCCGAGCGGGTGCGGCTCACGCCCTCCCCGTGCCTGCGCCGGGTCCGCAACCTGGAGGAGTCGGGAGTGATCACCGGCTACCGCGCCGTGATCGACCCGGCGGCCGTGGGCCGGGGCTTCCAGGTCGTCGCCTACGTCGAGCTGGAGGGCCAGGACGCCGAGACGGTCACCGCCTTCGAGGCCGCCGTCATGGAGATCGACGACGTGGTGGAGTGCCTGCGCATGTTCGGCCGCCCCGACTACGTGCTGCGGGTGGCGGTGCCCGACATGGACGCCTACAGCCAGCTCTGCCTGGAGCGGCTCGGCCGCCTGCCCGGTCTCGACAAGCTCACCTCGCAGATCGCGATGAAAGCCCTCAAGCCGGGCGGCGTCCTGCCCCTGTGAACCCCGCGGACCGGGTCGTGGGCCGGGGTCTCCCGGAGTGGTGCGATGCCGTTTCGCCGGTAGAGGGCTGACCGTAAAGCCAATTTTTGTCCGAAATTGGAAAAAGCCTACTATTTCTGTAGGATTAGCCGAGAAGGCGCTGACGACGTGTTACGACACGCCGTCGGCGCCGTACCGCAGGAAACCCCCACGGCGAGCCCTCGCCGGACGCGACGAAGTGAGCTGTCCGAAACCACGCCCGCAACGGCCTCCACGCCTCTCGTGCGGTCCGGTGGCAAGGACGCCCATCAGGAGAGACAGTGAACAGGAAGACGACGCCGTTCATCGGAGCCGTGATCGCGGCCGCGCTGGTCCTCGCCGGATGCGGCTCGGGCTCAGTCTCCGGCTCCGGCCAGGACTCCGGCTCGGGCTCCGGCTCCGGGGGGAGCGCCGCGCCCGCGGGGTCGGCCGCCGCCTTCGACCCGGCCGCGACGATCGAGGTCGGCTCGCTCTACGAGCCGCAGAACCTCGACAACACAGGCGGCGGCGGGCAGGGCGTGACGGAGGCGTTCAACGGCAACGTCTACGAGGGCCTGTTCAGGCTCACCGACGAGGGCAAGGTCGAGAACCTGCTCGCCGAGAGTCACGAGGTCAGCTCCGACGGTCTCACCTACACCTTCACCCTGCGCGACGGCGTCACGTTCCACTCGGGCGACCCCCTCACCTCGGCCGACGTGAAGGACAGCATCGAGCGGGTCACCGCGAAGGAGTCGCAGTCGGCCCGCAAGGGCAGCTTCGCCGTCGTCAAGAGCGTCGAGACCCCCGACGACAGGACGGTCGTCGTGAAGCTGAAGGACAAGTCGATCTCGTTCGTCTACAACCTCAGCTACATCTGGATCGTCAACGACACGGCGAAGGACCTGGCGAAGTCCGAGGACGGGACCGGCCCGTACCGGCTGGGCGAGTGGAAGCGCGGCTCCACGCTGAGCCTGACCCCGTTCGACGGTTACTGGGGCACCGCCCCGACGAACAAGGGTGTGGTGTTCCACTACTTCACCTCGGCGACCGCGCTCAACAACGCGCTGCTGACCGACGCCGTCGACGTCGTGACCAGCGAGCAGAGCCCGGACGCGCTGGAGCAGTTCAAGAACAACCCGAACTACAAGGTCAACGACGGCCGGTCGACGACCAAGCTCCTGCTCGCCTTCAACGACAGGGCCAAGCCCTTCGACAACAAGCTCGTCCGCAAGGCCGTCGGCTCCGCCATCGACGACCGCAAGCTGCTCGACTCCATCTGGGGCGGCTACGGGACGGCGATCGGCTCGATGGTCCCGCCCAGCGACCCCTGGTACGAGGACCTCACCTCGGTCGACCCCTACGACGTGGAACTGGCCAGGAAGCAGCTCGCCGAGGCGGGTCTCCCGAACGGGTTCGACTTCACGCTCGACACCCCGAACTACGACCCGCACCCCACCGCGGCCACGTTCATCAAGGGCGAGCTGGCCAAGATCGGCGTCAACGTGACGATCAACGTCATCACCGCCGACGAGTGGTACACCAAGGTCTTCAAGAACCGCGACTTCACCGCGACGCTGCAGGAGCACGTCAACGACCGCGACGTCGTCTGGTACGGCAACCCCGACTTCTACTGGGGCTACGACAACCCCGAGGTGACCGAGCTGGTGAACGAGGCCGAGAAGAGCGACACCGTCGAGCGGCAGGCCGAGCTGCTCAAGCAGGCCAACCGGAAGATCGCCGAGGACGCCGCCAGCGACTGGCTCTACCTCTACCCGCAGATCGTGGTGGCCTCGTCGTCGCTGTCGGGCTACCCGGTCAACGGCCTCAACTCGCAGTTCCACGCCTACGGCATCAAGAAGGGCTGATGCCCGGCCCGCACCTCACCCGCCCGGCCCGCCGCCCCGTGCGGCGGGCCGGGGGCCGGCGCGCGTGCCCGCCGGTACGGAGTCCCCTGTCATGACCACTCACCCGCTGCCCGGTTCTTCATGATCACTTACCTGCTGCGGCGGGCGGCCTTCCTCGTCGTCTCGCTCCTGCTGGCCTGCGTCGTGCTGTTCCTGCTGCTGCGCCTGCTGCCCGGCGACCCCGCCAACGCGCTGCTGTCGGTCGGGGCCACCCCCGAGCAGATCGAGGCCGCCCGCCACCAGATCGGCTCCGACCGGCCGCTGCCCGAGCAGTTCGCCACCTGGATCGGCCGGCTCGCCACCCTCGACCTGGGCGAGTCGTTCATCAGCACCCTCCCGGTCGGCCCGGAGATCGCCTCCCGCCTGGTCGTCACCGTCCCGCTCACGCTGCTGTCCTTCCTGCTGGCCGTCGCCGTCGCCGTACCGGTCGGCTTCGTCGCCGCCCACCGCGCGAACACCTGGTACGGGGCCCTGCTCAGCGGGCTGTCCCAGCTGGGCATCGCGGTCCCGGCCTTCTGGGTGGGGATGCTGCTGATCACGGTGTTCTCGCTCCGGCTGAGGGCGTTCCCGGCCGGGGGCTTCCCCAGGGACGACTGGGCCGACCCGGTCGCGGCCCTCACCTCGCTGGCGCTGCCCGTCGTCACGATCGCCCTCGTCATGTCGGCCTCGCTCGTCCGCTACGTCCGCTCCGCCACCCTGGACGTGCTCGGCAGCGACCACCTGCGGACCTTCAGGGCGCTCGGCTCCTCCTTCACCGGGGCGATGTGGCGGCACGGCCTGCGCAACGCGGCCGTGCCCGTGGTCTCCGTCCTCGGGATCGAGCTCGCCACGACCTTCCTCGGGGCCGTCGTCGTCGAGAGCGTCTTCGCCCTCCCCGGCCTCGGCGGCATGCTGGTCAAGGGGATCGCCCAGCACGACTACCCGGTGATCCAGGGCATCCTGTTCGTCAGCACCTTCGCGGTCCTGCTGATCGGCTTCGCCGCCGACCTCGCCCAGCGGCTCATCGACCCCCGGCTGCGCGGCACCGTCTCCGGAGGCCCCCGATGAAGGCCGCGCCCTCCGTACCGGACAGTCCCGCCCGGTCGCGGCGGTCCACCAGGTCCGCGACGCTCGTGATCGGGTGCGTGCTCGCCGGCCTGGTCGTCGCCGTCGCGGTCGTCTCCCTCCTCTGGCTCCCGTACGCCCCGGACGACACCTCCGGGAGCCGGCTCATGCCCCCGGGGGCCGCCCACCCGCTGGGCACCGACAAGCTGGGCCGGGACCTGCTCACGCAGCTGATGATCGGCGCTCGGATCGCGCTCACGGTCGGAGTCGGGTCGGTCCTGCTCGGCGGCCTCCTCGGCCTGCTCGCCGGTCTCGCGGCCGGGTTCGCCACCCGCTGGCTCGACGACACGCTCTCGGTGCTGCTCGACATCCTCATCGCCTTCCCCACCCTGCTCCTGGCGATGCTCGTGGTCGCGGTGCGCTCGGCGTCGCTCGGCTCGGCGATCCTCGCGATCGGGCTGGGCATGTCCGCGATCGTGGCGAGGCTCACCCGGGTGCTCGTCAAGCGCGTGCTGGCCCAGGACTTCGTCACGGCCTCGCGCACCTCGGGAACCTCCTGGCCGCGCGTGGTGACCGAGCACGTCCTGCCGAACATCTGGCCGACGCTGCTGGTCAACCTCGCGCTCCAGCTCGGGCTCGCCGTGCTGGCCGAGGCGTCGCTGTCCTACCTGGGGCTCGGCCCGCCCCCGCCGAACGCCTCCTGGGGGCGCATGCTGCAGGAGGCCCAGGCGACCGTGCTCACCGCCCCGGCCGGCGCCGTCGCGCCCGGCGTGCTGCTGGTCGTGCTCGTCGTCGGCGTGAACCTGATCGCCGACGGCCTCAGGGACGTGGCCGACCCGACCCGGCGGAGGACGCGATGAGCCTGCTCGACGTCACGGGGCTGCGCGTGCGCTCCGCCGACGGCCACGACCTCGTCAGGGGCCTGTCCTTCACGGTCGGCCCGGGGGAGCGGCTCGGCCTGATCGGCGAGTCCGGCTCCGGCAAGTCGCTGACCGCCCTCGCGGTGATGGGCCTGCTGCCGTCCGGCATGACCGCGTCCGGCAGCGTCGTGCTGGACGCGCCGGGCACGGGCCCGTCCGAGATCGTCGGCGCCCCCGAGCGGCGCCTGAACGGGCTGCGCGGCCGGGCGGTGTCGGTCGTCTTCCAGGAGCCCCTCACGGCCCTCGACCCGCTCATGAGGGTCGGCCGCCAGCTCGCCGAGCCCATCAGGCGCAGGCGGGGACTGCGCGGCGCCGCCCTGCGCGCCGCCGTGGCCGACGCGCTCGGGGAGGTACGGATCGCCGAACCCGGCCGGGTCGCGCGGGCGTACCCGCACGAGATCTCCGGCGGCCAGCGCCAGCGCGTCGCCATCGCGATGGCCCTGGCCTGCGAGCCCGCGCTGCTCATCGCCGACGAGCCCACCACGGCCCTCGACGTGACGGTGCAGGCGGAGGTGCTCGCCCTGCTCGGCGGCCTGGTCACCGCCCGGGGCATGGCCCTGCTGTTCATCGGCCACGACCTCGCGGTCGTCTCCGGGATCACCGACCGCGTCCTCGTCCTCAAGGACGGCGAGGCCGTCGAGTCGGGAACCGTCAGGGAGATCGTGGGCGCGCCGCGCCACCCGTACACCCGGTCGCTGGTGGCGGGCGCCCGGCACCTCGACAGCGCACTGGATTGGACGAACCGTTGACCCGGCCCATCCCGGACCAGCCGTCCGAGCCCACCGAGCCCACCGAGCCCACCGAGCCCACCGAGCCCACCGAGCCCACCGAGCCGTCCGCGGCAGCGGCAGCGGCCGGGAGCGTCGGGGACGAGGCGGTCCGGCCCGTCCTGGAGGCGCGCCAGGTGGGGTTCGCCTACCGCCGGGCGGCCCCCGTGCTCTCCGACGTCTCCTTCGAGGTGCTGCCGGGGCGTAGCACAGCCCTGGTCGGGGAGTCGGGGGCGGGCAAGACGACGCTGCTGCGCCTGCTGCTCGGCCTGGCCGTGCCCACCGCCGGGCGGATCCTCTTCGACGGCACGCCGCTGTCGCCGCGCGACCGGGGGCGGATGCGCGCGTTCCGCCGCAGCGTGCAGACCGTCTTCCAGGACCCGTACTCCTCGCTCGACCCCCGGCAGCGCGTGGGCAGGATCGTCGCCGAGCCGCTCCGCTCGCTCGGGCTGGTACCGGCGGCGCGGTGGAACTCCTCGGCCGCGGACCTGCGCGTCGCCGCCGCGCTGGAGGCCGTCGGGCTGCCCGCCGACGCCGCGCGCCGCTACCCGCACGAGTTCTCCGGCGGGCAGCGCCAGCGGGTCGCCATCGCGCGGGCCATCGTGTGCGAGCCCCGGGTCCTGCTCGCCGACGAGCCCGTCAGCGCCCTGGACGTCTCCACGCGGGTACGGGTCATCGACCTGCTGGCCGAGCTGCGCGAGAGCCACGGGCTGACCGTCGTGATGGTCTCCCACGACCTCGCCGTGGTCGCGATGCTCTGCGACCACACGGCGGTCCTGGAGCGCGGCCGGATCGTGGAGCAGGGCGACACCGCCACCGTGCTCGGCTCCCCGCGCCACCCCTACACCCGGCGCCTGATCGACAGCGTGCCGAGGCTCCCCACCACCTGACCGGCCCGCGTCAGCGCAGCAGCGGGAGCTTGCCCGTGAGGCGCTCCACGGCCTGGCGCGGGCCCAGCAGGCTCACCGCGTAGTACGAGAGATCCTCGCCGTCGGCGCGGGCCAGGCCGGCCAGATACTCGTCGTAGACGTTGGTGCGCTGCGCGATGGCCGCCATGTCGGCGACGACCAGCTCCGCCTCCCCCGCCGCCTCGTTCCTGACCCGGCGGACGACGTCGGCGGGCGCGGCCAGCACCGTGCACCCGGTCCAGGGCAGCCCGGCGTGGGCGCGGCCCGAGGCGTCGGTGCCCGCCGAGCCCAGGATCGCGGGGACGGCCCCGCCCACGGACGCGGCCAGGCAGGCGGCGGCGTTGGCCTGCAGGCCCCGGGGCAGGTCGTGGTCGATCACGATCACCCATTTCACCGGAAGCCGCCGGGTGGGCAGGTCGGTCCGGCGGTCGAGGGTGTCGATCCAGTCGGCCGTCATGGTCATTCCGTGTTCCTCTCTCCGAACTTGTGAGAGGACGCTCGCACTCATACCGTAGGTATCACAATCTGATCTCGCTCTTTCCGAAGGAAGTTCGGGGATTCGTGGGAAAATGTGTCCGTGGACGAACTTGATACGGCCATCCTCGCCGAACTCCAGCGCGACGGCCGCCAGACCAACCGCGAGCTGGCCGAGCGGCTCGGCATCGCGCCCTCGACCTGCCTGGAGCGGGTGCGGTCCCTGCGGAGCAGGCAGGTGATCGAGGGCTTCCACGCGGAGGTCAACCTCGCGGCCATCGGCCGCCCGGTCCAGGCGCTCATCAACGTCCGGCTGCACCCGAAGATCAGGGAGGCGGTCGAGGGCTTCCGCGACCACGTCGCCGCGCTCCCCGAGACCCTCGCGGTCTTCGTGGTGTCCGGCGGCGACGACTTCATCATCCAGGTGGCCGTACGCGACACCGGCCACCTGCGCGACTTCGTCCTCGACCACGTCTCCCGGCACCGCAACATCGCCGACGTGCGCACCTCGCTGGTCTACGACCACATCCGCAAGACCTCCGTCGAGGTACTGCCCCCCGAGCGGCCCGGCCCGCCCCGGACCCGCCACCGCTGAGCGGGTCCGGGACCGGCGGGCCGGGCGCCGGGGGTGAGGCCTCCGGGTTCGGCCGAGGGGGGCGGCGATCTGGATCCGATCCAGGTCGGGGGCGTAACCCGTGGAGGAGTTGCCGAACCTGATCGTGTTGCTCCCGGCCCGCAGGCCGACGTCCACCACCGGGGTGCGGAAGTTGGACCAGCCCAGGGTGTTGCGGAAGTAGGCGCGCTGGGCCGCTCGACCGGGGGCGGTCCGCGCCCTCCCGGGGCGCGTGCGTCAGGCGGGCTTCTTCGCGGGGACGGCCGTTCCGGTCTCCGGCTCCGAGGGCGGCTCCGGGAGCGGGGGCGGCTCCGAGGGCGAGGGGGGAAGCGGCGGGTCGCTGAGCTGCTCGCGGAGATAGTTCCACACCACGGCGATCAGGGCGGCGACCGGTACGGCGAGCAGGCTGCCCACGATGCCCGCCAGGCTGCCGCCCAGCGTCACCGCCAGCAGGACCACCGCCGCGTGCAGGCCCAGACCGCGACTCTGCACCATGGGCTGGAAGACGTTCCCCTCCAGCTGCTGCACGGCGACGATGATGGCGAGCACGATCAGCGCGTCCGTCGGGCCGTTGGAGACCAGCGCGATGAGGACCGCGACGAAGCCGGCGAACAGGGCCCCGATGATGGGGATGAACGCCGCCACGAAGGTCAGCACGGCCAGCGGGAGGACCAGCGGCACGCCCACGATCCACAGGCCGAGACCGATGAAGACGGCGTCGAGCAGGCCCACGAAGGCCTGGGAGAGCACGAACGAGCCGAGGGTGTTCCAGCCGCGCGTGGCGAGGGCCGGCACGTCCGTGGCGAGGCGGCCGGGCAGCTGGCGGGTCAGCCAGGGCAGGAACCGCGGGCCGTCCTTGAGGAAGAAGAACATCAGGAAGAGCGCCAGGACGGTGGTGATCAGGCCGTTGACCACGGTGCCCACGCCGGTGAGGGCGGCGGTGACGATGCTGCCGACGCTGGACTGGATGCGGGTCACCGCGGTGTCGAGTGCCTTGCTGAGCTGGTCGTCGCCGAGGTTCAGCGGAGGCCCGGAGGCCCAGTCGCGCAACTGCTTGATGCCGTTGCTCACGCCGGTGGCCAGCTCGCCGGACTGGGAGGCCACCGGGACGGCGATCAGCACCACGGTGCCGGCGGCGACCAGGAGGAAGAGCAGGGTCACGACCGAGGCGGCCAGGGTGGGGTGCCAGCCGTGCCGGCGCAGGAAGCGGGTCACCGGCCAGGTCAGCGTGGTCAGGAGCAGGGCGATCACGAGCGGCCAGATGACTGACCACATCTGGCCCAGGATCCACAGGACCACCGAGGCCATCAGAACGACGAGCAGCATCTCCAGGGAGATGCGCGCCGAGGTGCGCAGCGCGGCGCGGGTCTTCTTGGAGTTCAGCGTGGCAGGCACGAGAACACCCTAGACAAAGTCCGATCAGGCCCGCACCCGAGGGGGAAACCGGAACGGAACCGGGACAACGCCGACCTGCCGCCGGATGGCGTACGAGCCCCGGGGGCGGATCGACAGCGCCTGCTTCGCCCGTCTCCGCCTCGCTTGTCTCCGCTTCGCCCGTCCTCGCTTTTCCCGTTTTGCCTTGCCCGTTTTGTCTCGCGCGTTTTTGCCCCGTCCCGGGGGCGGCCGTTCCGGTCACCGGCCGGGACGCCGGGCTTCTCGGAGCGGCCGAGGCACCGGGGTGCTCGGAGCGGCCGGGACGCTTTCGTCGGGACGGCACGTCCCCGTGCGGACGCCCGGTCCGGCCGGTGGGTGGTCCCAGGCGTGGTGGCCTGGCCGTCCCGGCCGCCCCTGCCCGATGAGGGGCGGGCCGCGGGGGCGTCCTCAGTCGCCGATGTTGACGACGCTGGTGAGGATGACCACCGACTCCTCGTCGGCCTCCAGCGAGTGCCGCCGCTGCGGGATCGGGGCGGTCTGGCCGGCGCCGAGCCCGACGGTCTGCTCGTCGTCGATGAGCCGGACCCGCCCCGACAGGACGTGCAGGCTCGCGGCCGGCGGGGCGTCGTGGTCGCCGAGGGCCGTTCCCGCGGTCAGCGCGATGATCGCCTGACGCAGGGTGCCCTCGTTGAGGTAGGTGTGGGCGCTGCGGCCGTGCGTGCTCGCCCTGGCGAGGGCGAGGTGTTCCGCGGCGAGAGCCAGTACGTCGATCATTCGGTTCCTCCCGGTCGTTGTGAACCTGCCCTGGGCGGGTGGGGCGCAGAACCAGGCGAGGGTAAAGTCATCCGTCCCGCCGCGTGGCGGGCCGCTCGTCGAAACGGATGGCCCTGAGCAGGTCGGCGGCGGGACGGTCGAGGATCGTGACGCTCGCGGCCGGGGGGAACGTTCCGCGGCGGGCGCGATCGATGATCACTCGCCAGCGGCGGCAGTGCCGGGCGAAGGTCGCGCTCGTGACGACCCGGCCGCGCGAGAGCTGTCCCTCGCGGGCCAGCCTCGGCTCCACGTCGAGCAGGATCAGGTGGACCTCGCTGCCGACCCTGCGGGCCAGCCAGGCGAACCCGTACAGGATGTGCGGCCAGGTGCCGCGGGTGTGCGCGACGACGGCGTGCCCCTTCAGCAGGGCGCGGGCGATCCGTACCACGTGGGTGGTGTGCACGAGCGGGATGCGGGCCCTCGGGGGGACCGGGCCCAGGTAGCGGGCCCACCAGTTGCGGGACTGGCGCGAGTCGATGACGCGGGCCTCACCGGCGCGCACCGGCTCCCTCTCGTCGCCGCGCAGCCCGTACAGCCGGTCGAGCAGGGTGCTCTTGCCCGCGCCGGGGAGCCCGGCGAGGAGCACCAGCGATCCCGCCGGATAGCGCAGATCCTCGACGGAGGACCGGCCGGCCGGTGTGCTGGCCATCACGTGCACCTCGCTGGTATGGGGAACTTCTCTCATATTGCGTCTCGCAGCCTTCCAGTGGCGGAATCGAGTTCGCCGTCGATCCGGCGGTCACCGGAGGGGACGAACCTGGCGAAGATCGGACCGAGGGCTACTCGTGAGGCGCGTCCGGAGATGACGGCGGGCGGCGACCGGAACGGTACGAGCCGGCGACGGCCGCGGGACGGATCGCCGCGGGGGTACGGCGAGAAGGGGCGTCGTGCGGGAGGACCGGGCGGACACGGGAAACCCGGCGGGCAGGGCACGCCCGGTGGACACGGGAAACCTGACAGGTGGGAAATGCCCGGTGGGCACGGGAGAACACCTGGCAGGCGGGGAATGCCCGGTGGATACCGGCCACCTGGCAGACACGAGACGCCCGGCGAACACGGAATGCCCGGCGAACGCGGGACGCCCGGCAGGCAGGGAATGCCCGGCGGGCGCGAGATATCCCAGATACCCGAGATATCTGGACGATCCGGGATGCCCCGGAAACACGGCCCCGGAGGGGAGGGCGCCGTGGAGGGGGAACGCCGGTGAGGTGGTGCCCGGAGGGGGAGGGGACTGTCAGGGGCATGCTCGCTCCTCGAATGCGCTCGGCCATTCGAGGTCTCCTTCACCCGCACCTCACGGGCGACCGTCCGGGGACGCCACAGGACGTCCGTATTGACCGGGCCGGTTCTTGGGAAGTACTCCCCTCGTTCGTTCAAGGTTAAAGGAAAGCGGGCGGTGGCGTGGTCACCGGCGGGTGACTCTCCCGGACGACGTCACGCCGGGGCACCCCAGGGGAAGCGGGAAGTCCCGATCCCCGGCCTTCGGCCACCGCTCACCGATTCCCGCCACCGACCACCGGTCACCGGCTGTCAGCCACTGGCCACCGGCTACCGGCCACTTGCCGATCGCCGGCCTTCGGCCGCCGGTCCGGGTGCGCCGCGGCGCCGGCACTCCCGACGATCCGCGCGGGCCGGCCTGTCGGCTCGGCCTCGCGGTCCGCTGGTGTGGGAGTGCCGGCGCCGCCGGAGATAACCCCGGGCACTGGCGCCCGTCGGGGGTCTGTCTTTGACGCGATCCCCGGCGTACGCGCCGATGATTCAGCCCGTGCCGCTCCCGCGGCACCTCTGAGGCTTCCTGCCTCACCGACCCGGGCCATCGCGATGGTCCCACCGGGTCTCCGCAGGCTTTCGAGCTCTCACGGACGCCGTTCCCGCCGTCCGGCGGTACCTGGCGCGAGCACCTCGCCGAGCGCCGATCCGCCGTGAGGGCCGTCTTCGACTCCGCTGCGTGAAAAGAGCGGAAGAGAGGAGGGGCCGTGTCATCCCCGGCGTGCACACCGGGGCACCACGGACGAACTCAGTAGCCGGAGTTGCTGGAGCTGTTGTTGTTGGAGCCGGAGTTGTTGGAGCCGGAGTTGTGGGAGTTCGGGTGCGTGGAGGTGGGCGAAGGCGACGCGTTGCTCGTGGGGGAGTTCGAGGTGGCCGCTCCCGAGGGCCGGATCACGCCGAGCAGGCCGTGCGTGCCGCCGTCGCTGCCCGCGCTGAACCACAGGGCGTTCGTGCCGCCGACGGTCTCGGTGCCGGGCTCCAGGTCCCACAGGCCGCCCAGGGTGATGGCCCTGCCGTCGGAGGTGCGCAGCGGGCCGAGCGGGCGGCCGTTGCGCGGGTTGTAGGCGTTGATCCGGCCGTCGCCGAAGTTGCCGACCAGCAGGGCGCCGGAGTGGGCTCCGAAGCCCTTCGGGGCCAGCGTCATGGCCCAGGGCGCGTTGAGGGCCCCGCGCGCGGCGAAGCGGCCGACGAACCGGCCCGAGCCGTTGAACTGGCTGACGAACCCCTTGCCCTGCCCGGCCACCGACTTGCCGGTCTCGGGGTCGCGCTTGGCGTACGCGACGAGGATGGAGTTGCCCACGACCTCCACGTTGAACGGCGCGTAGTCCTCCGGCAGGCCGGGGTCCCGGAACGCGCGGCGGCCGAAGGAGATCCGGTCGAAGTCGCCGTCGAAGACGTGGACCTTGTTGTGGGCGAAGTCGGCGGCCAGCAGCATCGCCCCCCGGTTCGTCTCGGCGAGGGCCAGGCCCTTGAAGTCGGCGCCCTTGACGAACGCGCTGATGATCGCGTCGTCCGGGTCGGCCTCGGCGTTCCAGCCGGTGATCGCCCCGCTGGGGCTGGCGAAGATGAACGTCGCCGGTCCGGAGCCGCCGGGCCCCTTGACGACGAACTCCTCGCCCTTGTTGACGACCTGCCCGGTGGGCCTGCCGCCGGGGACGCGTACCTGCGTCTTCTCCTGCTTCACGGTGCCCGCGCCGCCGGAGTAGACCGTGGCCAGGCCGCTGCCCGTGGCCGAGACCCACAGGGTCTTGCCCATGGCCAGGCCCCACGGGTTGACCAGCGTGGGGTCGGTGACCGCGGCCCGGCCGCTGACGTCCGAGACCAGGTTGGTGACCGCGAAATGGTTTCGCAGGGTCTGCCCGCCGGCTTTCTCCGGGCCGCTGCCGGCCTTGGTCTGTTTCGCTCCGGCCTGCGCCTGGTGGGTCCCGGCGGACGCCGTACCGGCGACGCCCATGACCAGAACCGTGGCGCAGATCGTGACGATGCGTACTCGCATTCATGGCTCCTCTGTGAGGGAGTGCCTTTCGCCGCGAGATACGCGTGGGGTCCGTGCGCGGTTCAGTCCGTTTTGAACGGCCCGGACCTGGGAGGAGCCGGGAGAGCGGAAAAGGGCGGCCCGTGACCGCCTGGTGGGGCGGCCACGGGCCGGTTCCCATGAGCGTCACACCGGGTCACGGTGACTCATGGCCGCGGCGCGCGCCAAGGGAGGAGAAGACGCGTCCGCGGGGTCTGTCCAGGTCTGCGAGCAGGGAGGGTCAGCGCAGGGCGGCAGCCTCTGCGGCCAGTTTCTCGATCCTGGGATAGTCGCCGGTGGCGAGCGCGTCGGCAGGGGTGAGCCAGGTCCCGCCCACGCAGCCCACGTTCGGCAGCGCGAGGTAGTCGGGGGCCGTCGCGAGCTTGATGCCGCCCGTCGGGCAGAACCTGACCTGCGGCAGCGGGCCGCCGAGCGCCTTGAGGTACGGCAGGCCGCCGGCCGCCTCGGCGGGGAAGAACTTCATCTCGGTCACCCCGCGGTCGGCCAGCGCCATGACCTCCGACGCGGTCGCCACGCCCGGCAGGAACGGCACCCCGCTGACCTCCATGGCGTCGACCAGCACCGGGGTGGTTCCCGGGCTGACCAGGAACTTGGAACCGGCAGCCACGGAGGCCGCCACGTCGGCCGGGGTGCGGATGGTGCCCGCGCCGATCACCGCCTCGGGGACCTCGGCGGCGATGCGCGCGATGGCGTCCAGGGCGGCGTCGGTGCGGAGGGTCACCTCGATGACCGGCAGGCCGCCCGCGACCAGGGCGCGGGCCAGGGGGACCGCGGTCTCCGGATCGTCGATCACGACGACCGGGACGACCGGGGCGATGTCGAGCAGACTCATCGGATACCTCCATTGTGGAGACCCCGGGCTTTAGCCCTGGGGAGGAAACGTGGCACGTTGCCGCGTGGTCGGGAATCGAATACCCATGCGCGCTTAACTGATCGTGCGGTAGAACGTGGGGCGTGGCGCAGATCGTGAAGCGGGCTTTCGAATTCCGCCTCTACCCGACTCCAGAGCAGGCTGAAGAGCTCGCCCGGACGCCTGGCTGCGCCCGCCTGGTGTACAACAAGGCGCTGGAAGAGCGCGGTCGCGCCTACACCCTCGAAGGCCGTCGTGTCTCCTAGGTGGAGTCCTCGGCGAAGCTGACAGAGTGGAAGCGCACCGACAAGCTGGCGTTTCTGAACGAGGTGTCGTCGGTGCCGCTGCAGCAGGCGCTGCGGCACCTGCAAGCGGCGTTCGCGAACTTCTTCGCCAAGCGCGCGAAGTACCCGACGTTCAAGTCCCGCAAGAAGTCCCGGCTCAGCGCCGAGTACACCCGCTCGGCGTTCACCTACCGAGACGGCCGGATCACTCTGGCGAAGATGGACGGCCCGCTGAACGTCGTGTGGTCGCGCCCCCTGCCCGAGGACACGAACCCGTCTACGGTGACGGTGTCGAAGGACGCGGCGG
Organism: Streptosporangium sp. NPDC002721; assembly: GCF_042888905.1. Lineage (NCBI taxonomy): Bacteria > Bacillati > Actinomycetota > Actinomycetes > Streptosporangiales > Streptosporangiaceae > Streptosporangium > Streptosporangium sp. NPDC002721. The sequence continues at coordinate 356,067 of NZ_JBIAQI010000002.1, forward strand.
GGCGTTGGTTCGTGTCGATCCTGTGCGAGGACCGCATCTCCCCGCTCCCTCCGACAGCCAACACGGTCGGGGGGGATGTGGGTATCACGGCGTTGGCGACGCTCTCCACCGGAGAGAAGATCGTCAACCCTCGGCATGAGCGGGCCGACCGCCGTAAGCTCGCCAAGGCTCGGCGCAATCTCGCCCGCAAGGAGAAGGGCTCGGCGAACCGGCAGAAGGCCAGGCTCGCGCTCGCCCGTGTCCACGCCCGCATCACCGACCGTCGCCGTGATCATCCGCACAAGGTCACCACTCGTCTCGTCCGTGAGAACCAAACGGTCGTGATCGAAGACCTCACCGTCCGCACCATGGTGAAGAACCACAGCCTGGCTCGCGCGATCTCGGACGCCTCGTGGCGGGAGATGCGGTCCATGCTGGAGTACAAAGCACAGTGGTACGGACGGGAGTCGCTGGTCGTGGACCGCTGGTTCCCCTCGTCGAAGTTGTACTCGGCGTGCGGCACGACCCGGCGGTCCATGCCCCTGAGTGTCCGGAATTGGGTGTGTGCCTGCGGCGCGTCCCATGACCGGGATGTGAACGCCGCGAAGAACATTCTCGCCGCCGGGCTGGCGGAGAGCTGAAACGCCTGTGGAGGGCTGGTAAGGCCTGATCCGCGAAAGCGGTGAAGGCCCGGCCCGGTGAAGCAGGAAACCCAACCCGTGAGGGGTGGAGTCCCCCGGCTTTAGCCGTGGGGAGGATGTCAAGCGAACTCCAGGGTGGACAGGCGCTGGTTCAGCCAGGCCGCCGCGCCGGTCAGGGCGGGTTGGGGCGCCACGATCAGCGCCGTGGCGATGCCGGACAGGTAGTCGTTCAGGGTCGGGGTGGCCTCGAAGCGACGGCGGAAGTCGCTGGAGCGGACCCGGTCCACGATACGCGGCAGCACGCCGCCGCCCAGGTAGACGCCGCCCCGCGCGCCGAGGGTGAGGGCGACGTTCCCGGCGAAGGTGCCGAGCATGGCGCAGAAGACCTCGACGGTCTCCGCGCACAGCGAGTCGTCCATCCGGGCCACGATGTCGGAGGCGGACAGCGTCGGCGCGTCCGTCCCGTGGACGAGCGCGAGCCCCCGGTGCAGGCGCGACAGGCCCGGCCCCGACAGCAGGTGCTCGGCCACCACGTGCTCCAGGCCGTCCGCGCGAAGTGCCCGGACGATCTCGTGGTCGCGCCGGTCGAGGACGGGCGCGGTGACGTGCCCTCCCTCCCCGGGGATCGGCACCCAGCCCTCGGCCGCGGGCACCAGGCCGCCCACGCCGAGACCGGTCCCGGGTCCGAGCACGGCCTTGACGCCGTGCGAGGGCTCGGGGCCGCCCAGGGAGACCAGGTCGTCGCCCCGAAGGTACGGCAGGGACGCGGCCAGGGCCTCGAAGTCGTTGAGCAGCCAGGCGTTCGGGATGCCCAGGTCGCGTACCGACCCCGTCCACCCGGCGTTGGTGAGCCGGTAGCGGTCGCCCTCCACGGGCCCGGCGATCGCGAGGCACGCGGCTCCCGGCTGAACTCCGCCCGCATGATCTGCGATATAGGCGGCTACGGCTTCGGGTAGGCCATCGTGTTCCGCGCCCGCGAGCACGGCCACCGCCTCGGGCTGTCCACCGGGCTCGGTGACCAGCCCGAAGCGGGCGTTGGTGCCGCCGATGTCGGCGACGAGCCAGGGGAGGCTCACATGATCTCCTTCGCGGATCGCGCGACCCGGACGGGCCACCCGACGTTCACGGTCCGTCCAACCCCCACGGTCCGTCCAACCCCCACGGGCCACCCGGCCGGCCCGCCCGGCGCGGACCGTACGAACGCGGACCGTACGAACGTGGACCGTGCGAGTTCAAGGCGCGCGAAGGAGATGGTGGTGTGCGCCCTCACGCACGGATTCCGCTCTGGGCGGTCGCCAGGCGGGTGCCGTTCGCGACGGCCTCGGCGTGGCCGTTCAGGGCGAAGACGCCCGCGCCGCGCTCGGCCGGGCCCGCCGCGCGGCGGAAGGCACCGAACAGCTCGCGGCCGGTGCCCACCCACTGGGCGTCGGTGAGCGGCGCGCCCTGGGGCGACCTGGTGGCCAGCTCCCCGGCGGGGACCAGCAGCTCCAGGGTTCCGGCGGCGGCGTCGAGGCGGATCGGGTCGCCGTCGCGCACCAGCGCGATGGGCCCCCCGTCGGCGGCCTCGGGCGACAGGTGGATGGCGGCCGGGACCTTGCCGGACGCGCCGGACATGCGGCCGTCGGTGACGATCGCCACCCGCTGGCCCCTGTCCAGCAGCACCGCCATCGGCGGGGTGAGCTTGTGCAGCTCGGGCATGCCGTTCGCGCTGGGCCCCTGGTAGCGGATGACCGCCACGAAGTCCTGCCCGTCCAGCTCGCCCGTGTCGAAGGCGCGCAGCAGCTCCAGCTGGTCGTCGAAGACCTTGGCCGGGGCCTCGATGACCAGGTGCTCGTCCTTGACCGCGGAGACCTTGCTGACCGCGCGGCCCAGGTTGCCGTCGAGCATGTGGATGCCGCTGTCGGCGGAGAACGCGTCGGAGACCGGGCGCAGCACGTCGAGGTCGGTGCTGCCCTCGGTACGCTCCTCCCAGACCAGCTCGCCCTCCTTCAGCTCGGCGGCCGAGCGGTAGTGGTCCAGCCCGCGCCCGGCGACCGTCAGCACGTCGCCGTGCAGCAGCCCGGCGTCCAGCAGCTCGCCGATGAGCACCTGCATGCCGCCCGCGGCCTGGAAGTGGTTCACGTCCGCCTGGCCGTTGGGGTACATGCGGGTCAGCAGCGGCACGGCCTTCGACAGCGCGGCCAGGTCGTCCCACAGGAGCTCGATGCCGGCCGCCGCGGCGATGGCGACGATGTGCATGGTGTGGTTGGTCGAGCCGCCGGTCGCCAGCAGCGCCACGCAGGCGTTGACGATCGACTTCTCGTCGACGACCTCGCCGACCGGGGTGTACTCGGGGCCGTGCGCGGTCAGCTCGACCGCGCGCCTGCCCGCCGCCTTCGTCAGGGCCTCGCGCAGCTCGGTGCGCGGGTTGACGAACGTCGAGCCGGGCAGGTGCAGGCCCATGACCTCGATCATGACCTGGTTGGAGTTGGCGGTGCCGTAGAAGGTGCAGGTGCCGGGGGAGTGGTACGACTTCGCCTCGGCGTCGAGCAGCTCGTCCTTGCCGACCTTGCCCTCGGCGAACAGCTGCCGGGTGCGGGCCTTGACCTTGTTGGGCAGGCCGGAGGTCATCGGCCCGGCGGGGACGAAGATCGCGGGCAGGTGGCCGAAGTGCAGCGCCCCGATCAGCAGACCCGGAACGATCTTGTCACAGACGCCGAGCATGAGGGAGGCGTCGAACATGTCGTGCGAGAGCGCGATCGCGGTGGCCATCGCGATGACCTCGCGGCTGTAGAGCGACAGCTCCATGCCCGCCCGCCCCTGGGTGATGCCGTCGCACATCGCGGGCACGCCCCCGGCGAACTGCGCGACGCCGCCCGCCTTCCTGACGGCCGCCTTGAGGATCGCCGGGTAGGCCTCGTAGGGCTGGTGCGCCGACAGCATGTCGTTGTAGCTCGACACGATCGCCACGCCCGGCTTGACGTTGGCGCGCAGGTCCCGCTTGTCGCTCTCTCCCACGCCGGCGAAGCCGTGCGCCAGGTTGGCGCAGCCCAGGCTCGCCCTGGCGGGGCCGCGCAGCCGGGCCGCGTCGGCCTCGGCGCGCAGCCGGTTCAGGTACGCGGTGCGGCTGGGGCGGCTGCGCTCGACCAGGCGGTCGGTCACCTCCTGGATCACGGGATGCATCCGGCCTCCTCGGTCGTGGTCGGCATGGTTCTCTCGGTCGTTCGGGGCCGGCTGTCCGGCTCGCGTGCTCACGCCTGTCCCTCCTCGTGCCAGACGCGGCCGCTGCGGCCGACCAGCTCGTGGGCGGAGGCGGGGCCGGCGCTGCCCGCCGGGTACGGCTCGGGCGGGGTGCCCTGGGACTCCCACTCGGCGAGGATCGGGTCGATCCACCGCCAGGCGGCCTCGACCTCGTCGCGCCGCATGAACAGGGTCGGGTTGCCGGTGAGGACGTCCATGAGCAGCCGCTCGTAGGCCTCGGGCACCCGGCCGGTGAAGGTCTCGGCGAAGCTGAGGCTCAGCGGGACCGGCTTGAGCGCCACCTCGCCCGCGCCCGGCTCCTTGGCCATGATGTTCAGCTGGATGCCCTCGCTTGGCTGCAGCCGCAGCACCAGCCGGTTGGGCGTGCTGCCCGGGAAGATCGAGTGGGGCACGTCCTTGAACTGCACCACGATCTCCGAGCAGCGGTTCGGCATGCGCTTGCCGGTCCGCAGGTAGAACGGCACGCCGGCCCAGCGCCAGTTCTTCACCTCGGCGCGGATCGCGGCGAAGGTCTCCACCCGGCGGGAGTCCTCGGTGGGCGCGGTGTTGTCGGGCTCGTCGAGGTAGCCGGGCACCCGGACACCGCCGGACTCGCCCGCCGTGTACTGGCCGCGTACGGTGAAACGGTCCACTTCGCCGCCGGTGACGGCCCGCAGCGACTGCAGGACCTTGACCTTCTCGTCGCGGATCGACTCGCGGTCGTTGCGCGACGGCGGCTCCATCGCCACCAGGCACAGCAGCTGGAGCAGGTGGTTCTGCACCATGTCGCGCAGCGCGCCCGCGTGGTCGTAGTAGCCGCGGCGGCCGGGGGTGCCCACGGTCTCGGCGACGGTGATCTGGACGTGGTCGATCCAGAGGGAGTTCCAGATCGGCTCCAGGAACGCGTTGGCGAACCGGAGCACGAGGAGGTTCTGGACCGTCTCCTTGCCGAGGTAGTGGTCGATGCGGTAGATCTGCCGCTCCTCGAAGATGGCGCCGACCTCGTCGTTGATGCGCAACGCGCTGGCCAGGTCGCGGCCGAGGGGCTTCTCCAGCACCACCCGCGAGGCGGGGGTGACCAGGCCGGCGCGGTGCGCCTCCCGGCAGAAGGGGCCGAAGGTCATGGGCGGGCTGGCCAGGTAGAACACCCGGTCGCGCCGCTCGTGCCCGCCGAGCATCCCGGCGAGCCTCGCCCACCCCGTCGGGTCCTGGCCGCCGATGTCGACGGTGACGTGGTGCAGGCGGCCGAGGAAGCGCTGCCAGGTGTCGAGGTCGTCCACCGGCACCGAACCGCGTACCTCGGCGTCCACCTTGCCGCGGAAGTCGGCGTCGTCGAGCCCGCCGCGGGACATCGCGATCACCCGGGTCTCGGGGGCGAGACGCCCGTCGCGGTCGGCGTGGTAGAGCGCGGGCAGGAGCTTCCGCATGGAGAGGTCGCCTGTGCCGCCGAAGACGATGAGGTCGGCGGGTTGCGGGGTCTCAGACATGGGGCTGCGCTCCGTAGTGATCTACCGGTAGTGATCTATCAAAATTAGGTATAGATCGGACAGTAGCTAGATCTTGCGCTCTGCACAAGCGGAGTTTTGTAATTTGAGATGAGAAAGTAGGAAGTTTTCATTTCGTAAGTGGGTGTGATTCACTTGGCGGATGCCTCGACGTCCCGCTGCCGCGCTGGCCACCAGCGGTGAGGTGCTGCGCCTCATCCGCTCCGGCGAGGCCGTCACCCGCGCGGACATAGGGCGCGTCACCGGCCTGTCCAGACCCGCCGTCTCCCTGCGCGTCACCGAGCTGCTGGACCGCCGTCTGGTCGTGGAGGACAGCGAGGGCCCCTCGACCGGAGGCCGCCCGCCCACCCGCCTGGCCTTCAACGCCTCGGGCGGGGTCGTCCTGGTCGGCTCCCTGGGCGCGAGCCGCGCGCAGGTCGCGGTCTGCGACCTCGCGGGCGAGGTGCTGGCCAGCGCCGCCCTGTCCGTGGACGTCGAGGAGGGGCCGGACGTCGTCCTGCCCCTGGTCATGCAGACCTGGAGCGAGCTGCTCGGCGACCGTCCCGCCTCCCTGATCCGCGGGGTCGGCCTGGGGGTCCCCGCCACGGTGGAGTTCGCGGCCGGCCGCACCGAGAGCGCCCGGATCATGGCCAGCTGGACCGGCGTGGCCATCCCGCCGATCATCGCCGAGCGCTTCCCCGTCCCCGTCTTCCTCGACAACGACGTGAACGTCATCGCGATCGGCGAGCACCGCGAGATCTACGCGGGCGAGGCCGACGACCTGCTGTTCATCAAGGTCTCCACCCGGATCGGCTCCGGGGTCATCGCCGGGGGCGAGATCCTGCGGGGGGCGCTGGGCGCCGCCGGGGAGATCGGCCACATCCCGGTCCGCGACGGCGGGGGAGTCCTCTGCCGCTGCGGCAACATCGACTGCGTCGACTCCATCGCCAGCGGCACCGCGATCCTGCGCAGGCTCCGTGACATGGGGCACGAGGTCACGACCCTGGCCGACGTGGTGAGCCTGGTCAGGGCCGGGGACGCGGAGACCATGACCGTGGTCCGCAACGCCGCCCGGATGCTCGGCGAGGTCGTCGCCAGCGCGGTCAACCTGCTCAACCCCTCGGTGGTGGTCCTCGGCGGCGACGTCGCGGAGACCTTCCAGCCGATGGTCTCGGGGGTACGCGAGGTCATCCACCGCCGCTCGACGGCCCTGGCCACCCGCAACCTGCGCATAGAGCGCAGCAGGCTCGGCCCCAGCGCCGGGATCATCGGCTGCGCCCACATGGTCCTGGACAACATCCTGTCGCCCGAGGCCGTCGACTCCGCGGGCTGGCAGCCGCTCCGCTCCGTCCGCTCCCTGGCCTGAGCCGTTCCCGCGCCTGAGCCGTTCCCGCGCCTGAGCTGTTTTCGCGCCCGAGTCGTTCCCGTGCCCGAGCGTCTGGACCGGCTCCGCGCCTGAGCTTTCGCGCAGTTCCTGAGCCCGAGCGTTCGTTCCGGCCGTCCGAGCCGGTCTCCGGCATGTCGCGGCGCGCGCCCCCTGACTTCGACACTGAAAATCCATAAGATCGTCATATGTCCGCACCAGGGCTTAAATGGGGGATCGCCGGATACGGCGACATCGTCCGCAGGAAGGCCCTGCCCGCCCTGCTGTCCCTCGGTGAGACCGTCGCCTGCGTGTGGGGCCGGGACGCCGCACGGGCCCGGGCGACCTGCGAGGAGTTCGGCGGGTCCGGCGCCTTCGGCACGTCCGACTACGCCGCGCTGCTCGACGTGGCCGAGGTCGTCTATGTCGCCACGCCGGTCGCGGCCCATCTCCCCCTCGCGATCGCGGCGGCACGCGCGGGCCTGCCGGTCCTCGTGGAAAAGCCACTGGGCGGGACGGTTCCCGGCAATGCGGGCGTCACCCGCCGCCGTGAGACGGCTCCCGACCCGGCCACGGCCTCCGCAGAGGCCGCCCGCCAACCCGGGACGGCTCCCGACCCGGTCACCGCTTCCGCAGGAGCCGCCCGTCAACCCGAGACGGTCCCCGAACTGGCAACCGCACACGCGGGTGTCGCCTACTACCGTCGGCTCGCGCCCGCGCTCGGGCGGGTACGCGAGATCCTGCGCGGGCGTGCCGTCCACCGCGCGGTCGTGGAGTTCCGCAGCCCCTTCGACCCGGGACCGGACGACCCCCGGCTCTGGCGTACCGACCCCGCGATCTCCGGTGGGGGAGTACTCGCCGACATCGGCAGTCACCGCCTCGACCTGCTCTGCTGGCTGCTGGGGGAGCCCGTCGTGACCGGCGCGCGGACGGGCCTGCCCTTCGACCTGGGCGCGGAGCGCCTCGCCCGGCTGGAGCTGGCCTGGCCGTCGGGTGCCACGGCCGGCCTGGAGGCGGCGTGGGCGCCCGGCGCCCGCCACGACCGGTTCCGCCTGTCCTTCGACGGCGGTCACCTGGAACTCGACCCCCTCGACGCGGGGAAGGTGCGCGGGACCGTCGACGGGGTCGCCGTCGAGGAGTTCCTTCCGCCCCCGGAGAACCCGCACCTGCCCCTCCTGGCCGACTTCGCCCGCAGCGTCCGGGACGGCACCGATCCGGTCTGCCCCGTCCGTGACGCCGAGGTCGTCGACCGTCTCATCGCGGACGCCTACGCGTTCGCAACCCGTCTGGAGGAACACCCGTGAGCGAGACCGTCTCCCTGCCCCCCTTCCCCACGCCGCTGCGCTGGCTGAACCGGCCCGAGGACTGGAGCGTCGACGGCGACGTGCTCTCCATCGGCGCGGGGGCGAGCACCGACCTCTTCTTCGACCCCGGGGAGCCGGACCGCTACGCCAACGCCCCCGCTCTCGTCGGCCGCCTGGACGGCGACTTCACGCTCAGCACGCGGGTCAGGCTCGACCTGCTGTCCACCTACGACGCGGCCGCCCTGCTGCTGTACGCCGGTGACGACCGGTGGGCCAAGTGCGGCCTCGAACTCTCTCCTCAGGGCAGGCCCACGATCGTCACGGTGGTCACCCGCGGGGTGTCCGACGACTGCAACTCCGTGACCATGGACGGCACGGAGATCCGGCTGCGCATCTCCCGCCTCGGCCCGGCCTTCGCCTTCCACGTCGCCGACGAGTCCGGGTTCTGGCACCTCATCAGGTACTTCGCGCTCGACGGGGATCCGGAGGTCGGCTTCCTCGCGCAGAGCCCCACCGGCGGGGGCTGCACCGTGCGCTTCGAGGACATCGCGTACTCGCCCAAGCGCCTGGCCGACCTGCGCGGCGGCGAGTAACCCGCTTCCCCCCGTGCCGATAGTCGCGGAACGGCGGCCGGGTCACGGGGTGTCGGCCGGGCGGGCGGTGAGGATGCGGGCGAGCAGGCCGCTGAGTTCGGCCTGCTCGCGCGGGTCCAGGGGGGAGAACCACTCCTGCTCCCTGCGGGTCTGCTCGGCGAACGTCTCGCGGACGGCGGCCTCCCCCTTCCCGGACAGCGCGACCACCACCGCGCGCCTGTCGCCGGGCACCGGGCGGCGCTCGACCAGGGCGTCGCGCTCCAGGGTGTTGACCACGTTCGTCACCGCCGAGCGGGACATGGCGGAGATCTCGGCGAGCCGGGCGGGCTGGGTCGGGCCGAGAATCCAGAGCTTGAACATCAGCCGGAAACCGGGCAGCGTCCAGCCGCGCGGGCGGTGGATCCGTGTCTCCAGGTCCGTCACCAGCAGGTAGGCCAGCTGCAGCAGGTTGTAGGCGAGCTCGAACCCCTCCGGGTCGGCGGGGGCCGGCATGCCCGCCAGGCGTTCCCGCGCGTACGCGGCGTACCGCAGATCCGCCCTCCCCTCCGGCTCCGCCCGCGACCCCCCACCGCCCTCGGCCCGTGGCACCCCCCTGCCTTCCACCTGCGACGTCCCCTTGCTCGCGGCCTGTCGGCCGGAACCCGCGCGCGCTGGTCCCCCGCCTGCCGGCTCCACTGATTCCACCGGACAAGTCTTGCGCAGGCTCGCCCTCACCGTGAATATTGTTATGGCCATAACAATCGACGGGAGACGCCCGTGGACATCGTCATCGCCGGTGGCGGCATCGGCGGCCTCGCCGCCGCGCTCAGCCTGCACGCGGCGGGCTTCGAGAACCTCACCGTCCACGAGGCCGTGCGGGAGATCCGTCCCCTGGGCGTGGGCATCAACCTGCTGCCCCACGCCGTACGGGAACTGACGGAGCTCGGGCTCGCCGACCGGCTGGCGGCGATCGGCGTCGCCACCGCCGAACTCGCCTACTTCGACCGGTACGGCTCCGCGATCTGGTCCGAGCCCAGGGGCCTCGACGCGGGATACCTGTGGCCGCAGTACTCCGTCCACCGGGGGCGGCTGCAGATGATGCTGCTGGACGCCGTGATCGAGCGGCTCGGGCCGCGGTCGGTCGTCACCGGCAGCCGGATCACCGGTCCGGGCGCGGAGGACCTGCTGATCGGGGCGGACGGCATCCACTCGGCGATCCGCGCGCGCCTGTTCCCCGGCGAGGGACCCCCTCCGTGGAACGGGCTGGTCCTGTGGCGCGGGACGACGTACGGCGCCCCGTTCCTGACCGGGCGTTCCATGGTCATGATCGGTGACGGTACGCAGAAGTTCGTGGCCTACCCGATCGAGACCGGCGAGCGGACACTGATCAACTGGATCGCCGAGAAGCCCTCCGGCGACGCGGCCCCCGACCGGGGCGACTGGAACCGGCCGGCGGACCTGGCCGAGGTCGAGAAGCACTTCGCGGACTGGCGGTTCGACTGGCTGGACGTGCCGGGGATCATCGCCGGGGCCGAGGTCGCCTACGAGTATCCGATGGTGGACCGCGACCCGCTGCCGCACTGGACCGAGGGGAACGTCACCCTGCTGGGCGACGCCGCCCACGCGATGTACCCGATCGGCTCCAACGGCGCCTCCCAGGCGATCATCGACGCCCGGGTGCTGGCCCACTCCCTCGCGCACGGCGACCTGGCGGCGTACGAGGCCACCCGGCGGCCCGCCACGACCACCCTGCAGCTGTCCAACCGGCGGATGGGCCCCGAGATCGTGATGAGACTCGCCCACGAGCGCGCCCCCGGCGGGTTCGACGACATCGAGCGGGTCATCCCCTACGCGGAGCGGGCCGAGATCGCCGCCTCCTACAAGCGCACGGCGGGGTTCGACCCGGCTTCGCTGAACGGGTCCCCGTCCTGGAGCGTCGCCCGGTGAACCTCGAACACCTCGCCACGTTCACCGTGATGCTGGACCCGATCCTCGAACTCGGCGGCACCCACTGGGGGCGGCGACGAGTGATCAATATCGTGGGCGGGTCGTTCGAGGGCCCGCGGTTCTCCGGCGTCGTCCTGCCCGGCGGTGCCGACTGGCAGATCGTGCACGCCGACGGCATGGCCAGCGTCGACACCCGCTACACCCTGCGCACCCACGACGACGCCCACCTCTACCTCTCCACCTCCGGCGTGCGGCACGGCCCCGCCGAGGTCATGGCCCGCCTCGCCGAGGGCGAGCCGGTGGACCCGTCCGAGTACTACTTCCGGCTGTTCTGCCGTTTCGAGACCGGTGACGAGCGCTACTCGTGGCTCAACCGCACCCTCGCCGTGGGAACGGGCGGCCGGCTGCCCGACGCCGTCCGCTACGACGCCTACACCCTGACCTGACCCTTCCCGACCTGTCCCCTTGCCGAATCGAATCGAACCGCGCACGGCCCCGGCACGACCCTCCGAGGCCCGGCGGACACCCCGAGGAACTCCTGATGCCGAAGCTGAACCGCACCCCGCTCTCCATCGTCGCCGAGCACGACACCCCGATGCCGGTGCGCGACGGCACGATCCTGCGCGGCGACGTCTACCGCCCCGCCTCGGACGGGCCCTTCCCGGCCCTGCTCGTCCGCACCCCGTACGGCGCGGGCTCGTTCCTGATGGCGCCGAGGACGCCCGCGCTGGAGGCCGGCTTCGCGGTGGTGCTCCAGCACTGCCGGGGACGCGGGAGCAGCGACGGGGAGTTCCGGCCGTGGCTGGACGAGGGCGACGACGGCTACGACACCGTCGGGTGGATCACCTCCCAGCCGTGGTCGAACGGCGAGGTCGCGGCGTTCGGGATGTCCTACCTCGCCGGGTGCGCGCTCCAGGCCGCCGCGACGCGCCCGCCGGGGCTCAGGGCCGTGGTCGCCTCGATGACCCCGCACGACTTCTACGACGGGCTGAAGTACCACGGCGGAGCCCTCGCGCTCGGCTCGGCGCTGAACTGGGGCCTGCTGCAGACGATGCTCGGGCTGACGCACGGGATGGAGGCGGGGGAGGACGTGGGCGCCGGGTTCGGCGAGCTCCTGCCCGTACTGGGCGACCAGGCCGCCGCCGTGCGAACGCTGCCGCTGCGCGACATCCCCGCGGGGCCGTGGTGGAGTGACTGGATCTCGCACCCGACCCGCGACGCCTACTGGGAGGGGCTTGCCGAGACCCTGCGGCACGACCGGATCGAGGTGCCCGTGATGCACGTCGGGGGGTGGTTCGACCTGTTCCTCGCCGGAACCCTGGAGAACCACCGGCGGCTGGGCGGCCCGCTGGTCATCGGCCCCTGGTCGCACGGTTCCAACTCGACGGGCACCGGCCGCCTGGACTTCGGGTTCTTCTCCTCGGCGCAGGCGGCCATGCTGCCGCAGCGGCAGATGGACTTCCTGCGCGGCGAGGACACCGGCCCGGCCGTGAAGATCTTCGTCATGGGCGACAACGTCTGGCGGGACGAGGAGGAGTGGCCACTGTCCCGCGCGGTCCCCACCCGCTACTACCTGCACACCGGCGGCCTGCTGTCCGCCGAACCCCCCTCGGACACCGCGCCCCTCTCGGACGCCGGACTTTCCATGGACGTCGGGCCTTCCACGGACGCCGAATCTTCCACGCACCCCGCGCCCTCCATCTTCACCTTCGACCCCCGCGACCCCGTACCCACGACCGGCGGTCCCCTCCTGCTCCCGGACGTGACGAACATCGGACCCCAGGACCAGCGCGATGTCGAGCTCCGCCCCGACGTGCTCTGCTTCACCACCGAGGCGCTCGCCTCCGACGTCGAGGTGACCGGCCGCCTCTCCGTCACCCTGCACGCCGAGACCTCGGCGCTCTCCACCGACTGGACGGCCAAACTCGTCGACGTCCACCCCGACGGCCGGGCGATGAGCGTGATCGACGGCATCGTCCGGACCTCCGTCCGGTCCGGAGTGCACGAGATCGACCTCGTCGCCACCAGCCAGGTCTTCAAGACCGGTCACCGCGTCCGCGTCGAGATCTCCAGCTCCAACTTCCCCCGCTTCGACCGCAACCCCGGCAACGGCCGGACCTCCGCCGACTCCACCGAGGCCGACCTGGTCCTCCAGCGCCAGACCGTCTTCCCCGACTCCTACATCACCCTCCCGATCGTCCCCCGGTAACAGCCCCGGGCCGTACGACGACCTCCCGACATCCGAGGCGGCCCGGGTGGATGAAGCCCGACACGTCCAGGGTTCGCGGATCAAAGATGATGCTGGGCAGGCGCCGGCGTGCGGCAAGGCGTGATCCGCACGAAACGGCCTAGCTGCCGAGGAATCCCTCGATCGCCTCGGCGAAGGTCTCCGGAGCGGTGACCCAGGGGTAGTGGGCGCCGGGCAGCACGACGCTGGTCCCGCGCGGGAAGATCCCGGCCAACTCGGCCGCGTGCACGGGCAACGGTCCCGGATCCTGCTCTCCCGCGACCACCAGGACCGGCGTGGTGACCTTCGCCAGGCTCGCCCGGGTCTTCCCGGCGGCGGGCATGCCGGTGTGGAAGCGCTTCGCCGCCTCGGCCGAGCGTTCGGCGAACCGGGTGGCGTGCGCTTCGGCGGTCTCGTTCCAGGGACTGTAGAAGAACGGCTGCGCCCTCAGGCGCCGGCTCTCATCGCCCGCGTCCCACGCCTTGAGGTCCGGCAGCCTGCTCTCGTACCAGCTCTCGCCGGCCCGGCGCTCGATCTGGGCGTACCACTGCTCATCGGTTATCTCGATCCCCACCGGGTGCACGGTCGGTGTGACCAGCACCAGGTGCTTCATCCGTTCGGGATACCGGGCGGCGTACAGCAACGCCAGCCCTCCGGCCGCCGAGTGCCCGAGCAGGTCCATCCGCTCCAACCCCAGACGCACGCGCAGCGCCTCGACATCCGCGACCAAGCGGTCCATCGCGTACGTGTCCGGATCGAGGGGCGCCGCGGATTCGCCGGTTCCCCGGCTGTCCAGCAGGAAGAGGCGGCGCCGAGCCGCCAGGCCGCCGAGATCTCCCAGGTATCGCGAGGACCGCCCGGGCCCGCCCGGCAGGCAGACCAGCGCCGGACCTTCTCCCCGCTCATGACAGACGAGCACGGTCCCGTCATATGAAGTGAACCTGACCATCCCCGCATCCTCGCATCGCAACCCCGGGAGCCGTCACACCACGATCGCGATCACCGGCCCAGAGCCAACCGTTCCTCGCCCGGGGGACTGGGCGTTCATTGTTCACCGGCAGTTCATCCGTTTCCGTCGAGTGGTTCCCGACGGCTCGGCTACCTTCGCGATCCGTCCCCGTTGATCAAGAGAAGGTAATGCCCCGTGGCCCCCGATCCGGATTCCGAGCGAGATTTCGCGCCCAGGACCGTCAACAGCTGGCCGGGGCTCGGTGACTCGGTGAGAGACGTCGTCGACGTGAACCACCGGGCGTTGCGCGCCGCCGCCGAACGTCTCGTGGTCGACCTGAACGACGTCGGCATTCCCACCTGGTGGTACGGGCCGGAGTTCAAGGCCGGAGACTGGGATGGGGCCGCGGACGTCTCCCGGCTCTTCCGGGGTTTCACCGAGGACCTTTTCTGCGTCGCCAGTGACGCGATGGTCGAGTGCGTGGCGGCCGCCTGCGGCGTCGCCACCGCGGGCAGGAACTACGACGTCGCCGACCATCACGGCTGGCTGACGCGGCAGTCGGTGTGGAATCGGCTGCGTGACCCCGTCGACACGGTACGGCCTTCCTCGCAGACACCCCGAAGCAGCTGGAGCAGTTACGAGAAGGGGTATGCCGTCAGCTCGCAGTATCCCCACGGGAACGTGTACGCCGACCGGCAGGACACGACGGCGCGGTATGACTATGACGGCCTCGGCAAGGAGCAGGTCAGGGCCCTGCTGATGTCGGGTGACGAGCATTCGATCAGGGAGTACTCACGGGTCGTGAAAAGCGTCGCCGACGACCTGGAGGGGTTGCAGGAAAGGATGCGCGCGCACGCGAACGACGTCAGCCGTCACTGGGCCGGCCCCGCGGCGGAACGCGCGCAACGGGCGCTGAAGACGATTTACCAGGCCGTCACCCCGCTGGCCGAGGCGCACCATTCCCTCGGCGCGCTGGCCCGTACGTGCGCGGATGTCGTGGTGGCGCCGGCCAAGGCCCGCTTCGACCACGCGGTGGCCGGTGAGAACTGGCTGACCGACATCTTCCAGGACGACGACGACCGTTCCGCCCGTGACTTCCTGCGCGCGGTCGACCAGCGGTTCCGCGACGAGGTGCTGGCCCGTTTCCCGCGACACGTACGGATCGATCTTCCCGGCCTCATCCCGGCGGAGGACCGGCTCACCTACCTGCTCTGACTCCGCGTGGACGGCGGGGCGATCCATGGAGTCCTTCCACGCGGGTCCGTGTCGCCAACCGCGAATGCGGCGAAAAGGGGTGATGTCCCCCGAGGTGTCGGCAGGCGGGGTGCGGAAAGCAGGCTTCCCGTGGCCGGAGGCCCGGTTCTGGCCGAAGTTCTGACCGGCGCGTGACCGGAAGGGGGGTGGGCTCCTGCTTCCGGTCACGCTTTCCAGGCGTCAGCACACTTCGGGCGTCAGCACACTTCGGGCGTCAGTGCACTTCGGGTATCAGCGCGCTCTGAACGTCAGCACGTTCCGGGCGTCAGCACACGATGAAGATGCTCTTCCAGCCGACGGGCGTCCTCTGCTCCGCGTTGCGGTTGGACGCCAGCTCGAAGTGCGTCACCCCTTGAGCGTCGGGCTGGTTGTACATCCGGCCGCTCTGGCCGTCGCCGTACCACTTGTACGACCCGTGGAAGGGGATGTTGGACGGGCCGCACCGGTCGATGACGACCGAACGGCCGGTGAAGCCCGGCCCCTCGTAGGCCACGTACTGCGAGGCGTAGGCGGCACCGCCCATGACCACGACCATGGCGGCGGAGATGAGGGGGACGAGGGCGATTCGCTTCACGGTGATCCTTTCGACGACCTCAGCACTCTACTGAGAGTAATGAAGACATTACTCTTCGTATGCAAAGTGTGCTGTGCGTGTCCTGGATCGCTCATGACCCGTGGCCGGGCGGCGCCGGTGAGCGGTTCCCGTCCGGCTACTCCTCTTCCGTGACCCTGATGATCGTCTTGCCGGGGCTGCGCCGGGTGGGCGCGAACGCGGAGGGCGCCTCGGCGAGTGGCCGCACGGCCCCGACGATCGGGCGGAGCCGCCCGTCCCGGACCCGCCGGACCAGGTCCGCGAGCCGGGCGCGGTCGGGCTCGACGACGAAGAAGATCGCCTGCCCGTCCCGGGGCCGGGTCGTGGGCGGTGAGGCGATGGTGACGAGCGTGCCGCCAGGGCGTACCAGCGCGGCCGAGCGGTCCAGGATTTCGCCGCCGATCACGTCGAGCACCACGTCGACCTGACCGGCGTCCTCAAGGTGGTCGGAGCGCAGGTCCAGGAAGGCGTCGGCGCCGAGGCCGAGTGCCGTGTCCCCGTCGCCCGCCCTGCCGGTGCCGATCACCCGGGCTCCCGCCTCGCGCGCGAGCTGTACCGCGATGGAACCGACGCCGCCCACGGCGCCGTGGATCAGGACGGTCTGCCCGGCGGCGAGGCGGCCGTGCTCGAACAGGCCCTGCCACGCGGTCAGCCCCGAGATCGGCAGCGCGGCGGCCACGGTGTGGTCGACGTCGGCCGGCAGCGGCGCGAGGTTGCGGGCCTCCACCGCCGTGTACTCGGCCAGCGAGCCGTCGCGGGTCCAGTCGGCCAGCCCGAACACCCGCTGGCCGACGGTCAGGCCGGTGGTTCCGTACCCCAGCTCGGCGACGACACCCGACAGCTCGTGTCCGGGCACGCTGGGCGTCCGGTCCCGGCCCGCGCGATCGGACCACGTTCCCGGCCAGTCGAGCTCTCCGGGGGTGAACCCGGCGGCGTACACCCGGACGACGACGTCGTTCTCGGCGGCGTGGGGGTACGGCTCCTCCGTGAGGGAGAGCCCGGCCGGACCGGCGGCGCGGTCTCGGACGGTGATGGCTCGCATGAGCGGGTCCTTACCGGGGCGCGCCGCTCATCTGAGCGGGTCATGCCCCCAGTTCATGAGGGAGTATCGCCAGCGGGTCTCCTTGACGTCACCGGACGGACGCTGCGTCAGGTGGCGGCGGACGTAGCCGATCACCTTGCGCATGTGGGCGTAGTCGTCCTCTCCCAGGTCGTCCTTCCGCTTGCGCAGGATCTCGGTGATCCGGCGGCCCGACTGGTGACCCGTCGACTCCTCGCCGCCCGATTTGTCCCCAACGCTCCTGGACTCCTCCGTCTCCAGCCAGCTTTCCAGCTCCGCGGCGGTCATGTTGACCGCCCGGCCGAAGTCCGCGGCGATCTGTTTGCCGTCGTCAGTCATGGCGGTTCTTCTTGTGTAGCGCCGACGGCTTGTGCACGGCGGTCTTGCCGCTCTTGTCGCTGCGCACGACGTACTGCGGATCGTCGGCCGAGGCGTCCACGGTGCGTCCCGCCTCCTCCGTCCGCTTCGTGATCTTCTTCTCCACCTTGCCCGAGGTCGATGAGCCGTGGCTCTCCCACGTGACCTCGTCACCCACGCCGGGGTCCTTCTGCTTGCGCTTGTCGGTCATAGCCGACCCTTACCCCGTCCCCCTCCGAAACCCATCGCACCGGACCTGAACTGGCGCTTCACTGGATCGGACCGCCCTGAACGATCGACGGGACGCGCTGGCCGAGGTCTCGTTTTTAACCGGCGGTTACCCGTCGATTGCCGCCCCGGCCCGGCGCGCCACGGCATCCGGGGCGCGTCGCGCAGGTCCCCGGTCTCTCCTCGCCGTGAGAGCGCTCACCGTGGGACTGCTCACCGTGGGACTGCTCGCCGTGAGAGCGTTCGCCGTGAAAACGGAAGGCTCGTGCCGGTGGACGGGTGTTAGCCTGGCCGCATGAACGCGTCCGTCCGTCAGGTGATGATGCCCCGCTCACGGGGCCGCTGACGCCGCACGGACGTTCGTTCGATCGTTTTCGAGGCCCTGCTACGGGGCCTCGACGCGTTTCACCGGCCGGAGCCCCCTTCTCACGGAGGTTCCGATGACCACGACGCACACCTACGTCACCACCACCATCCCGTACGTCAACGCCCGTCCCCATTTGGGGTTCGCGCTGGAGCTCGTGCAGGCCGACGTGCTCGCCCGGTTCCGTCGCGCTCGGGGTGAGCGGGTGCGGTTCCAGACCGGCACCGACGACAACTCGCTGAAGAACGTGCTGGCCGCCGAGGCGGCCGGTGTTCCCGTCCAGGCGTTCGTCGACCGCAACGCGGAGGCGTTCGTCGCGCTGCGCGAGCCGCTGGCGCTCTCGGTCGACGACGTCATCCGTACCAGCCGGGACCCCCGCCACCGGGTCGGGGTGGAGCGGCTCTGGCGGTCCTGCGCCGACGCCGGCGACCTCTACCGCAGGCACTATGAAGGTCTTTACTGCGTCGGCTGCGAGGGGTTCTACACCCCGGCCGAGCTCAGCGGCGGACGCTGCCCGGAACACGGCGTCGAGCCTCAGCGGGTCGCGGAGGAGAACTGGTTCTTCCGCCTCTCGCGCCACGCCGACCGGCTCCACGACCTCGTCTCAAGCGGGCGCCTGAGGATCGAGCCCGCCGAACGCCGCAACGAGGTCCTCGGCTTCATCGCCGGTGGCCTGGAGGACTTCTCGATCTCCCGGTCGACCGCCCGCGCCCGGGGGTGGGGGATCCCCGTCCCCGGGGACCCCGGACAGGTCGTCTACGTGTGGTGGGACGCGCTCGGCAACTACGTCACGGCCCTGGGCTACGGCACCGGCGGTGAGAGCTACGGTCGCTGGTGGGCCGGTGCCGATCGCCGGATCCACCTGGTCGGCAAGGGGGTGTTGCGCTTCCACGCCGTCTACTGGCCGGCGATGCTGCTGTCGGCCGGGCAGCCGCTGCCCACGGACGTGGTGGTGCACGACTACCTCACCGCCGGTGGCCGCAAGATCAGCAAATCCGGTGGGGTCACGGCCGATCCGGTCGCCCTGGCGGGGGAGTACGGCACCGACGCCGTCCGCTGGTGGCTGCTGCGCGAGGTGCCGCGCGTCGGGGACGCCGACTTCACGGTCGACCGGCTCGTCGCCCGCGCCAACGACGAGCTCGCCAACGGGCTGGGCAACCTCGTCAACCGGGTCGTCACCATGGTCCACCGCTACCGCGGCGGGCACGTTCCCCCGGCCGGGGCCGGTGTGTCGGAAGGGGAGGGTCTTGAGAAGGCCTGCCGTCAGGCGCCCGGTCTCGTCCGCTCGGCCCTGGACGACTTCGCGTTCCGCCGGGCCACCGCGCCGGTCTGGGCCGTCGTCGACGAGGCCAACCGCTACGTCGAGCACACCCGGCCCTGGGAGCTGGCCCGCGCCGAGCGCGACGGCGACCCCGGCGCCGCGGCCCGGCTCGACGCCGTCCTCGCCACGCTCGTCCGGGCCTGCGGGACGCTGGCCGACCAGCTGGCGCCCTTCCTGCCCGGTACGGCCGCCCGGATCGCCGCGCAGTGTACGGCAGGGGAGGATGGGCTTCCCGAACCACGCCCGCTCTTCCGGCGGATCACCGTTCGGGAGCCGGAACCCGCGTCCTGATCCTCGCCGTGTACGAGGGCCGGGGTCCGTGCTCCGATCCCCGCCGTGTACGAGGGCGGGAGGCCGTGCTCCGGTTCTCACCGCCTACGAGGGCCAGGACCTGCGTCCTGGTCCTCGTACGCGGCACGACGGCCACGGGCGGGGGACGCGTCGCGGCGGTCGCGGGTCCGCGGGTCACGGGTGGGCCAGGACGAGGACGAAGTCGCCGGTCGGGTCGGTGTACTGGCGGATCATTCCGAAACCGGCCGTGACGAGCTCCCGTCGCAGGCCTTCGGGACGGAACTTGGCGCTGATCTCGGTCCGCATCTCCTCGTCGGCCGCGAAGGAGACCCGCAGGCCGAGGTCACCGATCCGCACGCGCATGGCGCGGGTCGCGCGCAGCCGCATCTCGATCCACTCGTGCCGCGCGTCGTACAGCGCGACGTGCTCGAAGGCGTCCGGCTCGAAGTCGGCGTCCAGCTCCCTGTTGATGACGCGCAGGACGTTCCGGTTGAAGGCGGCGGTCACCCCGCTCACGTCGTCGTACGCCGCGACCAGCCGGCCGGTGTCCTTGACCAGGTCCGCGCCGAGCAGGAAGGTATCGCCGGGGCGGAGCGTGGCGCGCAGCTCCTTCAGGAACACCTCGCGCGCCGTCGGGGCCAGGTTGCCGACGGTCCCGCCGAGGAAGGCCACCAACCGCCGTCCCGTACGGGGCAGCAGGCCCAGGTGCGCCTCGAAGTCGGCGCAGATCGCGTGTACGGCCAGACCCCGGTAGCGGGTGGCGAGCCGGTGCGCGGCCTCGCCCAGGGTGACCGCGTCGACGTCCACCGGCGTGTAGGCGCGCAGCCTTCCCGTCGCGGCGAGGGCGTCCAGCAGCAGCACGGTCTTCTCGCTGGTCCCGGAACCGAGCTCGACCAGGGTGTCCGCGCCGGCGCGCACGGCGATGTCGAGGGCCTCCCTGCGCAGGATGGCCAGCTCCCGGCGGGTGGGGTAGTACTCGGGCAGCCGGGTGATGCGGGAGAACAGCTCGCTGCCGGCCTCGTCGTAGAACCACTTGGGCGGCAGCCACTTCGGCGTCGAGGTCAGCCCGGCGCGGACGTCGTGTTCGAGGGCCTGGCGAAGATGGTCGCGGCCGAGATGGTTGACCAGGTGGATGGCTGACTGGCTGACGGACACGGGGCCTCCTGGGTGTGTGGGCCACGGTCCCGCTCGCCGGTCCGTGGCCGGGTGCTGTGCTTTCCTGTGGTCTGGGCTCTCCTGTGGCCCGGCTCCGCCCGCTCACAGGGGCTGGACGCGCACCCCGTCGGGTGAGGCGAGGACCAGGGTGTGGTCCGGTACGGCCTGCCAGCCGGACCGGTCGTCCAGCGGCTCGCTCGCCACGAGCACCCCGTCGTGCGGGTGGCCGTCGCGGCGGAGGAAGAGCGTGTCGCCCCAGGCGGTCGCGGCGACCGACGTACCGTCGCAGGCGAGCAGGTTCAGGCGGGCGAGGGGATCCTTCAGCCCGGCGCGGGTGACGATCTCCGCCAGGGCCTCACCGAGCGAGTCGCCCGCCCGACGCCGGAGGAACACCGCGGCGGCGAGCCAGGCGGAGTCGCAGGAGCTCTCCGCGTCGTCGGCGAGCTCCCTCACCGCCTCCCGCGCGACGTAACCGTTGTGGCTGAGCAGCCACGGCCCGTCGGCGAAGGGCGCGGTCGCGGTCTCCTCGATCGGCATCCCGACGCTGGCCGACCGCACGGCGGCCAGCAGGCAGCCGGAGCGGGCCGTCCCCGCGAGCCCCGCCAGGTTGGCGTCGGTCCAGGCGGGGACCGTCCGGCGGTAGCGGACGGGCTCCGCGCGGGCGGCGTCGTACCAGCCCATGCCGAAGCCGTCGGCGTTGATCGCGCCGTGGCGCTGCAGGCGCGGTCTGTAGGACTGCCGGAGCAGGCCGTGGACCGGCTCGTGGATCAGCGAGGCGAGGGTACGGGGAGCACCCAGCCAGGACACGTGGCGGCACATCTACCCGTGCCCCGCCGAGCGTTCCGCCGAGCGCTCGGGGGAGTGGTCGGGAGAGGCCGAGCGGGCGCATCGGAAGCCGGAGAAGATCTGCCTGCGGGCCGGGCGGTCCCAGTTCCTGAACGTGGTGCGGACCACGGCCGGGTCGGACGCCCAGGACCCGCCGCGCAGCACCCGATAGTGGGCGCCGAAGAACACCTCGCTGTACTCGCGGTAGGGGAAGCTGCGGAAACCGGGGTGGGGCAGGAACCACGAACCGGTCCACTCCCACACGTCTCCGATCATCTGCTCGGCGCCGCAGGGACCCGCCCCCAGGGGGAAGGCGCCGAGGGGCGCGGGCCGTGCCGCCCGGTGCCCGAGGTTCGCCATGCCGGGCCCCGGCGGGTCGTCGCCCCACGGATACGTGCGCGACCGCCCGGCCTCGGCGTCCCAGCCGCAGGCCTTCTCCCACTCGGCCTCGGTGGGCAGCCGCCGTCCCGCCCACCGGGCGTAGGCGTCGGCCTCGTACCAGCACACGTGCTGCACGGGCTCGTCCATGGGGACGGGCTCGGTCCTGCCGAAGCGGGTACGCCACCAGGTGTCGCCGTCCCTGGTCCAGAACAGCGGGGCGGAGGCGCGGGTCCGCCGCAGCCAGCGCAGGCCGTCCGGGGCCCACCAGCGGGGGTCCTCGTAGCCGCCGTCCTCGATGAAGTCCGCGTACGCGCGGTTGCCGACGGGCAGCCTGTCGATCCAGTAGCCGGGCAGGTCGAGCCGGTGGGCGGGGCGCTCGTTGTCGTAGGCCCACGGCTGGGTGTCGGTGCCCATCATGAAGGGGCCTGGGGGGACGAACACCTCGTCGGGGCCCCGCGTCCGCCAGGACCCGCCGGGCGGCAGCTCGCCGTCGCGGACCAGCCCCGGCCGGCCCGACAGCTGCAGGGTGGCGAGCATCGTCTCGTCGTGCTGGTGCTCGTGCTGGATCACCAGGCCGAAGACGAAGCCGTACCGCCGCAGGGGGTCGGGGTCGTGCAGGTCGACCGTGTCCAGGACGTCCAGCACCCGGCCGCGCACGCCCTCGATGTAGTGGCGGGCCTCCACCGGCCCCAGGATGGGCAGGGACGGGCGGTCCGCGCGCGGGTGCTTGAACGCGTCGTACAGGTCGTCGATCTCCGGGCGGAGCGGCTCGATCCCGCCGACCTGCCGCAGCACCCACAGCTCCTCGTAGTTGCCCACGTGGGCCAGATCCCACACCAGCGGCGACATCAGCGGCGAGTGCTGCGTGACCAGCAGGTCGTCCTCGGCGTCGGTGTAGGCGGTGGAGCGGTTCCGCGCGGCGGTCAGCTCGGCGGCGATCCGTTCCTTGAAGTCGCTCATCAGATACCTCCAGCGTGGAGACCCCGGGCTCTTCCGGCCCGGGCTCCCGGTACGGTCCCGCTCCGATCTCGATCCGGGCCGGTTCCGGGAAGGACTCAGATCCGTCCCTCCTCGGCCAGCCAGTCCCGCAGGCGCCCTCCCGGCTCTCTCGTTAGATCCAGCAGGTCCTCGGCCGGGGCGCGGCCGGGGGTCACGTGGCGGTCGGCGAACGCGGCCACCTCGCAGACCAGGGACGGGGCCGCCCCCAGGCGGGGCAGCGCCGAGAGGGCGGCACGGAAACAGGCGCCTGCGGCCCTGCGCAGCCGGGGCTCCGCCAGGCCGTGGCGCGCCGCCGACGACCACATCCCCGCGCACGGCCCGGCCGCGGCCAGCGCCGCGTCGGCCGCGCGGTCGTCCGTCACCAGGGCGTGGGTCACCGCCACGCACACCGGCCAGCTCGCCGGGTGCTGGGCGTCGAGGTAGCGGATCTCCAGCCAGCCGCGCGGCCGTACGGGCGGGAAGAGTGTCGTGGCGTGGTAGTCCAGGTCGGCCAGGGTCGGCGGGTGTTCGGACGAGGCCAGCCGGTCGCGGAAGGTCGAGCCGTCGAGGACCGGGCGGCACGGCTCCGCGCCGTTCCCGCTCCCGCTGTTCCCGGTGGTGTCGCGCACGGCCATGAGGCGGGCGTCGAGCAAATATTCGGTCCACGCGGCCGCGGGGTCGCCGCTCGCCGGGACGGCGGCCGTCCGGGTGCGGTCGAGCCGCTCCCACACCGCCTGGCGTCCCGACATCCACCCGCACGGACGGCCCTCGCTGAGCGGCGAGTTCGCGAAGGCCGCCACGAGGACGGGCCCCAGCAGGTGGGCGCGTTCCCACCGCGCCGCGGGTCTCATGCCCAGGTCCAGGTTGACCTGGACCGACGCCGTCGAGCACATCATCAGCGGCCCGTACGGGGCGCCGAGGAAGCGCGCCATCACCTCGTACCTGGGCAGGCGCAGCTGCCGCCTGGCCGGGCGCAGCGGGTCGAGACCGACCCCGCCCAGCGCCAGGCCGGCGTCCCGCAGCGCCCGGCGCACGGCGTTCACGTCGGCGGTGAGGAGGGCGATCGCGGCCGGCAGCGAGCCGGGTGGCCCGGAGAGTTCCAGCTGGCCTCCGGGTTCGAAGGTCACCAGGCTCCCGCCGGGCAGCGGGGGCAGGGCGTCGGCGATCCTGGCCATCGGGACCTGCCGGGCGGGAGCCGTACGGTCGAAGACCAGGAACTCCAGCTCGATCCCCACCCGGTCGCCGGGGGAGCCGAGGAAGCAGCGTCGCGCGAAGGTCTCCACATCCGAGGCGCTCCGGATCAGTGTGTCCTCGGTCGCCAGACCGGTCATCCTCATCCCCTTTCGCCTGATACATCCAGACGTGTACGGATTTACAGAGTCGCGAGACGTCCAGGCGTTACAGGGGGGTGGAAGGCGGGCCGTCTCGCCGTCTCGAAGTAATCCTCCAGCCGCCCGCGCACCGCCGTGCGAGCGCGGTGCAGCAGGACGCGCTGGTTGGCGGCGGAGATCTCCAGGATGTCGCAGACCTCCTGGGAGGTGCACCCCTCGACGTCGCGGAGCGTGATCACGGTGCGCTGCCTGATCGGCAGCTCGGCCAGGGCGGCGGCGATCCGGCCGCGCACCTCGGCGGCGAGCACCTCGCTCTCCGGGGTCGGCCAGGCGGCGGGAAAATCCTTCCAATGTCCTGGAAAGGGGGCGTCCACCCCCTGGAAGCACGAACGGTCGGCGGTCTGCCTCTCCCGTTCGAAGGCGCTGCTCCAGGGCACCGTGCGGTTCTCGCGCACGCCTCGTCTCCTGGCCGTGTTGACCAGGATCCGGTAGACCCAGGTCTTCACCGACGAGCGGCCCTTGAAGTCCTCGATGCCCCGGATCACCGCCAGCCAGGTGTCCTGCACGACCTCCTCGGCCGAGTCGTTGGTGGACACGTGCGCGCGGGCCAGCCACAGCATCCCCCGCGACCAGGTGTCCAGCAGTGCCGTGAACATCGCCTCATCCCCGGCGCGCAGGGCCGCGACGACGACATCGTCCGAGGGCAACGCGCCGTCTGTGAAGGACTTCACGGTCGCCTCCTCCCGGTGGACATCCGCAGGCCCGCCCGCTCGCGCGCTCGGCGCGCGGTGCTCGCGGGTCGTCGTGGCGACGCGGTGCTCCGCTCGGCCCTCCGGTCGCCGTGGCGCCCTCCCGATCGAGGGCACCGCCGGGGGAATGGTGGCTCTGGGAGAAAATTCCCATTCTGACCTGGTTCGACACCTTTTCGCCTATGAAGTCGCATTCGGCTCTGCGGGTGGCCTCCAGCGCGGTCACGCCGCCTGCCGGGGTCCTCCGGTGTCCGGGTACGCCAAAGGCGCGAGCCCCTGCCGTGCCGGGGATCGCGACCTTGGTTTAGAGCCTGTCGCCGGGAGTCTCGGTTCGCCGGTCAGCCGGTCCCGAAGGGATGGCCGCCGGGGAGGAGCGCCAGGACGCCTTCCAGGCCGGGCGGCTCCGGCCAGCCCGCGTGCCCTCCGGCACCGGAGAGCCCGGAACCGGCCGCCCGGGAGCCGTACAGGCCGGAACCAGCCGGGCCGGAACCAGCCGGGCCGGAACCGGACAGGTCGGAACCCTGCGGATCCGAACCCTGCGAACCGGAACCAGACGAACCAGAATCAGACAGCCCGGAACCGCGCGAACCCGAGCCGGGCAGCCCGGAACCCGAGAGGCCGAGGACCGCGCAGGCCAGCCAGTGCTCGCCCGGCTCGTGCTCGCCGCGCAGCGTGGGGATGACCGTACGCGGCACGACGACGTTCGTCCCGGGCAGGGGACGGACCAGTTCACCGGCCCGCGCCGAGCCGAGGTCCTCGATCACGCACAGCCCGGCGGGGGAGTCGAGGCGGGCGTGTCCCGGACCCTCGGCGACGCGGTGCGCGACCGGGTCGCGGTCGACCGCGAACGCCCCCTCGGCCGACAGCAGCCGCCGCCCCGACCGTACCCGGTGCACGCGCACGTGCCAGGGGGAGCGGGCGAGCAGCCAGGTGTCGACCTCCACGTCCGGCCACGGCGTCCACCGGGCGTGCAGCAGGCCGCCACGCTCGGAGAAGTCCTCGGGCGCCTCGCAGGGCCGCCAGTGCGTCCCGTCGTCGCTCAGGGCCAGGGTGCTGTCGAAGGCGCCCTGCTCCAGGCCCCACGACCCGGCGGGCACGCTGAACCCGAAGGACGTCGAGTAGGCGAACTTGGCGTACTTCGCCGCGCCGTGCCGTACCCACGTGTTGTGCTGCCCCGCGCTCAGCATGACGACCTGCCGGCCCTCCTCGCACCGCATCAGCGCGACACCGGCCTCGGGCTGGACGCTGGTTTCGGGGAGCTCCCGCGCGGGCTCCTCGGCCGCCGCCCAGAAGGGGTGGCCGTCGGCGAGCGCGAGCGGCAGGAACGCCTTCATCGCCCAGTACGGGGAGCCGGGGGCGTTGTACTGCTCGGCGAGGGCGGGCTGGGCGTAGCCGTACCCCAGGGTGAGCAGGCCCGAGGAGTCGCGGAGCGGCCGCCGCAGCCACCAGCGCAGGTGCCGCGCCAGGTGGCCCCGCACCTCACCCCACGGCAGGGCCTCGACCCCCGCGAAGCCCAGGGCGCCCCAGAAGGCCCCCTGGGCGAAGCGGTAGGTCAGGCTCCGGCCGAAGGGCACGGCGGCCCCGTCGGAGGTGAACCAGTGCTGGAAGTCGAGCGCGAACGCCGCCGCCCGCCCGCGCAGGCGCTCGGCCCGACCGGGGTCGCGCTCCCCGGCCAGGGCGGCGTAGACCAGGCCGTAGAAGTGCATCGCGAAGGGGACGTAGTAGTCGCGCTGCGCGGTGGGGCCGTCGCTGTACCAGCCGCGCCCCAGGGCGAAGGACTCCAGGCGCTCCAGCCGGGCGAGGTTGGGCGCGGGGTCGAAGCGCACCCCGACCCGGTCCAGCCCCAGCCCCACCAGCACGGGGAAGAACCGCCAGTTGTTGTCGGCGGTCTCGCGGGTCATCGCCTGGAGCAGCCAGGCGGCGAGGTTGTCCCGCTCCGCGCCGCTCAGCGGGTCCCACACGGCCTCGGGGGCGAGGGCGAGCGCCAGGCCGATCGCGGCGGTCTCCACCAGCCGCTGGTCGACGTCGGTCGCCGCCCCCCAGAACTCCGCGTGCCCGGGGTCGGTCCCCGCGGCGAGCCCTCGCCGCCACAGCTCCCAGTGCCCGAAGGACCCCCCTCCGGCCGCCAGCGGCGCCAGCCCCCACAGCGGGCGGGCGAACGCCTCCAGCTCGGCGGCCTCGTCGCCGTACAGGGCCGCGTTGGTCCCGAGCCGCAGGCGCGCGCGCCCCGGGCTGAAGCGGGGGACCAGCGGCTCGGCCAGCTCGGTCACGAGCCGGCGCATGTCCTCGCGGCCACGCACCGCCCCGCCCGCACCCGGTGAGTCCTCACTGTCGTACGGCGCCCCGCCCGCACCCGGCGAAGAGGTCAACTCTTGAGCCCGGTGAACGCGATCCCCTGCATGATGCGGCGCTGGAAGATCAGCAGGACGATGATGACCGGGATGACCGCGAGGGCCGCGCCCGCCATGATGTAGTACGCCCGCCCGGACTCGCTGCTGGCCAGCTGCTGCAGGGCCAGCGGCAGCGTGTAGAGCTCGGGGTCGTTGAGCACCACCAGCGGCCAGACCAGGTCGTTCCAGTGGAAGATGAAGCTGGTGATCGTCACGACCGCCAGCACCGGCTTCGACAGCGGGATGATGATGCGCCAGAAGATCTGCATCCGTCCCGCGCCGTCGATGCGCGCCGCCTCCTCCAGCTCGGTGGGCAGCGACATGAAGAACTGGCGCAGCAGGAAGATGTCCAGCACCGAGGCGATGTTGGGCAGGATCAGGCCCCACCCGGAGTCGAACATGCCGAGTGCCTGGGTGACGTGGATGCGCGGCACCAGCAGCGTGATCGTGGGGACCATCATGCCCGCGAGCAGGACGACGAACAGCTTGTCCCGGCCGGGGAAGGGGATCCTGGCGAAGGCGTAGGCGGCCAGCGCGTCCACGAGGAGCTTGGCCGGAACCAGGATCAGGCAGACCCAGACGCTGTTGATAAACGCCTGGCCCAGCCCGCTGACCTGCAGGACGTGCTCGTAGTTCTCCAGGGTGGGGGAGAACTCGCCGGTCTTGCGGTCGAGCGGCAGCAGGCTGGGCACCTTGGTGTAGACGTCCGAGCCGTGCTTGAACGAGGTCGCCAGCATCCACAGGAACGGGACGACCGACACCAGGGCCAGCAGCACCAGCGCGATGTAGATGGGCGCGAGCCGTACTTTCCTCGCGGCCTTCACGACGCCTCCTGCTTGACGAACTTGAACTGCAACGCAGTAATGATCATGATGAAGACGAACAGGATGAACGACATCGCGCAGGCCGCGCCCATCGCGTCGTAGCGGAACGCGAACAGGTACAGGTGCAGGACGTAGGTCAGGCCCGACTGCTCGGGGCCGCCGGTGACGCTCCTGCCGCCGCCGCCCGAGAAGATCACGTACACCAGGCCGAAGACCTGGAGCGCCGCGATCACGCCGGTGACCAGCAGGTAGAAGGTGGTGGGCCGCAGCATCGGCACGACGATCTTCCAGAACCGCTGGACGGGCCCCGCGCCGTCGATGATCGCGGCCTCGCGGATCGAGTCGGGGATGCCCTTCAACCCGGCGAGATAGATGATCATCGAGATTCCGCACTGCCAGGCGGCGATGAACGACAGCGCGGGGATGACCAGGTCGGGGGTGTTGAGCCAGTTCTGCGGCGGGATGCCGACCAGGCCGATCATGGTGTTGACCAGGCCGTACTGCGGGTCGTAGAGCCAGCGCCAGATGGCGCCCACGGCCGCCTCGGCGGTCACGACCGGCAGGAACAGCAGCAGCCGGAACATGTTGGAACCCCGGCGGATCGCGTTGATCAGCAGCGCCTGCACGAGCGCGGTACCCAGCGTCAGCGGTACGGCGATCAGCGTGTACTGCAGGGTGACCTGGACCGACTTCCAGAAGTGCGGGTACTTCACGTCGTCGAACAGCAGGTCGGTGTAGTTGGCCAGGCCGACCCAGTTCGGCGCCGTCCGCAGGTTCCAGTCGGTGAAGCTGTAGTAGAGGGCGGCCAGTGCGGGATAGAGCAGGAAGATGACGAAGTAGATCACCGCGGGGGCGATCAGCAGCCACCCGATGACGTGGTCGCGTCGCCCGAACCCCGGGCGACGGCGCCGCCGCCCGGGAGGAGGCGTCACGGCGGGCTTGTCAGCCAGCACCGGAGATGCCACGTTTGCCTCGCTTTCGCGTTAGCCGTTCCACTTGAGCAGCGCGCGCGTCTTGTCCGCGGCCTCGGTCAGCGCCTGCTGGGAGGTGACCTTGCCGCTCAGCGCCGCCTCGATGGCGGGTGCGATGATCTCGTCGTTGATCTGGATCCACTCCGGCAGGGCGGGCCTGGCCTGGGCGACCTTGAGCTGCTCCAGGAACGCCGCCTGGTCGGGCCCGAACGTGGCGGCGTCGCGCTCGGCGGCCTCGATGTTGGTCGGGAAGCCACCCAGCGCCTGCGCCAGCGTGGTGTTGTTCTGGGCGTTCGTCAGGAAGGTGAGCCACTTCCACGCCAGCTCGGCGTTCTTGCCCTTGCTGAAGACGACCGCGTTCTCGCCGCCGATGTTGCCGGAGGGCTCGGTCTTGTACGGCAGCGGGGCGGTGGTGAACTCCAGGTCGGGGAAGTCCGCCTTGATGGTGGCCACGTCCCACGGGCCGGAGATCATCATTCCGGCGAGGCCGTTCTCGAAGGGCTTGTCCGAGTCGGTGATCTGCCGGGGCGACGAGGGCAGGAGGTCGACCCAGAGCTGGAGCGCGTCGACTCCGGGCTGCTGGTCGAACAGGATCTTCTTGTTCTTCTCGTCGACGAGGGAGCCTCCGGCGGCGCCGAGGAAGCCCGGCCACATCCAGCCGCCGTAGCCGTCACCCTTCGGCACCACCATGCCCGCGATCTTCGGGTCGGCCTGGTGGATCTTCGCGGCCGTCGCCTTGAGCTCGTCCCAGGTCTTGGGAGGCGTCGGCACCAGCTTCTTGTTGTAGAAGAGCGCCACCGCGGTGTGGTCGAGCGGCAGCCCGTAGAGCTTGTCGTTCACCTTGTTGGTGTTGAGGGCGCCCTCGTAGAAGATCTTCTCGTCGACCGTTCCGGCGGGCACCTCCTTGATGGTGCCGTCCAGGGCGTACCTGGCGACCAGCGGCTGGTCCAGGATGCCGACGTCGGGGACGGTCCCGGCGGCGACGGCGCTGCCCAGCTTGGTGTTGTAGTCGTCCTTGGGGATCTTGACGATCTTGACGGTGACGTTGTTGGCCTTCTCGAAGTCGGTACGCAGCTTCTCGACGACCTCCCCCGCCTGCGGGGTGCGGTCCTGGAACATCCAGTAGGTCAGTGTCGTGGCCTCCGAGGCCGTCCCGTTGTCGCCGCCGCAGGCGACGAGTCCGGCGAGCAGTGCCATACCGGCCGCAGCCCCTGTGACTCTCCTGATCATTTCTTCCTCCTGATGGGGGGTGCAACGGACGATAATGTAAGATGTGAAAAAAGTTCAGTCCCCTTAAGAAACGCTTTGGTAACACGGAGGTGAGACGGGCGCGGGCCGCCCGTGAGACGGGGGTGTCCGGAGGGTCGGGGGCCGGACGTAGATCGTCCTTTTCCCGATTACCATGTGCCGTGACATGGGGAGGTGGGCCATCGTGAGGCCCGAGCGCAGGACGGTCCGCGACGTGCGCAAGGGCAACCGGGCCATGCTGCTGCGGACCCTCTACTTCAGCGGCCCCGTGACCCGCAACGAGCTGACCAGGCTCACCGGCCTCAGCGCCGCCACGGTGAGCAGCATGACGGGCGACCTCCTCGCCGAGAACATCGTCGTCGAGGCGGGCCAGACCGAGTCCGACGGCGGCCGCCCCCGCGCCATCCTCCGCGTCAACCCCGTGTACGGCCACGTGGTCGGCGTCGACGTCGCCGAGACCCACGTGCGCGTCGAGCTGTTCGACCTGGAGATGAACGAGAGGGCGAGGGTCGAGTACGCCCTGCGTCCCGCCAGGCACCAGATCGAGCTCGTGGTGCGCCACATCCTCGCCGGGGTCGAGGTCGTCCTCGGCGACGCGGGCGTCCCGGCGGGCCGGGCACTCGGGGTGGGTGTGGGTGTCCCGGGCATCGTCGAGGGCGGCCCCGACGCGCTCATCCACACCAGGACGTTCGGCTGGGACGGCGTCCCCATGGGAGCGCTCCTACGCGCGGGCACCACGCTCCCGTTCTTCGTCGAGAACGGCACCAGGGCGCTGGGCCGCGCCGAGCTGTGGCCCGACCCCCGCCGAGGCGGTGGCGGGGGCGGCGAGCAGGTGCGTGACGGCACGGCGCGCGGGATCGGCGGTCCGGGGTACGGCTCCGGCGTCGCCGGTACCTCGTTCGTTCCGGGTGGTCCGGGTGGCCCGGCGGGTCCGGGTGGTTCGGCCCGTCCGGCGGGTCTGGCCGGTCCGGACGGCATGGCCCGCTCGGTTGGGCCGGAAAGCGAGGGCGGCGGCGCCGGACGCGGGTCCGGTGACGCGGTGATCGTGTTGATCGGCTCCGGGGTCGGGGCCGCCATCGTCTCCGACAGCATGACCTTCCGCGGCGTGAGCAGCAGCGCGGGAGAGTGGGGCCACACCAAGATAGTGGTGAACGGCCGGACCTGCCGGTGCGGCGGGCGCGGCTGCCTGGAGGCCTACATCGGGGCCGAGGGCATCCTCGACCGCGCCGGGGTGCCCACGCGGACGGCCGACTGGCAGGCCGAGCTGTCCGCCCTGGTGGAGTCCGGGTCGCCGGTGATCTCCGAGACCGTCACCTACCTGGGCGTCGGCCTGTCCAACCTGATCAACCTCATCAACCCCGAGCGGATCGTCATCGGCGGCTGGCTCGGGCTCCTGCTCGGCAGGCACCTGCTCGACGACATCCGCGCCGCCTCGGCGGAGAACTCCCTGCCCCGGCCGTACGCGGCGACCTCCATCGTCCTGGGCCGCCTGGGCCCCGACGCCGTGGCCCACGGGGCCGCCACCCTCGTCCTGGACGAGTTCCTGAACGCCCAATCCTCTTCGTGAGCCTGCTGAGCCTGCCGACCGCCTTGGGCGCGTCCCACTGATCGCGCGGCCGGGAACCGCCGGGGTGACACGGAGTGGGTGCCTGTTAGATCCTATTTGCCCAGGTGAGAGCCTTAAAGTATGAGATATTCAGACAGGGGTGGTGGGCTGTCCGCGGAGGAGCGGGCCAGGCGCGAAAGGGTGCGGTTCCAGGCCGCGGACATGTTCGCCGGGGAGATCGCGCCGCCGCGGGTGGCCCGGCTGCTGGGAATCACCCGGAAGTCCGCCTACGAGTGGTACGCGCTCTGGCGGCGGGGCGGCAGGGCGGCACTGGTCTCCAAGGGCGCGCACAGTGGCCGCAAGCTCACCGACGAGCAGCTGGCGCGACTGGAGGCGGCCCTGGAGGAGGGCGCCGCCGCCCACGGCTGGGACGACGGCCGCTGGACCGCCGAGCGCGTCGCCGCGCTGATCGCGGAGAGGTTCCAGGTCTCCTACACCGCGCGCGGCGTGGCCTACCTGCTGGACCGGCTGGGGTGGACCGGCCGGTTCCGGTTGCCGGTGCGCCGGACAGGCCGGCAGCCGGGACGCGGGACGGCATGACAGCCGGGACGCGGGAGGGCGTGACGGTCGGGACGCGGGACGGCATGACAGCCGGGACGCGGGAGGGCGTGACGGTCGGTGCGCCGGACGGGTGGACGGCCGGGACGCGGGACGGCATGACAGCCAGGGCGCGAATCCCCGGTGCGGTCGGGTTCGTGATCCTCACTCCGGTGTAACCTCCGCCTTTCCTCCCCGGTCTCTCCGGCGACAATCCCCGACCAAGGCTTTGTCCTTTCTGGGGTGAAAGTCCTTATGGCTCTGAACTAGCGTCTTACGTGACGTCGATTCGGCATATTTCCTGGAAATCTGCTCGACGCCCTGTAAGTCCTGGCGGCATGCCGGGTTCAACCATCAGACACGGAGTGATTTTTCATGTTCAAGCATGCTCTCGCCGCCGGCACCTTGGTGGCATCCAGCCTGGTCGTCGGCCTGACGGTGGCGGCTCAGCCCGCCGGCGCAAGCGCGGCGCCCCAGCAGGTCGCCTCCCTGTCGGCACTCCCGGCGACCACCGGTGGCAGCAGCTTCGATCCCTTCAACCCCTTCGGCTTCTACCCCCGGTATGCGCCTTTCGGTGTCTACAACACCGTCGTTCCTTTCGGGATCCGGCCTTTCTACCGCCCGGTTGTTTACAGCTACTGGTAAGCCGATAAACGGCGCAAAACTGTAATAGCCGAGCGTGAACGGCGCCGGGCGCGGTCGATCCGTGTCCGGCGCCGTTCACGCTCACGGTGAGGGTGGCGTCGCCGCCTCCCGTCACGGCCCGCCTCCCGTCACGGCCCGCCTCCCGTCACGGTCCGGCCACCCGATCGGGCCGGGCCGCTCGTCGCCGTCCGTACGCCGTCCGGCCGAACGGTTTGAAGACCGAGAGCGCCACGTTGAGCGCGTAGAGGGCCAGGGCGACGCTCGGCGCGATGACCAGGACGCGGTCCACGCCGCCGAGATCCAGGGAGAGCAGTTCCGCGGGAAGGGCCCGGGAGACCGAGGCGGCGGCCGTCCCGATGTGGGAGCGCAGCGCGAACACGGACGCGGTGGCCGCGACCAGCGTGGTCACCAGCTTGACCAGCACCCAGTGGTACCTGGCGAATCCCCATGGGGTGCCCAGGCAGAGCAGCACGCCGGTCAGCAGCGCGCCGAGGCTCACCGGGACGATCAGAGTGTCACCGAGGACGTTCATGGCCAGGTAGGAGGCCCGCAGCATCTCCGGATCCCCGGTCGTCAGGGCGGTGACCCCGAGACCGAGCAGCCCCAGGTCGAGCCCG
This sequence comes from Streptosporangium sp. NPDC002721, assembly GCF_042888905.1. NCBI lineage: Bacteria > Bacillati > Actinomycetota > Actinomycetes > Streptosporangiales > Streptosporangiaceae > Streptosporangium > Streptosporangium sp. NPDC002721. The sequence continues at coordinate 389,476 of NZ_JBIAQI010000002.1, forward strand.
AGCCAGCCGACCGAGATCACCACGTGCAGGGTGAGGACGGTCCTGCGGACCGGAGGTGACATGACCGGCGCGGGGCGGCGGGCTACACGCCGCGCGCCGCGGTCTTCGGAGGGGGCGGTCGGGGGCATGGGCGCCTTCCGGGCACGTGCCGCACCGCGTACCGGCCCATGCCGCGCGGGCCGTCAGGTGGCCTGGAAGGGGAAGGACCGGCGAGGCGGCCCGGCGGGAGCGGGACGGGATCGTCGTGATGTCCACTCCACTCTGGCCGGGAACGTCCACCGGGCCGTCCTCCACCGGATGGCTTCTCGCGTACGCCCCCCGTCGTACGGGGGCGTCGCCGGTGAGGTGGCCCGCTCCCGCCCCGCGCGATGGACGCGCGGGGGGCGGGAGGCGTCCGGGCTCGTCCGGGCCGGGGAGGACGCGCGGCGGGCGCGTCCCGGGAGCCGCTCGCGGCGGCTCAGCCCGCTTCCGTCGTCCTGCCCGGAGGGGTACGCGACTGCCGGCGCATCGCCAGGACGATGTCCGCGATCGCGATCACGGCCAGCACGGCCATCGCGACGGTGAGCCAGGTGATCCCGGCCACGACCCCGAGCACTCCGAGGCCGATCACCGCTATCAGGGCGAACGAGCCCAGGCGGATGTGGACGACGTCGCGCGGGGTGGCCGCGACCATGGGCTTCCCGCTCGCCGAAGTCTCCTCCGGCATCTGTCCTTCGGCCGTCATGTTCTCCTCCTTGGTTGGAACGCGTCCTTTACCCGGATGCTCCTCTGTCATGTGTCCAGCTCACGTCCGACGTGACTGTTCGAGGGCCTCCACCAGTCCTTCGGTGTCGGAGACCGTCAGGGTTGCGCCCGGATGGGTCAGGAAACCGCCGGGTGCCAGCGCGGGCACCGGGGTGCGGAACCGGACGCACACGCCCCGCCCGGCGTTGGTGCCGAACGTCACCCCGCGGTCGGCCAGCGAAAGGTGCGGCCCGATGACCTTCCACGGTGAGTACGGGCCGGTCACGGTGGTGCCCGCGATGTTGGACAGGGGCGTGCGCAGTGACCAGAAGCCGAAGCGGACCGAGAGCTCGCCCTCGCGCACCTCGGCGAAGGCCCTGCCGGGCGTCACCCCGAACAGCAGCAGCGGTATCCGCCAGGCCGGGTCGAAACCGAACGCGAAACGCGTCATCAGGTCAGGACTCCCAGGGGGCGGTCTCGCCCATCTTGGCGTAGTACTTGGCCAGGTGGGCCTTGATCCGGCCGAGGTCCTCCTCGGGCACCTTGACCCCGCCCCTGGCCCCCTGCATGATCCCTCCCGCGGCCCGCACGGCGTGTGGCACCACCTTGAGCCTGCCGCCGATCACGTCGGCGATGGGAAGCTTGTAGCTCCCGAAGTTCTCCGGCTCGTCGCCGTCGTACCAGACATGAGCCTCCCTGTACCGGGCGTTGGGCTCCTCCTCGGAGCCCGACCACGAGCGGACGCGCTTCTCCGCCGCCTCGCCGTCCCAGGCCCTGTCGTGGTCGGCCAGTGGCAGATCCTGAAACCGGGTGACCGTCATGAGCTCGCTCCCTTCGTCGAGGGTTTCCCTACCCGGGTGACCGTCCCCATGCCTGCCGGCGACATATTCGGGCTTTCACAGGGGAGGGGACCGGCATGAACGACACTCCTGAGGTGAGCGAAGACAGGACCGAGCGCGACACCCCCGAGAAGGATCCGCCGCCCGCCGGCCCGCGAGGCGTCGACGGCGAGACCCGGGTCGTGGCGGAGCGTTCGGGGTCGGACACGACCTTCCCCGAACGACCGCTGCTGGCGGACCCCGACGACGCGCGCCGCACCCCGGAAGAGGAGAGCCCCGAGGGCGCGGGCCACGCCGAGGAGGAGGCCGAAGCAGAGGCCGGGGCCGGGGACGGTGCTGAGGACGTCGAGGAGAGCGAGAAGGGCACGTCCGGCAACGGAACGCCGGAGCCGGAGGTCGGTCCCGCTTCCTGAGGGCTTCCTCAAGGCTTCCTGAGGCGGCTGCCGTGAGGGTCGTCCTCCCCTGATCCGCCCTCCTCGATGCCCACCTTCGCGAAGGGCTCCCCCGGAGACCGCCTCCCGGTCTCCGGGGGAGCCCTTCCGCTCGTGCAGCGACCGGCGCGCTTCCCCTGAACGCGGCGGGGGTCCCGGAGAACCGGGACCCCCGCCACATGGTCGCGAGTCAGCTCTTGAAAGCGTCCTTGACCTTGTCGACGCCGTCCTTCAGCTTCTCCCCGGCCTGCTTGAGGTGGCTGTCGGCCTGGTCGGTCCTGCCCTCGGCCTCAAGCCGCTCGTTGCCGGTGGCGCGTCCCGCGCCCTCCTTGACCTTGCCTCCGAGCTCTTCGGCCTTGTTGGCAATCTTGTCGTCGGCACCCATGATGTGATTCCTCCCGTTTGTGGATTCTTGTCCACGCAGTGATATCCCCTCTCCCGCAGAGGAGGGGGTAAACATGCCCCTCCCCGATGTCTGGGCCGGCCCGATCCGGCATCGGCCGGTCGCCAAGGGTGCCCGGGAGTGCGGAACGGCCGGGACGGCCGGGACGGCCCCGGAACGACCGGGACATCGGCGCGGCCGAAAGTATCGGCGCGATCGAGGACATTGACGCGGGCAAGGACATTGGCGTGGGTGAGGGCATCGGGTCGGCCGAGGGCATTGGATCGGCCGGGTCCGGCGGGAAAACAGAATGACGGATGCTGCGCTTTCAGCGAAAAGCGCTGACAGCGAACGAACGGAAAGCACGGTCCCCGGCGGGACTATGGTCACGAGTGTCCGTTGTTCACACCCCCCGGGTTCGGAGTAGGTGGAAGACATGAGCGGTCCCCGGATCGTCCCCGAAGACCAGCTGTACCAGCGGCTGCTGCGCAAGCGGATCGTCGTGCTCGGCAGCGAGGTGAACGACGAGGTCGCCAACCGGATCTGTGGTGAGTTGCTCCTGCTCTCCGCCGACGACGACCGGCGCGACATCTGGCTCTACATCAACTCACCCGGCGGCTCGGTGTCGGCCGGAATGGCCATCTACGACGTGATGCAGTACATCCCCAACGACGTCGCCACCGTGGCCATGGGCATCGCGGGCTCGATGGGGCAGTTCCTGCTCTGCTCGGGCGCTCCGGGCAAGCGCTACATCCTGCCGCACGCCAGGGTGATCATGCACCAGCCCTCGGGCGGGCTCGGCGGCACCGCCGCCGACATCGCGATCCAGGCCGAGCAGATGCTCTACACCAAGCAGACGATGCGCGAGCGGATCGCCTTCCACACCGGCCAGCCGCTGGAGCGGATCGAGGACGACTGGGATCGCGACCGCTGGTTCACCGCCACCGAGGCCAGGGACTACGGTTTCGTCGACCAGGTCATCCGGAACACCAGCGAGGTGGTGTCCGAGGGCTGACATTCCGGTCCCGAGGCGATTCTCCCCCGAGAAGATCACACCCTGGGAATGATTTCACTTCCGGGGCGGTTTCCTACGGAATGGCCCGGCGTCATTTCCGGCCCGGACCATTCTCTGCCCGCGTCATTTCCGGCCCGCACCATTTCTCGCCCGCGCCACTTCCCGCTTGCGTCACTTCCCGCTTGCGTCACTTCCCGCTTGCGCCATTCCCGTCCGGGCCGGGAATGGCGCCACGCGGTGAATCGCCGCCCCACCGGCCGTTGAACGGCTGCTGCCCGATCGTTCCGGCAGCCGTTTCCAGGCCCTCTTCCCTACCCCGATCTCCCCGGTCCCGGCGGTCGCTCCGTCAGTGATGGCAGAGCAGGCAGCGTACGGCGTGTTCGAGAGACTCCGCGTCGGTGATGGGCGAGGGCCAGGGGAGCCGGATCAGCGTCGGGTCGTCCACGCCGCAGCGGACGGTCGCCCCGAAGCGGTCGAGCTCCCAGAGCCACGCCTCCGGCACCGGCGCGGCGAGCAGGGAGCCCAGCGCGGTCTCCAGCTGCCTGCGGTGGGCGTCGTTGATGTGGTGGAGCATGCGCTCGGCCTCGCCCATCAGGGGGTCGGGGGTGGCGCCGAGATACTCCTCGGCGTCCAGCACGCCCGACTCGGGCCCGGTGAGATAGATCACCCTGCCGACGTCGACGCGGAGCAGCCGGGGGCCGTCCGTCCCCTCCAGCACCTCGAACAGGGCCTCGTCGGGGCAGCGCTCGGCGATCGCCACCGCCGTCTTCCTCACCTCGGCCTCGGGCACGGCCTGCGCCCAGCCCTGCACCTTGAGCAGGCCGCGCGACAGCTCGTGCTCTCCCAGCGAGCGGTTCGACGTCAGGTCCACGGTCACCACGGGCTCGTCCCGCGCGTCATAGAGCGGGTCGCCCGGCAGGACGAGCAGCACGGGGCGGCCCGCGTCGTCCACGCCACCCTTGGCGGGCGTCGCGGGACCGGTGGCTCCGGAGACGGACACGTGGGTGGGAGCGGCGGTGGCGGCGAGGGTGCGGACCCGCTCGGGGATCGGCGGAGCGGTGACGGGCTGCATGGACCGGCTCTCCTTGAGGTCGGGAGATACTGCTGTGTAAGATTAGCCTTGCCTAACTAAGGTAGACCTAACCACAAAGGAGTGAGCATGCGCTACACCGGACCGAAGGTGCGTCTGTCCCGGAGGGCGGGCGTGCCGCTGACCCGCAAGGCGGTCCGTTACTTCGAGGAGCGCCCCTACCCGCCGGGTGAGCACGGCCGTAAGACCAACCGGCGGCAGACCGGTGACTACGGTCTGCGGTTGATGGAGAAGCAGAAGCTCCGCTGGTACTACGACGTCTCCGAGCGGCAGATGCGCCGCTACTGGGACCTGGCGTTGCGCGGCACCGGGCGTGCGGGCGCGGAGCTGGTGGTGCTGCTGGAGTCGCGTCTCGCCTCCCTGGTCCTGCGCTCCGGCCTCGCTCCCTCCATCTACGCGGCCCGCCAGTACGTCGCCCACGGCCACATCACCGTGGACGGCCGCAAGGTCGACATCCCCAGCTACCTGGTCAAGCCGGGCCAGGTCATCGCGGTGCGCGAGAAGTCACGCCGGATGCAGCCCTTCGCCGCCGCGTCCGAGGGCACGTACGCGGACGACCGGATCGCCGCCTACCTCGACGTCAATCACGCCGAGCTCAAGTTCACCCTGTTCAGCCGCCCGCTGCGCGAGCAGATCGTGGTCCCGGTGGACGAGCAGCTCGTGGTGGAGTTCTACTCGCGCTGACCTGACGCCGATCCGCGGCGCCGGCCCGCTGCCCCCCGGGTGGCGGGCTTTCTCGCGTCGCCGTTCGCGGCCGTCTTCCCGGCGGCCGGGCCGCCGCCGTTCCCCGCCGTGGCGAGGCCGCCGTTCATGGCGGGGCCGCCGTTCGCGGCCGGGATCGGGGCGCCGTTCGGCGTCACCGGGACCCGGTCCCGCAGCTCCCGAACCTCGGCCCGGAGCGTGGCCAGCTCGCTGAGGACCGCCCTGCCCAGCTGCTCGGTCGCCTGCACGGACTCCTCGGCGTGCTCCTCCTCCATCGCGCTGACCACCACCGCGATGAACAGGTTCAGCACCACGAAGGTGCACACCAGCATGAACACCACGAAGAACACCCATGCCGACGGGTGGTGGGCCATCACCTCGCGGGTGATGTCGGACCAGGCGTCACCGGTCATCATCTGGAACAGGGTGAACAGCGAGGTGGGCAGGTCGCCGAAGTACTCCGGGGCGGTGACGTGATAGAGCTTCGTGCCCATCACCGCCGTCACGTAGAGGACCAGTGCCAGCAGCAGCACGATCGAGCTCATCCCCGGCATCGCGGTGAGCAGCGCGGTCACCACCCGGCGCAGGCTCGGCACCACGGAGATCAGCCGCAGCGCCCGCAGGATCCGCAGCGCCCGCAGCACCGAGAGCCCGCCCGCCGTGGGCAGCAGCGAGATCGTCACGATCGCGGCGTCGAAGAGGTTCCACGGGTTGCGGAAGAACCGCCAGCCGTAGGCGTAGAGCTTGGCGGCCAGCTCGGCGACGAAGATGTAGAGCGCCAGGTGGTCGACGGCGGTGAGCAGCGTGCCGTACCGCTCGACGACCGTGACCGAGGTCTCCAGTCCGAGCGTGGCCGCGTTGACCACGATGACGGCGACGATGAACTGCTGGAAACGGTGTGTTTCGAGCAGGGCGCGGAGACGCTCGCGCGAGAGCACGGGGGGCTCCTGGGGGTCGAAGGGGCCGAGACAGCCAAGATCATAACGGACTGGTGAAGTTCCGGACCCATTACGCATATCGCGCGACATTACGGTCACTCGATCTTCGCCGTACGGAGGCATCGACGCGATCACCGGCTGTCTTCCCTGGCGGCACCACCGGCTCCCGTCCGGCATGGCGCCCGGCGGGCGGTCTCCCGGAGGGCAGTCGCCCCCAAGGGCCCCACAAGAGCTTCACAAGATCCTTACAAGGGTCCGCGCGCAGCATCTGTCGTAGCCGGGCGACGGTCCCGGACGGCCGCGGGTTCAGCACGGGGTGAATCGCTCGCGTCGGCGGAGTGCTCATCGCTCCGCGGTGACGGCGCCCGCCCCCGAGCGCCCGCGAAGGCCACAGGAGATGTGGCCCACATCAGATGTCAGGTGAAAAGATGTCACGTCGTACGTTCCCCTCCAAAAGCGCATTCCCCTCCAAGAGCGCGAAAACCGTGACGGTGGCGCTGCTCGCCGCCGCCACCGTGGTTCTCGGTCCGCTCTCGCCGGCTCTCGCCGATCCCGGACCGGCCCGGTCGGCGTCGCCCGTGACCGGCGACGCCGACCTGGTCCGGCGGCAGGCGCCCATGCTCGTCCTGGCCGACGAACTGGAGGCGGCCGGCAAGGCCGGCGGCTCCGGGTTCGCCGGCGTCGTTCTGGACGTCCCGGCCGGCGTCGTCCACCTGTACTGGAAGGGCGCCGCGCCGCGGGCGGTCGACGTCGCGACGGCGAAGGCGCCGGCGGGCGTCCGGGTGGAGGTGCACGCGGCGGCGCACTCCGCCGAGGAGCTGCGGGAGCAGGCGGACAGGATCATCCGGAAGCACGGGCTGAGCGCCGGCGGCGACGTCCACCGGGTGACACCGCTGGAGGACGGCAGCGGGCTGGAACTGGGTGTCGTGCGGACGCCGGGAACGCCCGTCACACGGGCCGTGACCGAGCCGCTCGTGACCCGCACCGAGGTGGAGGAGCCGGTCACGCCCTATGACGGCCGCAGGGGCGGAGGCTCGCCGTTCGAGGGCGGCATCCGGATCAACGGCTGCAGCGCGGCCTTCACCGCGGTGGCCCTGCCCGAGGGGCCGGGCGGGCCCCAGACCGAGAAACTGCTCGGTGCGGCGCACTGCGTCGACTACGTGGGGCAACGGGTGTACACCGGAAGCGTCCTCGTCGGCCATGTCGAGGCGGTCAACCCCGAGTTGGACACCTCGCTCATCGCGGTGGCCCCGGGCACGTCCATCACCGGCTGGATGTGGGACGGCGGCGTGGGTGACGGGTCGGAGTTCACCAAGCCGGTCCAGGGCACCTCCGCGCCGCGTAAGGGCACGTTCGTCTGCACCTCCGGCGCGGCGAGCGGTGTCCACTGCGACATCAAGATCTCGAAGACCGGCTCGACCCTCGACTGGAGGACACACGTCTCCCGGGCGGTGTCGGTCGGCGACCAGCGCCAGGGCGAGCTCGCCGCGGGTGACGGGGACAGCGGTGGACCGGTGTTCACGCTCGAAAGCAACTTCAGTTCCGTCCTGGCCGCCGGAGTGATCATCGGCGGGGACCCCAAGCGCCCGGCCACGTGCACCTACCTGTCCACCGACTGCTCCACCCGGGTCTTCTTCACCGACTTCCGCGCGGTGCAGTCCCACTGGGCCCCCCTGTACCTCATGGCGGGCTGACGGCTGGACGAGGAGGACCCGTCGCGCCACCCGCCGCCGGCGGGCAGGGCTGCCGGATGACCCGGACGGGTAGGTCCTGACGCTGAGAACGGGTGAGGTGAGCGCCGATGCCCGATTCCAGCAGCTCGAAGGCCCGCTCGGCGTGCCGTCGCAGGTCGGGGGCGATGGCGTCGAGGGTCTCGCCCGCCAGCACGCGCTCGGCGGAGTGGGTCGTCAGCCGGTGCAGCACCGCGTTGACCTGGGCGGCGACGAGCGCGGGGGTGAGGTCGCCGGGGTCGGCGCCGGCCTCCTCGGCGAGCGTCCTGGCCAGGGCCTTCTCCCGTCCCTCCCGCATCTCGCGCAGCCGGGCGTTGAGTGACGGGCTCCGGGAGACCATGCGGGTGAAGGCGTCGCCTCCCTCGTGGAAGCCGTAGCGGTGGTGGCGGGTGTCGAGCGCGTCCAGGAAGTCGCGGCGCAGCGCCTCCAGCGGGCTCTCGCCGGGCCTCCGCTCCCGGACGACCCTGCTCGGCAGGTCCTCCACCTCCTCCTGCCGGTCGAAGAGGAGGTCCTCCTTGGTCCCGAAGTAGTTGAAGACCGTGTTGACCGACACGCCGGCGGTCCTGGCGACCTCGGCCACCGTCACGTTGTCGAAGCCCTTCGTCACGAACAGCCACGTGGCGATGTCGGAGATGCGCTGCCTGGTCTCCCGTTTCTTACGCTCGCGCGGACCCTCGCTCATGGGCCCACCCTAGGTGCCGGGCCATTTCTGCGGTGGCTCTGAAATTCGCGCGCCACACCGTTCCGCCACGTGCCGGAGGCCGTGCGCGAGCTGTTCGACGGCCACTACGCGAACGGGACCGTCGGCCTCGGCGTCGCCGTGACCGCGATCCTGCCGGTGCTCCGCGTCGCGGTGGGAACCCGCGTCCTCAACCGCGAGAACGCCTGACCGTGGCTCCAGCCCGGACAGCGCTCGGAAGAACTCACTCCGGGGGGCCGTACGGCTCGATCCTCGGGTCGGAGTAGGGGCCCTCGCCCGCCGGGGCGACCCGGCGGGCGGCGGTCTCGCTCACCCGCAGGCCGTACAGGCCCTGGTCGGGGTCGATGAGCACCAGGCCGTAGTCGGTGTCGACGTCCTCCTCGGGTAACTCCAGGCGCCGCATGGCCTGCGCGAGCGTCGCGTCGGGCGGGAGCCGTACGGTGATCAGGAGCATGCACTCACGCTACGCGCCTGGCGCGGCGGCGCAACGAGGCGAGCATTCCGGCCGTGTCGACGACGCCGTAGCCGTAGTCGTGGTCGTATCCGATGACGCCGTGGTCGTCGGCGGTGCGCCGGAGCAGGGTGCGCAGCTGGGCGGGTGACAGGCGGGAGGAGGGCCACACGGTGCGCACGGCCGCGACCAGCCCGGCGGCGACGGGGCACGCGGCCGAGGTGCCCGAGTCGGCCTCGTCGGCGCCGAAGGCCGCCGAGCCGGAGAAGTGGGTGTAGGCGCACAGGTCGGGCTTGCGGGCGGTGAGGCGGCCCGGCCCCTGCGAGGAGTAGCCGACCCGCTCGCCCCGGACGTCGACGCCACCGACCGACAGGACGCGCGGATGGGAGTTGGCGCCGGTGATCGGCCGGCCGGGGTAGGCGCACCGGCCGTCGGGGCAGTCGCGCCCGCAGTTGCCCGCGGCGAACAGCACGTCGGCGCCCGCCCGCTCCAGGCTGGCGACGATGAGGTTGAACGGGTGGGCGGGGTTGTCGGAGTAGTTGCCGGGGTGGCCCGCGGGGAAGTCCCAGGCGGGGGAGAAGGAGCCCCAGCTGTTGCTGACGACCAGGGAGCGCGAGGCGGCGGGCTGGGCCTCCAGGACGGTGCGCAGGTGGGCGAAGGCCGCCACCGCGTCCGACAGCAGGCCGTCCAGCGCGCTGCCGCCAGGGCGCCGGGACAGCAGCACGGGCACGTCGATCAGCGACGCGTTCGGCGCGGCGATGAGCGCGTCGAAGGCGCACATGCTGCCGTGGTCGACGGGGAACTCGCCCGCCTCGCCCCGTACCCCCGACGGCTTCCAGCTGTGCTGGGCGTCGAGGGCCACGGGGCGGTCGAGGCGCCGGGCCACATGGGCGGCGTTGATGCCGGTGTCGAGCACCGCGAGCGCGACGCCCGAGCCGTCGAGACCCTCGCGGGCCAGCTCGGCGACGTTCAGCAGCCGCTCCACGTCGTGCCAGTCGCCCACCGGGGGCGTTCCGCCGCAGGTGAGGCCGCGCTGTATCACCGGGTCGGCGAAGACCCCCACGACGTCCGGGCGGAACGAGGGCAGCAGGGCGACGCGGGTGGAGATCTCGTCGTCGGAGATCTCCCCGCGGACCAGCACGGAGGCCTGGTCCGCGGCGAAGGAGAACGTCAGCGGCTGGTTGAGCGAGAGGGGGTCGCCCCCGGCCTCGGGAACGGGCCGGGGCGTGAGGACCGGGGCGAAGGAGGGGTCGACGACGACCCCGGGCAGCGCGTCGGCGACGTCGGCCGCCGGGGTGCTCACCGTGGGGTCGGCCACGGCCGCGACGACGTCGGGAGAGGGACGGAGCTGGAGCAGGACCCGCATGTGCACCACCGTGGCTCGAGGGGATCGGGGATCACCACGTTCCTTCATCCGCCTCGGTCGCGTCCAGCCGTTGAAACCGCTCCCTATCTGGACTCATAGGACGAACCATTACAAACGATGGGCGCGGATTTCCTTCCCTGCGCGGGTGCCGATCACTAGCGTGGGGCGTCATGACCGCAGAGGCGGAGACGACTCCACCCCCCAGCCCCGATGACCGGCACACCCACTGGCTGAGCACGCGGCCCCGGCTGATAGTGGCCAGTGGTTTCATGCTCTTCCTGGAACTGGCCCTGATCCGGTGGACCGGGTCGAACATCGTCCATCTGAGTTACTTCACCAACTTCGTCCTGCTGGGGTCCTTCCTCGGCATCGGACTCGGCTTCCTGCGGGTGGGACGCAGCACCCGGCAGCCGTACTACTCGCCGATCGTGCTGGCCGTCCTGGTCCTGGTCGTGTGGCTCTTCCCGGTCACGGTGGACCGCCAGACCGAGGGTGTCCTGTACTGGACGAGCCTGAGCGCCAGCGGGCCGCCCCCCTGGCTCATCCTGCCGGTGATCTTCGCCGCGGCGGCGATCGTGCTGATGGGCCCGGCCGAGCTGGTCGGGCGGTGCTTCCCCGAGCTCGAACGGCTGGAGGCCTACCGCTACGACCTGATCGGCAGTCTCAGCGGCATCGCGCTGTTCACCGCGCTGTCGTTCCTCAGCGCGCCCCCGGTGGTGTGGGGCACGATCGCCGCGATCGCCTACGCGGTGCTGCTGTGGCCCCGCAAGGTCTGGGCCCGCGCGGCGCTGCTCGTGCCGTCGCTGATCGTCGTCGGCGTCCTCGCGACGGAGACGCTGACGGCCGGGGCGCTGTGGTCGCCGTACTACAAGGTGACCTACGTGCGCGGCTACTGGAACGACGTGCCGCTGATGAACATCGACGTCAACGGCATCCCGCACCAGCAGGCCACCCCGGCCAAGAGCCGCCTGGAGTGGGAGCGCCAGTACGCCCTGCCGTACGAGCGCGCGGCCTCCGGCAAGCTGGACAACGTGCTCATCGTGGGCGCGGGCAGCGGCACCGACGTGTCGATCGCGCTGTCGAAGGGCGCCAAGCACGTCGACGCCGTGGAGATCGACCCCAAGCTGCTCGAACTCGGCCGCTCCTACCACCCCGACAGTCCCTACAGCGACCCCCGGGTCACCACCCACGTCACCGACGGCCGCGCCTTCCTGGAACGGACCTCCGACAAGTACGACCTCATCCTCTTCGCGCTGCCCGACTCGCTCACCCTGGTGTCCGGAGCGAGCTCGCTGCGGCTGGAGAGCTACCTGTTCACCCGGCAGGCGATGGAGGCGGCCAGGGACCACCTCAAGCCCGGTGGCGCCTTCTCGATGTACAACTACTACCGCGAGACCTGGCTGGTGGACCGCCTCGGCTCCACCATGCAGGCCGCCTTCGGCCACAAGCCCTGCGTCGACATCGTGAGCGAGACTGGCCAGCAGGCGGTGATTACCGCGGGGCTCACCGCCGAGGCGCAGCGGTGCGGCTCGGAGTGGGCGGGGGCGAAGGCCGACACCCCGCCCCCGGCCAGTGACGACCGGCCCTTCCTGTACCTGAAGGACCAGACGATCCCGCAGATCTACCTCATCACCCTCGGTCTGATCCTCATCGTGAGCCTGCTCGCCGTCCGCGCCGTCGCCGGTCCGTACCGGCGGATGCGCCCGTACGCCGACCTGTTCCTGCTCGGGGTGGCGTTCCTGCTGCTGGAGACGAAGAGCGTCACCGGGTTCGCGCTGCTGTTCGGCACCACCTGGGTGGTGAACGCGATCGTGTTCGGCGGGGTGCTGGTCGCCGTGCTCGCCGCGGTGGAGGTGACACGCCGCTTCAGGGTGCCGTCCCTGCCGGTGATGTACGGGGTACTGCTGGCCGGGCTCGTCCTGGCCTGGCTGGTGCCCGACTCCTGGCTGCTGAGCCTGCCGCTGCCGCTGCGCGCGGTGACCGCCGTGGTCGTGGCGTTCCTGCCGATCTTCGCGGCGAACGTGGTGTTCGCCAAGCGCTTCGCCGACTCCGCGGACGCCACGGTGTCCTTCGGCGCCAACCTGCTGGGCGCGATGGTCGGCGGCTGCCTGGAGTACCTGGCGCTGATCGTCGGCTACCAGGGACTGCTGATCGTGGCGGGCCTGGTCTACCTGGGCGCCTTCGTCCTGCTGCCCAGGAGCTCCGGGGCGGTCGGGGTGGCCGGGGGTGCCGGTGGTGCCGGTGGGGTCAAGGTCGGCTGAGCCCTGAGGTCCCGGACAGGGGTCCGGTCCGGGAAAGCGATGTGGCCCGTCCTCCCGTGGGGGAGGACGGGCCACACGCGTGCGGAGCCGTCATCGACGGCCGGGCCGCCGGTCGTCAGGGGCGGGTCAGGGCGGGGTGGTCAGAATCCGCAGAGTTCGTCCAGGGACTCGGCCTCGCCGTTCTGGGTGGGGGTCTGGCTCGGGGCGGCGGCCACGGCCGTCTTCGAGGGCTTGGGTGTCGCGCCACTCGTGCCGTTCGTGCCGTTCGTTCCGCTCGCGCCGGGGGAGGCCGTCGCGGCCAGGGGGCGGCGGGCGGGCTGCAGTGACCGGCGAAGTGTCTTGGCGGTCGCGGCACGGATCTTCTGCCAGTCGGGCGAGCCGGTGTAGAACTGCGGCGGCACGAACTGGAGGCTCACGATCCTGGCGTCCTTGACCTTCAGCCCCAGCTCGGTGATGTGCTCCAGCAGCTCGCGGGGGATGTCGGTCTTGGCCATCTTCTTGGCCACGCCCGCGATCTTGGCGAAGTTGGTGAGCACGACCGACGGGGTGGCCTGCTGGGCGAAGGCGCCGATGACGCAGCGCTGGCGGGCCATCCGGGAGAAGTCGTCGCTGCCGACGCGGGAGCGCCCGTACCAGAGGGCCTCCTCGCCGGAGAGCTTGCGGTATCCGGCCTTGATGGTCCCGGCGGTGCCGTAGAGGCCGCCCCACGGGATGTCCCGCTCCACCCTGATCCTGAGGCCGCCGATGGCGTCCACCAGGTGGGCGAAGCCGAACATGTTCACCAGGGCGTAGTAGTCGATCTTCAGGTTGAGCGTGTAGCCGATGGCGTCCATGAGCGCCCGGGGGCCCCGCTGCCCGTTCTTGACCCCGGGCATCACCTCGGGGTGGTCCTCGGCGTACTGCCAGACCTCGTTGAGCAGGCCGCCGTTGGGCAGCTCGCGCATGAAGCCGTCGGGGAACCGCTTGCCGAGCGCGCTGCCGGGCGGGAAGCGGACATGCTGGAGGTTGCGGGGGAGGCTGAACATCGCGGTGTTGCCGGTCGCGACGTGCACGCTGGCCATCGTCATGCTGTCGGTCCGCACGCCCTCCCGGTTCCCGGCGCCGTCGCCGCCGACGAGCAGGAAGTTCACCCGCTTGCGGCCGCCCCACGGGTCCTCGTGCTTGACGGGGGCGGCCGTGGGGTTGTCCGAGGCGCTCTCGAAGATGCTGTTGGCCGCCTCCTTGACGGTCATCACGGTGCTCGCGGTCAGCGCGAACGGCGCCATCACCGACACGCACAGCACGCCGACCGCGACGCCCGACACGATCTGTCCCCTGCCGCTGAGCCGGTTGGGCCCGAGGGAGACGTAGGAGAAGAGCACCAGCAGGAACCAGGCGACCGCGCCGACGACGGCCAGGACCGCCCCGGCCATCAGGGTGCTGTCGCGGGCCAGGAAACCCGTGTTCCCCTCACCGCTGAGGACGAGCCCGCCGACCAGGGCGGCCAGCAGCAGCGCGACGAAGACCGTGAGCAGGATGTACCCGGTGCGGCGGCGTCCCGCGCGCAGGTGCGCCGCGCCGGGGAGGATCGCCGACAGCGCGGTCCAGCCGATGAGCGCACCGACCGTGAGCGGCTTGGCGAACTTCGGCCGCTTCCCGGCGGAGGCCGGAGACCCGGGGGGACCGGGAGGGCCGGGAGGTCCGGGAGGTCCCGGGGGACCTGGAGGAGATCCGGCGGGTCCTCCAGGGTGTCCCGTTCCCTGACCCTGTCCCGCTCCCGGGCCCTGGCCTGCTTCCTGGCCGGGGCGCGTGACCGTTCCGGCCTGCGAGGGGGAGGCGGTCCGGCCGTCGGCCGCGCCCTGAGCGGGAAGGGGCTCCTGCCCGTTGTGCGTGGCCTGCCCGTTGCGTACGCCGTGCGGGGGGTTCGTTCCCTGCCCGTTCTGCACGCCGGGGGACGGGCTCACCCCCTGTCCGTTGAGTACGCCGACGGAAGGGCTCGTCCCCTGCCCGTTGTGCGTGTCCTGGAGGGGACGCGCCTCCTGTCCCTCGGCGGTGGCCCGTGCGCCGGGCCGGGGCTGCGGGGGAGGCGTCCCCCGATTGTCCGGTGCGCCCTGGACCAGGTCGGGGACCGGCCGGAGCCCGTTGTGCGCGTCCTGGCCGGTGGGAGCGCCCTGGGCCTGGGGCGTGCCGGGCGGGCCCGGGGGGATTCGCGTCTCGGCCGGACCCTGCTTGCCGCCGCGGTTCGCGCCCTGGCCTCCGCTGCGGCGCCGGGGGCGCCGTTTCCCACTGTCGCCGGCGAGATCCCCCGAGTCTTGCCCAAGGCGCATCGTCACACCGCTTCCTACTACTTTTGCCCCGGTCTACCTGCCAAAACGGCCAGGGTTCCCCGATTGAACAGAATTTGCCAGGATTCTAGTCCCCATACCTGGACATGACAGACAGATGACTAATCTGTGGTGAATGATCCCTTAAGTCGTGACGTCAGCTAAGACGTCGAGGAGGACGGCGCCAACCAGGTGTTGCACTGGAACGCCTTGTTCTTCTCGTAGCCCTGGCGGAACCACCGGTTGTTGTTCGCCGGGGAGCCGTGGTCGCGGGGATAACCGGGCCAGTCGCCCACGCGGGAGTAGAAGTAGTAGAGGGTGTTGCGCCGGGCCGGGGTCACCGGGTAGCTGGCCGAGACCGAGCGCATGAACATCGCGCCGAAGCAGGTCGCCTGGAGCTCGAACCTGCGGCTCAGCGCGAGCTTCCCGCTGCGGCTGCTCGAACGCAGCGACCGCTGCCACCAGGTGTCGGACAGTCCCGACAGGTGCTGCACGTGGTGCCCGTACTCGTGCGCCATCATGCTGATGACCCCGCCGTGCCATTCGGTGATGGAGCCGTACCCGCCGGAGTTGCCGACCCCCCGCGCCATCGCCCTGGTCGAGGCGTAGATGGTGGTGTTGCGCGGGCAGTAGTACGGCACCATGCTGCCCGGCGAGGGGAAGTCGCCGCAGGCGCCGCGGCCCTTCGTCGGGGTGAGGGCGTAGCCGGGCGGGCGCCACTCGATGCCCTGCCTGCGCATGATCTGCGACCAGCCCCTGTCCATGCACTTGGACGTCTTGAGGATCAGCGCCTTGAGCTGGCTGTGGCTGTAGATGCTGGCCGACCCCGCCGGGCAGTTCACCCGGGGAAGCCCCCCGGCCCGGTAGAGCGTGTTGTTCTCCAGGGTGGTGTTGAGCCGTACCTTGACCGGTGGCGTGATGGTGTTCTCGGAGATGTCGGAGGAGGTCGTCGTCCGGCTCGGCTCGGCGGACGCGGTCCGCGAGGGCTCCGAGGTAGGCCTGTACGTCGGCCTGCTGTCCAGTGAGGTGGGCAGGATCGCGATCGGCGAGACCGGGTCCGAGCGGCGGCTGTTCTTGGCCACCGCGCCCAGCACCACGAGCCCGACGAACACCAGCGCGAACACGCCGAGGATCCCGCCGACGATCGCCCCGGCGCCGCCGGAGCGAGGACGCTGCGGCTGCCACTGCGGCGGCGGGTGGGCGTGCCGCTGCCGGGGGTCCGGCGGCGGTGAGCCTGGATGCCCGTACGGCGCCGGACCCGGATGCCCGTACGGCGCCGGACCCGGATGCCCGTACGGCGCCGGGCCCGCGGGGCGCGTCGGCTGCCGCTGGTACCCCTGTCCCGGCGGTGGCTGCCGCGGAGGCGCCTGCGGGGGCATCTGCGGGGGCATCTGCGGGGGCGGGAAACGCGGCGGATATCCCGGATGCGGCGGCTGGGGGTGGCCCTGCGGCGGTCCGTGAGGCGGTCCCTGTGGCGGTCCGTGAGGCGGGCCGTGCGGTGGTCCGTAGGGCGGACCCTGCGGCGGTCCCTGCGGTGGGTACCCCTGGCCCGGCGGGGGTGGCTGCCTGGAGGGTGCGGGCGGGTACCCGTACCCGGGCGGGAATCCCTGTCCTGGCGGCGACGCCGGGTGGCTCCCGTGCCCCGGCGGCGGCGCTGGACGGTTTCCCTGTCCCGGTAATGCGGGTGGATGTCCCGGCGGCGGCGCCGGTGGGCCTCCCTGGCCCGGATACAGGGGCAGGTGCGGATATCCCTGTCCCGGTGGCGGTTGGGGGTGGCCCTGGGCGGCCCAGCCGGGCGGTGTCTGAGGCGGTCCCTCCTGAGGTGGAGGGGGCGGTGGAGGATAGTGCCCGTTGCCTGTCACGCTGTCTCCCCGTCGACCCGAGCGTCCGATATGAGCTACAGGTCCGGACTTTTGCCGAATTTGGGGCGTAAGCATACTGATTTATCATCCGTCACGGATGTCGCTGCATTCGATTACATTCCGAAATCATCCAAGGTGATCTCCGCGATGTGCCGGACCGATCCAGGGCTTGTGACCTAGCTTCAAATCATGAATCTGCAGCAGCTCCGCTATGTGGTCGCGACGGCGGAGCATCGCACCATGACCGACGCGGCCAGGTCGCTGTACATCGCACAACCTGCCCTTTCCCGTGCGATCAGGGATTTGGAACGAGAGCTCGGGATGACGTTGTTCGCACGTTCCGGACGTGGCGTGGTCGTCACGGCCCAGGGACGCCGGGTGGTCAAGCTGGCCCGGGAGGCACTCGACGCCGTCCGCGAGATCGAGTCACTGTCCACGCACGGCCACGCGTCCGAGGCGGAGCTCCGCATCGCCTCGATACCCAGCCTCGAACCGGGGCTGGCGGGACGCCTCCTTCCCGCGTACACCGCAGAACATCCGGGTGTGCGCATTCACATCGTCCGCTGTGACGGGCGGGACGGCGTGGTGAGCGCCATCAGGGACCAGCGGGCCGACCTCGGCCTGACGGACCTGCCCGTCCCCACCGATCTGATCAGCCATCCGCTGGAGCGCCAGGAGATCGTGCTGATCTCCCCGCCCGGCGTGGACCTGCCGGACCCGGTGCCGATGAGGAGACTCAACGGCATGCGGCTGGTGTTACCGGTTCCGGGCAGTTCCCGGCGCCGGGAGTTCGACGCGCTCTTCGCCAAGCACGGTGTGGCCCCCGTGGTGGCGACGCAGCTCGACGAGCGCGGCAACTGGCTGAGCACCGTACGTTCGGGTACGGCCTCGATGCTCTGGTACCGGGGGATGGCCGAGCAGGCCGCCCGCGCCGGGCTCGTGGTCCGCACCCTCGATCCCTCGGTCCGCCGGGTGATCGCCATCGTTCACGCGCGACGGCGGCTGCCCGCCATCGCCCAGGAGTTCCTGTCCGTGGCCGAAAGTGGGTCGGCCGCGTAGGAGCCCTGAGGCTCGTCTGTTTTCCCCCAGAGGCGGCGCAGGTGGGAGCGCCGTCCTCTCCGACACCGGGCTATAGGCTCGGTCTCGATGACTATCTTGCGCCTGCGCGGCCGTGAGTTCCGGCCCGGCGAGTTCGCGATCATGGCGGTGGTCAACCGCACCCCCGACTCCTTCTTCGACCGTGGAAGGACGTACGGCTTCGCGGCCGCCCTGGAGGCGGTGGACGGTGCCGTCGCGGGAGGCGCGGACATCGTCGACATCGGCGGCGTCAAGGCGGGGCCCGGCGACGAGGTCGATCCCGCGGAGGAGATCCGCCGGGTGGCAGACCTGGTCGCGGAGGTCAGGCGCCGTCATCCCCGGCTCATCGTCAGCGTCGACACCTGGCGCGCGGAGGTCGCCGAGGTCGTCGCCGAGGCGGGCGCGGACCTGCTCAACGACACCTGGGGCGGGGTCGACCCCGAGCTGGCCGGGGTCGCCGCCAAGCACGGCATCGGCCTGGTCTGCGCGCACGCCGGCCGCGTGACCCCGCGCACCCGCCCGCACCGCATCGCCTACGCCGACGTGGTCGCCGACGTCATCGGCTACACCGTCGACCTCGCCGAGCGCGCCGTCGCCGCGGGGGTGCCCAGGGAGTCGATCCTCATCGACCCGGCGCACGACTTCGGCAAGAACACCTGGCACTCCCTGGAGGTCAGCCGCCGCCTGGACGAGATGGTCGCCACCGGCTGGCCGGTGCTCGTCGCGGTCTCCAACAAGGACTTCGTCGGCGAGACCCTCGGCGGCCTGCCGGTGGACGAGCGCCACGCCGGGACCATGGCCACGCTGGCGGTCTCCGCCTGGCAGGGGGCCCGCGTCTTCCGGGTCCACGACGCCGCGTCCGCCCGCGCCGCCCTGGCCACCGTCACGAGCCTGCGCCGATGACGTCTCCGACCCCCGCGGGCGCCACACCGCCCGCCGCGAACACGGACGGGAGCCCGACCATGCCGGAAGCCACCCCGCGAGCCATCCAGCAAGCCACGCCGGAAGAACTGCTCGACCACCTCGTCTACGCCACCCCCGACCTGTACGCGACCGTACGGGAACTCGGGGGCCTGCTCGGCGCCGAGCCCGTCGAGGGCGGGCGCCACGTGGGGCTGGGCACCCGCAACTACCTGCTGGGCCTGGGCGGGCGCCGGTACCTGGAGATCATCGGCCCGGATCCCGAACAGCCCGATCCCGGCCTCGCCCGGCCGTTCGGCCTCGACCTGCTGCCCGGCCCGCGCCTGGTCACCTGGGCGATCCACCCGGCCGACCTCGACGCGACCGTCGCGCGGGCCCGCGAGCGCGGGTACGAACCGGGCGACGTCCACCCGATGTCGCGCCGCACCCCGGAGGGCGAGCTGCTGGAGTGGCGCCTCACGTCCTCGCCCGAGGACACCGGCGACGGGCTGGTCCCGTTCCTGATCGACTGGGGGGCCACGACGCACCCCGCCGAGCGCGGCCTGCCCGTGGTGGAGCTCACCTCCCTGACCGCCTTCCACCCCGACCCCGCGGCCGTCGCCTCGCACCTGGCCGCGCTCGGGGCCGAGCTGGAGGTGGCCGCCGGAGACGAGCCCCGCCTGGTGGCCGTGATCGGCGGGGTGAGGCTCTCGTAGAGCGCCGTCCCGGGGAGGACCGGCCGGGTCCGGGGAAGGGCGGGCCTTCGCGGGGAAGCCGGGCCTTCGCGGGGAAGCCGGGCCTTCACGAGGAGGCTGGGTCTTCACAAGGAAGCCGGGTTTTCGCGGGGAAAGGGACCGGGCCACCCGTTGGGGGGACGGGTGGCCCGGTCATGGGGCGGGCGCGTGCCGCGCCCTCCTGGAGGGTCTACTGGAAGGTCTGCTGTGAGGTGATCTTGCCTGGAGGGTCTACTGTGAGGTGATCTTGACGTCGTCGATCCCGGCCTCCACCAGGCTCGCCCCGGAGGCGTCGGCCGCGTCCACGACGACGCGGACGACCTGTCCGGCGTGACCGGAGACGTTGGCCGTTGCGGTGGCCCAGGCGGCGGCGCGGTTGGACGCGGCACCGGTCTGGTTCAGCACGGTCGTGGTGGTCGTGCCGACCACGCGGACCCGGACGTAGTCCGCGCCGCTCGCGTTGTTCAGGTGGCCGAGGTACCAGGAGAAGGACAGCGTGAGCGTCCCGCTCGCGGGCAGCGTGATCGCCGGTGACTGGGCGCTCGTCACGCCGCCGTCGATGTCGCCGTCGCCCGCGCTCGCCCCGGCCGCCGCGCCGCTGACCAGCCCGTACGTGCCGCTGGGGGTGGTGCCGGGCTGGGTGACCACGCCGCTCGACGTCTGTCCCGGGTCGCCGCGCTCGAAGCGGCCCGTCGTCGCGGTGTCGGTGCCGCCGGGGTTCACCGTCCAGCCGCGCTCGGCCTCGAAGTCGTCGGAGTAGACCACGGTGGGCTCGGGGCCGGGGGGACCCCCGGCGACGTACAGCAGCAGGTTCGGCGATCCGGTGCCGGGGTTGGTCACCACGCCGGGCGTGGCGTCGGTGACGATCGTGTCGCGTACCTGCGCCGGGGTGGCGGTGGGACTGCCGCTCAGGACCAGCGCCGCCGCGCCCGCGACGTGCGGGGAGGCCATCGAGGTGCCGTTGATCGTGTTGGCGGCGGTGTCGTTCGTGTTCCAGGCCGAGGTGATGGCCGAGCCGGGGGCGAACAGGTCCAGGCAGGTGCCGAAGTTGGAGTAGGACGCGCGGGCGTCGGTGCTGGTGGTGGCGCCCACCGTGATCGCGGCGGGCAGCCGCGCGGGGGAGCGGGTGCACGCGTTGGTGCTCTCGTTGCCGGCGGCGAGCGCGTAGACGACGCCGGAGGCGATGGAGTTGGAGACCGCGGTGTCGAGCGCGGTGCTCGCGCCGCCGCCCAGGCTCATGTTGGCCACGGCCGGTTTGACCGCGTTGGCGGTGACCCAGTCCACGCCCTCGATGATGATCGAGGTGGAGGTGCTGTTGCCGCAGCCGAACACCCGCACGCCGACCAGCGTGACGGCCTTGGCGATGCCGTACTGGCCGCCGCCGACCGTTCCCGCGACGTGGGTGCCATGGCCGTTGCAGTCGGCCACGTCGTTGTCGTCGTCGTAGACGTCGCGCCCGGCCTGCGCCCGCCCGCCGAAGTCGGAGTGGGTGACCCGGATGCCGGTGTCGATGATGTAGGCCCGCACGCCGGAACCGGTGTTCGGCGCGGTGTAGTTGCCGTCGAGCGGCAGGTTGCGCTGGTCGACCCGGTCCAGGCCCCACGAGGCGACGGCCTGGTTGATCAGGGTGAACTCCTGGTCCTGCTCGACGTAGGCGACGTCGGGGCGCGCGGCGATCCGCCTGGCCTGCTCCTCGCTGGCCCGTACGGCGAATCCGTTGATGGCGCGCTGGTAGACGGCGCCGACCTGCGCGCCCTCGCCCTCGGCGACCTCGCGTGCCCTGCGCTCGCGGTCGGCGCGGCTGAACTGGCCCTTGAGGACCACGATGTAGCTGTCGGGGAGGGCGTTCGCGCCGCCCGCGTTGACGATGGAACCGGTGGAACCGGTGGATCCCGTGTGCTGCAGCGCCGAGGCCGGGGTGACCGAGCCGAGGGCGAGCAGGAGTGCGGCGGTGACCAAGCCCGCTAATCGGAGGGCGGGGGCTTTGCTCATGTTCGCGGACCTCCTGGAGGGGGTTGGCCCGGTATCCCGATCGGGAATACCGGGCGGCGGTGGAGCGTCCCCATCGTCAGTCAGCCCGATATTTACTGCAATATCGTGACAGAGGTAAATCAATTTGTTATGGAGTTGTCCGCAAGGAATCAGGAGTAGATAACGGAAAGGAAGCGGATCAGGATGGCCTCCCGCCGGTCGGCGGGGAGGGCGTCGAGGACCGCGTTGACCACGGCCATCTCCGGCTGTCCCGAGCCGCCCAGGTCCACCCCGACCGCCGCCGCCAGCTCGCCGAACGCGGCGTCGTCGAGCGCGTCGAGGTCCAGGCCCGCCACCAGCTCCACCAGTCCCTCAGGCAGCCGCGCGGGGCCGTGCTCGCGGGCCGCCTCCGTGGCCTCCGCGATCACCTCCAGCATCGCCTCGACACCCCGCAGGGTCACCCCGGTCACCGTGATGTGGATGTTGGCCGGGATGCCCGCGTAGGACAGCTGCGGCTGCAGGAACCACCCGCGCTTCCTGGCCTCGTCCGACAACACGAAAACGTCCACCCCGTCCGCGTCCCCCGCGGAGCCGAAGGCGACCAGCGCCGACTCCGGGTCGCCGAGCACCCGCAGACCGGGGATCTTCGCGATGCCCTCGCGGAGCTCGCGGGCCGCCGCCAGGGTGGTGCGGCCGAGCTCCAGGTAGCCCTCACGGCCCAGGGCCTGGAAGGTGGCCCACGCGCCGCCCAGCGGGCCCGCGGACTTCGAGCTCTGCACGGTGGCGTTGATCACCGTGTAGCCGGGCCACGACGCCGAGGCGAAGTACGCCTTGCGCCGCAGCGCCGGGTCGGCGAACAGCACGACCGAGGCGCCCTTGGGCGCGTACCCGAACTTGTGCAGGTCGCAGGAGAGCGACGTGACCCCGGGAACCGACAGGTCGAAGGGCGGGATCTCCGCCCCCGCCTCGCGCAGCCACGGCAGCAGCCACCCGCCCACGCAGGCGTCCACGTGGCAGAGCACGCCGCGCGCGGCGGCGATCCCGGCGATCTCGGCGATCGGGTCGATCACGCCCTGCGGGTACGACGGCGCCGAGGCGACCACCAGGACGGTGTCCTCGGTGATCGCGGCCTCGACGTCCGCGGGGGAGGCCCGGAACGTCACCGGGTCCACCGGTACGGCGTCCACCACGACGCCCAGGTAGTGCGCGGCCTTGTGGAAGGCGGGGTGCGCGGTCACCGGCACCGCCATCCGGGGACGGCCGGCCGTCTCGCGGGAGTCCCGCGCGGCCTTCACCGCCAGCATGATCGACTCGGTGCCGCCGCTGGTGAAGATGCCCGACCCTCCGCCGAGCAGCTCGGCGACCGCGCCGACGACCTGCTTCTCCATCTCCACCACGCTGGGGAAGGCCGTCGGGTCGAGGGTGTTGACCTCCAGCATCTCGAAGTAGGCCCTGGCGGAGGCCTCGTGCACCTCGGGCCGCCCGGTGTCGTAGACGTACGCGGTCACCTTGCCGCCGCGCACGGGCAGGTCGTCCTGCTTGAGGCGGGCGATCTCGGCCAGCAGTTCGTCGGTGGTACGGCCCTTGTCAGGCAGGCTCATCTGTCTCCTCGGGGGTACGGCTCGCGCGGGCCGGAAGGACGCGGCCCGCAGGGGCCGCCGGGGAAATGTCAGCATCACACGAAATCACATGAAATCGTGCCTTATGGGGGTGTGGCGGTGTGGAGCGGCCCGGGGGTGTCGGGCGGCGGGGACGGGGGCGACCCGGGACGCGGGGCCGGGTGGCGCTGGGAAAGCCCGGGGCAGGGGGTCAGGGCGGGGGAGGGGAGCCGGGCAGGGCGGCGACGCGGTGGACCATCTGGTGCAGGTAGGCGCGGAACCGCCGCACCGCGGCGGGGTCGTCCGCGCCATGACGGTTGCCCTCCTCGTCGAGCACCCCGGTCCGGCAGAAGCCGTGCACACACCACACCACCGACCAGAAGACGTACCGCATGTCGGCGTCCACGTACCCGGCGGCCGTCGTGGGGGCGATCACGCTGAAGATACGGGCGAAATGCGGGTGGACGTACCTCCGTTCCAGCTCGGTGATGTCGCTGGCGTCCGAGAGCCACCGGTGCATCCAGAGGGAGGGGAACTCGGGATGGGCGAGACACAGGTCGAGGTAGTGGTCGACGATCCGGTGAACCACCAGCGCCGTCTGCTCGGGGGTCGCGGTGGACGCCCCCTCCAGCGCCTTGTCCAGGGACGCCCGGTCGGTGCGGTACGCGTGCTCCATGATCTCCAGGTAGAGCTCCCGCTTGCAGCCGAACTCCTCACCGAGGGCCTCGACGCTCAGTCCGGCGGCCTCGGCGATCTGGCTCGTGGACGTGCTGTCGTACCCCAGCGCGGCGAACAGGCTGGTGGCGACCCGCAGGATCAGCTCTCGCCTGCTGTCGTCGACGGAGGTCATGGATGCGACGCTAGGTTCCGGCCGATCGCGGGCCAAGCAGGTGATTCACAAGCCTCGGTCAAGATAGCGGAAGTCGTACGACGGCGCGGAGGCCCGGTGAGGCGTCCTCCAGGTGGACCGCGCCGCCGTGGGCGTGGACCGTCTCGCGCACGATGGCCAGGCCCAGCCCGGCCCCGCCCTCGTCACGGCTGCGCGCGCTGTCCAGCCGGGTGAACCGGTCGAACACCCGTTCCCGGTCGGTCTCGGGGATGCCCGGCCCGTCGTCGGTGACGGTCAGCACGGCATCGGCCCCCTCGGCCCGCAGCTCGACGAGCACGGGGGCGGAGGTGTGCCGCAGCGCGTTGTCGACCAGGTTGACCAGCACCCGGCTCAGGTCCATCGCGTCCCCGGTGACCCGGAGCGGCCTGCTCTCCGGCCTGCTCTCCGATCCGTTTCCCGGTTCGCGGGCCGTGCCGGGCTCGTGCCCGGTCCCGCCACCGGGCGCGCGCTCCGGCCCGTGGTTCGGCCCGTTGCCAAGTTTGTGGTTCGGCCCGTGGTCAGGTTCGCGGTCCAGGCCGTGGTCCGATCCGTAATCCGGTTCGCCCGCGATTCGCACCGTGACGGCCTCGCCGTAGCGCTCGACGGTCTGCGCGACCAGCTGGTCCAGCTCCACCGGCTCCCCCCGCGCGGGCGTGCCGCCGCGCTCGTCCAGCCGGGCGAGCGAGAGCAGGTCCTCGGCCAGCCTGGACAGGCGCATGGTGTCCTCCAGCACGCCCTCGGCCGTCTCCCGCCAGTCCTGCCCCTCGGGGTGGCCGAGCGCCACCTCCAGCTGGAGCCGGATGCTCGCCAGCGGGCTGCGCAGCTCGTGCGCCGCGTCCGAGACCAGGGCCCGCTGCCGGACGCCGGCCTTCTCCAGCCGGGCCAGCATCGCGTTCAGCGTCGTGGCCAGGCTGTGCACCTCGTCGCGTGCCTCGGGCACCGGCAGGCGGCGGGAGCGGGCGGTGTCGCTGATCTCGTCCGCGCCCCGGCGCAGCGCCGCGATCGGCCGCAGGGTCCCGCCGATGATCACCCAGCTGGCCCCCGCGAGCAGGATCAGCAGCAGCGGCGTGCCGACGACCAGTACGTGCCCGGCCGTGGAGATGCTGGTCTGCACCTCGCTGAAGGGACGCGCCGCGATCACCGTCTGCCCCCGGTCGGCGCTGAGCACCCGGACGCGGAGCACGTGCGGGATGCCGTACGGCTTGCCGTCCAGGAAACGCGCCTCGCCCCTGCCGACGGCCGCCGCCCGCTCCCCGGCGTCCAGCAGCGGCACCAGCCTGTCGGTGCCGGTGGTCGTGTGGGTGATCCGCCCCCTGCCGTCGATCACCTGCAGGAGCGTGCCGTCCGGCGAGGTCATCTCGTCGGGCAGCCGCCCGGCGTCGGCGAGCGAGACCGTCTCCCTGGCCCGCTGGTAGATCGAGTCGTCGATGGTGGCCAGCAGCGCGTTGCCGAGCACAGTGATCATCACGTAGGCCGAGACCACCAGCGCCACCGCCAGCACGGCCGAGGCGACCGCCGTCAGCCGGAATCGCAGGCTCTTGCGCCGCCACAGGCCGACCGCGCGCGCTCCCCCGTGCGCGACCGCGTCGGCCGGGGAGGCCGCGCCGGTACGGTGCCCCGCGCCCGCGCCCGCGCTCGCTTCGGGGGCAGGCCGGTCGCGGGGGTCGCGGCGGCCCCAGGGGCCGCGGGCGTCGCGGGGATTCCGGGGGGCCCGGGGAGACGGGTCAGCCGCCATCGCCGGCCAGCCGGTATCCCGCTCCCCGTACCGTCTGCAGCGCGTTCCGGGAGAACGGCACGTCGATCTTGCGCCGCAGGTAGCCGACATACACCTCGACCACGTTGGGATCGGTGTCGAAGGTGTCCCATACGTGCTCCAGGATCTCCGTCTTGGAGACCACCTCGTCGTGGTGGCGGATCAGGAACTCCAGCAGCGCGAACTCCCTGGGCGTCAGCTCCACCGGCGTCTCGCCCCTGGTGACCCGCCGCCGCGCCGGGTCAAGCGCGAGGTCCCCGGCCCTCAGCACGGACGGGCGCCGGTTCGCCCCGCGCCGCAGCAGTGCCCTCAGCCTGGCGACCAGCACCACGTACGAGAACGGCTTGGTCAGGTAGTCGTCGGCGCCGAGGTCGAGCCCGTCGGCCATGTCGTACTCGCCGTCCTTGGCCGACAGCATCAGGATCGGCACCCAGTTCTCCTCGGCCCGCAGCTGCTTGCAGACGTTGTAGCCGGAGATCTTGGGCAGCATGATGTCCAGCACCACGATGTCGTACTCGCCGTGCCTGGCCTGGTGCAGGCCGTCCTCCCCGTCGTGCGCGAGGTCGACCGCGAACCCCTCGGCCTGCAGGCCGCGTTGCAGGGCGGCGGCCATCCTCCGCTCGTCCTCCACGACGAGAACCCGCATGAGCTGCCCCTTCCATCATCCGCCGCCGCCTGGACGTGCCCATCCTCGACCACCCGGCCTGAGAGACGGCTGAGAACCCTGTGAGCCCTCTCAGTCTGTCTCAGCTTCGGCACAGGACCCGTCACGCAGGCTGCTGATGACAGGGATCGACGGCATACCGTGGAGGAATGAGATGTCTGAGCAAGCGAGACGGGGGCGCGCGTTGAGGTGGGCCGTGCCGGTCGCCGCGACCGCGCTGGTCGCCGGAGCCATCGGAGCCGGACCGGTCATCGCCGCCGTCCAGGGGGATCCCGCACTGCCCGAGCGCACCGCCGAGCAGCTGCTGGCGAGCGCCGCCCAGGCCGGCGAGAGCGGGCTGAAGCCCATGTCGGGCACCGTCATGCAGACCGCGTCGCTCGGGCTGCCCAGCCTGCCCGGCCTGTCGGGCGCGGGCGGAGCCTCGCCCGCCGCCCTGCTGTCGGGTTCGCACGAGCTCAAGGTCTGGTACGGCGGGGAGGACAAGGTCCGCTTCGCCCTCCCGGGCCGGATGAGCGAGACCGACCTGATCGTCAACGGCGACCAGGTGTGGCTGTGGCAGAGCGACGTCAACAAGGCCACCCGCGTCAAGGCGGGGAGCGCCGAGGGCCACAAGGAGCGGAAGCCGGGCGCCTGGAACGGCGGCGCGCACGAGGCGCTGCCCACGGCGACCACACCGCAGCGACTCGCCCGGGACCTGCTGGGACGGATCGGCGCCGACACCACGGTCAGCGTGACCAGCACCGAGAAGGTCGCCGACCGCGCGGCCTACCAGCTCGTCCTCGCGCCCAAGGACCCCTCGTCCCTGGTCAGGGAGGTCAAGCTCGCGCTGGACGGGGAGACCTTCGTCCCGCTGCGCGTCCAGGTGTACGCCAGGAACGCGGCCGAGCCCGCCTTCGAGGTCGGCTTCACCTCGGTCACGTTCTCCCCGCCCGCCGCGGAGAACTTCACCTTCACCCCGCCCGCGGGGGCCAAGGTCGAGGAGACGTCGATCGGCGAGCTCACCGGGGAGGACGGCGCGCGGCAGGGCGAGAAGCTCAAGGAGGGCGAGGAGATCAGGGAGAAGGCCAGGACCGTCGGCGAGGGCTGGACCACGGTCGCGGTGCTCCCCGCCCCCGAGCTGGAGAAGCTGACCTCGGCTCCCGAGGGCGAGGGCCCCGCCGGGCAGGACGCCGGCGCGGTCACCGACGCCCTGCTGAAGTCGGCCAAGCCGATCAGCGGCGCGTGGGGCAGCGGCAAGGTCGTCCAGACCAAGCTGGTCTCCGCGCTGCTGACCGACGACGGCCGCCTGCTGGTCGGCGCCGTCACCCCGGAGAAGCTGTCCGAGGCGGCCGGACAGAAGTGAGACCGGCGCCGGAAGCCTGACGCCCCCGCACCGGAGGCGTCAGGCTCCTTCCCGGCCCCCGCCACCGGCCGAGTCCGGCGGGGTCCGGCGGCGGGGTCCGGCGGCGTGGATCGGGGACGCCGTCCGGGCCTCGCGTGCCGCTCCGGAAAACCAGCACATCCAGCGTGTTCACCCGTTCACGGGTGTTCGTGGGCACTCGTGAACGTTCAGGGCGTGAGATCCGACCGGGACGGCCGCGTGGCCGTCCCGGAACCGACGAGCAGTGGGGGAGAAGTGCCGATCGTCCAGAACGTGAGGGCCGGCGGGAGCGGGGAGAGCCGCTCCGGTGAGGTCCGGGAAGGCCCGGCGGGAGGGGGCGCCGTGCTGACCGCCGAGGGACCGGACCCCTCCGAAGAGGGGCTCGCCATCGTCACCAAGGGGCTGACCAAGCGCTTCAAGGGCGGCCAGGTGGCCGTGGACGCCCTCGACCTGGCCGTACCCGGCGGGTCGGTGTTCGGCTTCCTCGGCCCCAACGGCTCGGGGAAGACGACCACGATCCGCATGCTGCTCGGCCTGGTGGCCCCGACGGCGGGAGACTGGCGGCTGCTCGGCACGCCGATGCCCGGAGGGGCGGGCGGGGTGCTGCCCAGGGTGGGGGCCCTGGTCGAGGGGCCCGCCTTCTACCCCTACCTGTCGGGTGAGGCCAACCTGCGCCGCTACGACGCCGCCGACCCCTCGGCCGACCCGCGCACCGTCTCGGCCAGGATCGGGTACGCGCTGGAGAGGGTGGGCCTGGCCGCCGCGGCGCGCAAGCGCTACCGGGCCTACTCGCTCGGCATGCGCCAGCGGCTGGCCATCGCCGCCGCGCTGCTCGGCCCGAGGGAGCTGCTCATCCTCGACGAGCCGACCAACGGCCTGGACCCCCAGGGCACCCGCGAGGTGCGCGGCCTGGTCAGGGAGATCGCCGCCGAGGGGACGACGGTGTTCGTCTCCTCCCACCTGCTGGCCGAGGTGGAGCAGATGTGCTCCCACATCGCCGTCATGCGGACCGGGCGGCTCGTCGCCCAGGGGTCGATCGCCGAGCTGCGCTCGGGGGAGGCGGTCAGGATCCGGGTGGAGACCCCCGACACGGTCGAGGCGGCGGCCGTGCTGGCCGGGCTCGGCCTGCCGGAGATCCGCCTCGGCGAGGGCGACGTCAGCGCCGAGCTGGGAACCGGCGTGCCGGAGCGGGTGTGCGCGGCCCTGGTCGCCGCGGGCGTCGCCGTCCGCGGCCTGGCCGTCCAGCGGCCCAGCCTTGAGGACATGTTCGTGGGCCTGACCGGGGAGGGATTCGATGTCGACGGTTAGCGGGAAGGAAGCCGTGTCCACCGAGAACGCCGCACGTGCCACAGGTGCCGTACGCGCGGATTCCGGTGGGGAGCCCGTCACGGGGGCGGGCTTCGCATCGGGAACGACCCGGCCGGAAACGGGCTCCGCGCCGGAAACGGCTTTCATGCGGGAAACGGCTTCCACGCCGGAAACGGGCTCTGTGCCGGAAACGGCCTCCGCGTCGTTGGCGACCCCCGCGCCGCCGACGGCTTCCGTACCGGAAACGGCTTCCGCGTCGGGGACGGTCCACGCGCCGGGGGCGGGTCCCGCGGGTCGCGGGCGAGCCTCCGGAGGTCCGGTCCTCGCCGGGCGGGCGGTGAGTGCGCCCCGGGCGTGGCTGCGGCTGCTCGGTTCGGAGGTCGGCCTGACCTTCCGGCGGCCGAGGAACATCGCCATGCTCGCGGTGCTCGCCGTGATCCCGGCGCTGATCGGGATCACGCTGCGGACGTTCAGCGGCTCCATGGGCGGCGGGGGCGGCGAGGGCGGTGGGGGTGGCGGCGGGTCGGCGATCTTCGAGCAGGTCACCGGGAACGGGCTGTTCCTCACCTTCGCCGCGCTCTCGGTCCTGGTGCAGCTGCTGCTGCCGGTCGCCGTCGCGATCGTCGCCGGAGACTCGGTCGCGGGGGAGGCGGGCATCGGCACGTTGCGCTACCTGCTCGCGGCCCCGGCGGGCCGCACCCGCCTGCTGGCCGTCAAGTACGTCGCCGTGATCCTCTTCTGCCTGGCCGCCGTCACCGCGGTGGCGCTGTCCGCGCTGCTCGTCGGCCTGCTGCTGTTCCCCGCCGGTCCGATCACGCTGCTGTCGGGAGGGACGATCCCCTTCCTCGAAGGCGTGCTGCGAATCGGTGTCGTCGTTCTGTACGTCACCGCGGGCATGGCGGCCCTGGCCGCCATCGCGCTGGCCCTGTCGACCTTGACCGAGGTGTCCGTCGGGGCCATCGCCTCGACCGTGGTCGTCGTCATCGTGGTCCAGGTGCTGGGGGTGATCCCGCAGCTGTCGGTGATCCGGCCGTACCTGCTCACCGAGTGGTGGAGCGGCTTCGACGGCGTCCTGCGGGATCCGATGGCCACCGGTGAGATGGGCCAGGGATTGCTGGTCTTCGCCGCCCATGTCGCCATCTTCGGCTCCATCGCCTGGGCGCGCTTCACCGGCAAGGACATCACCGCCTGACCCTGCCCCGGCCCCTCAGCCTCCAGGTCCCCCGCGTCCCGCGAGGTGCGATCGTCCGGAGGAGGTGCCGGGTGCTCAGAACCTGGCAAGCCGGGCGGTTCGCTCCCGATGTCCCGGCGGTCCGTGATCACGCGGCCGCCGGGGTGCCCGTCTCACCGCCCGTGCTCCTCGAGGTGTTTCCAGCCATCGGGGCGGCGATGGGAGAACCTGTCGCCGGGGAAGACCTTGAAGCCCTGCCGCCGCGCGTAGGCGCTGAGCCTCCGCTGCCAGGTCTTCAGGCCGGTGTTGAGGTCGGTGGCGTTCGAGAACGAACGCCCCACACTGTCGCCGAACAGGCCGTTGGCGTAGAGCTGGAACGGCAGGTACTGCCAGCCCTTCGCCACCTGCGCGGAACCCTTGCTGAACAGCCTGTTCGCCTGCTGGCCACCCAGGACAGGGATCCTGACGTCGAGGAACTCCCGGCTTCCCAGCAGGCCGGTCGTCGCGGGGAACACGCCGGAGGCGGTGTTCAGTGACCTGACCGCCTCGGGATCGGAGTTCAGCCAGCGGGCGAAGCCGAAGGCGGCGAGCCGGTGTTCGCTCGTCGAGAGCACGGACACGCCGGAGCCGCCGTTCTCCGCGTTGACCGGCTTCCCGGCGTTCCAGCGCGGGAGGGGCGCGGCGCGCCACTCGCCGCTGGTCCGCGGGATCGCGCCCTCGATGACGCCGGGTGCCCAGGCGCCCGTCAGCCACAGCGCGTACCTGCCGCTCGCCATGTTCCTCCACCACGCGTCGGTCCAGCCCACGGCCGGCTCGACGAGCCTTTCGCGCGCGAGTCTCGTCCACAGCCCCGCCCAGCGCCTGCTCCCCCTGTCCTGCAGGTCGATCCGGATGGTCGTGGCGTTCTGGATGCCGAACGGCCGCCCGCCCGCCTGCCAGATCAGGCTGTCGGCGATGCCGGAGTCGGTCGGGTCGACGCTGGTGATGAAGAGGTGGGGGTCCTTCTTCCTGATCGCCTCGGCGACCGTCACGAACTCGTCCCAGGTTCTCGGCGGCGTCAGGCCGAGCCGGTCGAAGACGTCCTTGCGGTAGATCATGGTCATCGGGCCGGTGTCCTGCGGGACCGCGTAGACGCTGCCGTTGAGGTCCACCTGGTCCCAGGCCGAGGGGGTGAACCTCTTCTCCAGCTCTTCGGCGCCGTACGGGTTGAGGTCGGCCAGGGTTCCGGAGAACGCGAAGCGGGGCAGCGCGAAGTACTCGACCTGCACCAGGTCGGGAGCGCCGGTCCCGGCCTTCAGCGCCGCCCGGAGCTTGGCGTACTCGACCCTGGACCGCCCGGCGTCGACCAGATTGACCTTGATCTTGGGATATCTCCGCTGGAACAGCGCCACCGTCTTCTGGAGGTTGGGCACCCATGACCAGAACGTCAGCGTGGTCCTGGTCCGCAGGGCTTTCTCGATGGCGGGGGCTTTGATCTCAGGTGCCGGAGACTGCGAGCTGTGGTGCGGGGGCACGCCGCAGGCCGCCGGGGCGAGTAAGGCGACGGAGAGTGCGGCGACAGCTGTGGCGTGCTTGGTGTGCCGCATGACGGAAACCTCCATGAGGAGCGGAAGAACGTTGCCCGGCGGCCTCGGCCGGCGGAGCCGGTGAAACCGGCGCTGCCGTGGGAGAGGGAGGGGGCGGGGCGGCGTAAGAGGCGCGGTGCAACGTACATACCGATACAACGCTGCCCTGAGCTGCAAACATTTCCGTAACGCGCGGCCGGATGCCCCGTCTCACGGCGCCGCTCCGGCGCCGTCATGAGGGATCGGACGCGCTCTTCGACACGAAACGCGGGCACGAAACGCGGGACGGCCCCGGGAAAGGAGGCTTCCCGGGGCCGTCCCGCGCGATCCGGAGGAGATCCGGACCGGAAGAAGATCGGAGAAGAGAGGGTCGGAGAAGGTCGGAGAGGTGGTCGAAAGGCGGTCACGAGACGGCCGGAAAGCGCCAGAAAAGCGACCGGACAAGCGGACCCCGCCACTCGCCCGGCCAAGCGACCGGACAAGCGGACCTGGCCACTTACCCGGACAAGCAGACCCGGATAAGCAGACCCGGACAAGCAGACCCCGCCACTTGCCCGGTCAAGCGACCGGGCAAGTGGCCAGGAGGTGCCTGGGAGGCGTCCGGTTAGGAGGCGCGGCCCCGGCGCAGGCCGAACGCCGCGACCACGAGACTGGCGAGCCCGAGCACCAGCCCGGCCCCGCCGAGCAGGCGGGCGGTGCCGTCCGAGCTCTCCGAGGCGGCGACCGGAGCCACCGACGGCGCCGACGTCGCCGGGGCCGCCGGAGCCGCGGCCGAGGGGGTGGTGGAGGCGCCGTGGCCGTCTCCCTCGGCGGGGGCGGGGGTGAGCTTCAGCGTCGGGGCCGGGCGCTCGGGCTCGGAGCCGTCGGCCTTGGGCTCGTCCGCCCACTTGACGACCTCGCCGCCGCTGTAGGTCTGGGTGGCCGGGAAGACGAGCTGGTCGGTGTCGGTGGGCAGCGCGCCCATGGACACCTCGAACTCCTGGAACTGGCCGGGCTC
The DNA here is from genome assembly GCF_042888905.1 of Streptosporangium sp. NPDC002721. Lineage (NCBI taxonomy): Bacteria > Bacillati > Actinomycetota > Actinomycetes > Streptosporangiales > Streptosporangiaceae > Streptosporangium > Streptosporangium sp. NPDC002721. The sequence continues at coordinate 422,235 of NZ_JBIAQI010000002.1, forward strand.
GATCTTCCCGCCCGACCAGGTGACCTTCGTGACCGCCTCGGTGAGCTCGCCGTACTCGGTGGTGACCGGCTTGGGCAGCTTGCCCTCGACCACCTTGACGTCCCAGCCGGGCACCGGCTTGACCGAGACGAAGGCCAGCGGGTGGTCGGTGGGGAAGGCCACCTCCAGCTTGGTCGTCGAGGCGTCGTCACGCTCGTTCGGGACCCGGAAGGCGACCTTGGTGAAGCCGCCCTGCACGGCGGTGCCGGGATTGATGGTGACGTGCGCGAGGGCGGGGAGGGCGAGGGCGAGGGTGAGCGCGGTGGTACCGGCGGCGACGGCGGCCAGGCGGCGGAAGGCGTGCGAGAGCGACATGGGGGTTCTCCACTTCGGGAACTTCGGGAACTTCGAGGTTCCGGGGTTCGGGACTTTGCGGGGTCGGGTCAGGCGGCGGGAAGCGGAGGACCGCGCCGGCTGACGGAGTGGCGGAGGACGGCACGCGCGGGAACGGGCGTGACCGGGGCGTACGCGGGGCCGCGCGGGGAGGCGACGACGTCCGGGGGCCGCAGCAGCGGGAACATGGCGCCGAGGCGGCGGCCGGCCGAACGGAGCAGCACCCACAGGGCGTTCTCGCCGCGGGCCAGCCACCATCCGGTGATCAGGGTCGCGGTGAGGTGGGCGACGAGCATGCCGAGGTTCTCGCCCAGCCCCCTGACGTGCGGATGCGGGGGCGGTATCCCCGCGGCGTCCCCGAGGGCGAACAGCTCGTGCAGCGACAGCTGCAGGACGGCGAGCCCGCCGTTGATCGTCACCATCGACCGCTCGTGCCCGGCGAGCAGCGCGGCCATCGCCATGACCGCCGCTCCCGCCGCGGCCACCGCCCACGGCCGCGGCCAGGAACCGCCCGCGGCCACGTGGCCGAGGACGGCGAGCGCCAGACAGACGGCCGAGAAGGTGGCCGCGCGCATGAGGCGTAACGGGAGGCGGGCACGCATGGTGACCCATATGTTCTCACGCCCAAGGTGTCTGCCGTTCTGGTGTTTTTGTCGCTATGGTTGCCGCGACCGTGACAGGTCCTTCAAGCCGAGGTGGTGGCGATGCGGCACGTCGTTGGGGTGCTCGTCGGGCTGGTCGTGTCGGCCGTGCTGCTCTTCGGTGCGGGCTGGGCCGTGCAGGAGGCGGGGGCGAGCCTGGCGCCCCTGCCCGTGGAGAGCGGCCCGAAGATCTGGATCGCCCTCGGGGTGATGGCCGGGATCGGCCTCCTGGTCGGCCTGGTGGTCGCCGGTCGCGTCTCCCCGCTGGCGACCTTCGTCCCGTCGATGGTCCTGCTCGCCTGGACCGTGGTCTACGCCCTGGACGTCAGGCGCGCGATGGGCCTGGTCCCCGACGACCCGACCTTCCACGAGGTGCTGCTGCAGGCCGGCCGCGGCATGGGCCTGCTGCTGACCACCGGTGTCTACGCGCTTCTCGGCATCCTGCTGTTCCTGCCGGTGCTGATGCCCTCCCGCTGGGCGCCCCGGTTCCGGGACGAGGAGGAGGAGTACGAGGAGTCCGACGCCCACGGCTACCGCTGACCCCCGATCACCGAGGCCGTGTCCGTCCCCGCGTGCCCGTCGCCGCGCTCTGCCGCCGCCCGTCCACGGCCGTGCGTCCGTCCCCGCGTGCCCGTCGCCGCGCTCTGTAACCGCCCGTCCGTTACCGCGCGTCCGGCAGTGCCCGTCCGCCATCGCCCGTCCGGTGGCCCCGTGCCGTGATCCCGGTCAGCGCCGGCGGTGGCCGACCCAGCTGACCGGGCCCTCTGTATCGGTGTCCTCGTGGGTCATCCCCTCCCGGGACCCTTCTTTCCGGGAGCCCTGCTGCCGGGAGGCGTTCTCACGGTGATCTTCCTCGCGGGCGGACTCCTCGCGGGCGGACTCCTTGCCGGCGGGCTCGCCGGTCGCCCTCCTGGGAGGCGGGGCGGTCCTCCCCGTGCCGGTGCGCTGGATCTCCTGGTCGGCCCCGAGCGGTCGCGTGTCCTCCGCCGGGAGCCGCAGCACGAACCGGGCCCCCTTCGGCGAGTCCTCGATCAGCAGGGTTCCCTGGTGGGCGTGGGCGATGTCGCGGGAGATGGCGAGGCCGAGCCCGCTGCCGCCGGAGTCGCGCAGCCGCCCGTCGTCCAGGCGGGTGAAGCGTTCGAAGACGCGCTCGCGGTCGGCGGGCGCGATGCCGGCGCCGTCGTCGACCACGGCCACGACGGCCTTGCCGTCCGCGAAGCCGACGGAGACCTCGACACGGCTGTCGGCGTGCCGCCGCGCGTTGCTCAGCAGGTTGCCCACCACCCGGATCAGCTGGATCCGGGAGCCCCTGACCTGAACGCGGTCGGTCACCTGGACCCGTACCGGCATCCCGGTGCCCTGGGCCGCCTCCTCCGTCACGAGGGCGCCCAGGTCGATCAGCTCCTGGGGCGCGGGGTCGGCGGCGCGCAGCCGGGCCAGCTGCAGCAGGTCGTTGACGATCGCCTCGAGCCGGCCGCTGGCCGTCAGCGCCCCCCGGATGGTGTCGCGCGGATCGATGTCATCGGGGTAGAGCAGGGCCTCCTCCAGTTGCACCCGCAGACCCGCGATCGGGGTCCTGAGCTCATGGGAGGCGGTGGAGGCGAAACGACGCTGCTGCTCCACGGCCTCCTCCAGGCGGGAGAGGGTCTGGTTGGCGGTACGGGCGAGCAGCGCGATCTCGTCCTCGCCCGGAGGGATGGGCACTCTCAGGCTCAGGTCGCTCACCGTGATCTCGGACATCCGGGCGCGGATCGCCGCCACCGGGCGTAGCGTCCGTCCCACGACGCACCAGGTCATCCAGGCCGCGAGGGCCAGGAGGACGAGGACACCCGCGGCGATGAAGTACTCCAGGTGGTGCTCGTGCAGGATGGCGGGTTCCTCCAGACCCGCGTAGACCACCGGGGAGTCGGCCGCGGGGGAGACCCGGATGGCCATGACCATGACGGATCCCTCGGTCAGCTGCTGGAACCGGTCGTCGGCCGGGGGGCGGCTCGTGCTGATCGGCGGCAGGCCGATGGCCTGCCTGCTGGAGTTGATGACCACGCCGTGGGCGTTCACCAGCTGGACGAGGTCGACCGGCGCGGTGGCGGGTATCGGGTCGGGGATGTCGCCGATCCGCACCAGCGCGCTCCACTGGCTGGCGACCCGCTCGGCGTTGCCGAAGCCGTCGTCCTGGATCCGGTAGCGGATCGCCATGTCGATGCTCGCCCCCACCAGGGCGAGGATGACCAGCAGCAGCATCGTGGTGATGATCGTGTAGCGCGCTTGGATCGAGCGCAGGCGCGACCCCCTCATGGCGACGTCAACGCCGCTAGGCTGCCCAGCAGGTCCAGGGCGTGGGCCGAGGGACTTCCGGGCTCGGCCTGGAAGACGATCAGCCTCTGGCCCGGGGAGTCGTTGATGTTGAACGCCTCGTAGGTGAGCGTCAGGTCGCCGACGTCGTGGTGGCGGAAGTTCTTGGTCGCGATGTTCGAGCTGGACACGTCGTGGCGCGCCCACATCCGGCGGAAGTCCGCGCTCTTGAGCGAGAGCTCGCCGACCAGGTCGGTCAGGTGCGGGTCGTCGAGGTCCGCGCCCGCGACGGCGCGCAGCTGGGCCACCTTGCGGCGGGCGCACTCCTCCCAGTCCCGGTAGAACAGGCGGGAGGCGGGGTTCAGGAAGATCAGCCGGAGCAGGTTGTCCCTGTGCTCCAGCCCGTCGTAGAGGGCGTCGGCCATCTGGTTGGAGGCCAGCACGTCCATCCAGCGATTGGTCACGATCGCCGGGGTGCAGGGCCAGCTCCGCATCAACCGCACCACCGCTGGTTTGACCCGGTTCGGCTGGTCGGCGATGTTGAACTGCCGTGGCCAGGGGTGCGCCAGTTTGTGCATGTGCGCCGCGGCGTCGGCGCCGAGGTTGAGGACCTGCATGAGGGCACCGAGCACCCGCTCGGACGGATGACGTTCCCGACCCTGCTCCAGACGGATGTAGTAGTCGGTGCTGACTCCGGCCAGCATCGCCACCTCTTCCCGGCGCAGCCCCGGCGTCCGCCGGGAGCCGGCAGGCAGGAGGCCCACCTGTTCGGGGGTGGTGAGTTCACGCCGGGCGCGCAGGAACTCACCGAGGAGATTGTCGCTGTCCATAGCGTTACGGTATGCCAGAACCCATTTGAGAAGGTGGCAGTATTACTCCCACGAACGCTCCCTGGACTTGACGAACGTGCTGGTAGGAGCGTTTTTCTAAGGTTTCTTTCCGATCGTCTTCCTCTTCGAGGCGATGATCGTCGAATCTCGTTCGGTGACGTTTTACCTTTGTCTCCCGATGGCATTTGTGGCTACGCGCGGGGGATTCCAGGAGTAAAGGGCGGAGGGAAACGATCCCTGAAAACCGATTTTTCGTATGGAGGGGCCATGGCGGGTCAAGGGGGCTCCAAACGCGAGTGAAGGATGTCCCCGGCGCCATGAGATCATGAAAATGTGATTAACGTCACAGTGGTCGCGCCCGGAGATTCTTGCCGAACATCTTGACCTTCCGGCCGCGGGTGGCGTACAAAGCCGTCCGGCCGTGACCCGGTGTCCGGCGGTCAGCCGGAGTAGAGGCGGGCGACCACCTCCTCCATGGAGGCCTCCTCGGGGGCGGTGGCGCGCAGGTCGTCGAGGGTGCCGTCGAAGGCGAGGCTGCCGTGGTCGATCAGCATCACGCGGCGGCAGAGCTTCTCGATGTCGCCCATGTCGTGGGTGGTGAGCAGTACGGTGGTGCCCCGCTCGGCGTTGAGGCGCCGCAGGAAGTCGCGCATGGCGGCCTTGCTGACCACGTCCAGGCCGATCGTCGGCTCGTCGAGCACCAGCACGGTGGGGTCGTGCAGGAGGGCGGCGGTGATGTCGCCGCGCATGCGCTGGCCGAGGCTGAGCTGGCGGACCGGGATGGTCATGAAGTCGGCGAGGCCGAGGAGCTCGGTCAGCTCGCCCAGCCTGCGCCGGAAGTCCGTTTGATCTACTTTGTACAGGTGCCGGACCAGCTCGAAACTGTCCCGCAGCGGCAGGTCCCACCACAGGGTCGTCCGCTGGCCGAACACCACCCCGATCCTGCGCGCCAGCGCCGTGCGGCGACGGGTCGGATCGAGCCCGGCCACCCGGATGCTCCCCGAGGTCGGCGCCAGGATGCCGGTGAGCATCTTGATGGTGGTGGACTTGCCCGCGCCGTTGGGGCCGAGGTAGCCGACGAACTCCCCGGCCTCCACGGTGAACGACAGATCCCGTACGGCGTGCACGGTCTTCCTGGCCCTGCGGCGGCCCACGGTGAACGAGCGGCCGACCCGGTCGAGTTCGATCATGTGTCAACTTCCCGTCGAACGGTAGCGGCGGATGCCCGCCCGCCAGGCGAGGGCGGCGACGGCGGCCAGGGCGACGGCCGCCAGGGGTGAGGCGAAGCGGAGCCAGTGCGGCAGGCCGAGCGGGTCGTCGCGGTCGAGGACGAACAGCGCGGGCTGCCAGTTGACGAACGCCAGCGGCACGACGAAGGTGACGCCCTTGACGAGCTCGGAGCCGTAGACGCTCAGGGGGTACTGGGTGAGGGTGCCGCCCCCGTAGGTGAAGGCGTTGGCCACCTCGGGGGCGTCGGTCAGCAGGAACTGGACGGCCCCGCCGAGGGCGAAGATCGAGGTGAAGATGACGAGCCCGCACGCGATCATCAGCGGGATCATCCAGGCCCTGTCCCAGCCCAGGCCGAGCCGGGGTACGGCGATCGCGAGCACGACGGCCGCCTGGGCCAGCCTGCCGAAGCGGTGTACCCCGAAGCGGTCGACGGCCATCTGGGTGAACGCGCTCGCCGGGCGGATCAGCATGATGTCGAAGCCGCCGCTCCTGATGTGCTGGCTGAGCCGGTCGACGTTGCCGAAGAGCATGTCGGCGAGCGCGAAGGACATGCCGGCGGTGCCGTACAGGAACATCACCTCGGTCAGGGTGAATCCGCCCAGCGATCCGGTGTGCTCGAAGATCACCCAGATCGCCGCCACGTCCAGGGCGTTGACCGCGAACGAGCCCACCATCATCATGATCAGGGATTTCGGGTACTGTGCCGAGGCTCTCAGCCAGGTCCAGGCCAGCAGGAGGTACGTCCTCACCGTCGGAGGCCTCCCGCGGTCGTCCTCCGTGGTGCGGGCGCCTCGTGCCGGGCCCCTGCGCCGTCGTCACCCACCTTGGATCACGACCTTCCTGCGGGCCGCGTTCGTGACCAGGGCTCCCAGGGCCAGCAGTGCCACGGCCCACGCGGCCTGGAACGTGAGGGCTTCCAGGACGTCGCGCTTGCCGAGGTAGAGGTCGGCGGGGACCTGGACCATGGCCGACCAGGGGAGTGCCTGCGCCAGGGTGCCGAGCCAGCCGGGGAAGAGGTTGAGGGGCAGGATCATGCCGCTGAAGAAGGAGGTCATCACCAGTGACATCGTCTGCACGCCCCTGTCGTCGAGGACCCAGCAGGCCGACAGCGCGACCAGGTAGCGGAGGGCGAAGCTGACGATCACCGCGAGGACGAAGCCGGCCGCGAAGGACAGGAGGGTGAGCGGGTCGTCCGGTGCGACGAGGCCGAAGAGCGCGGCGCCGACGGCCGTGGGGGGCAGGCTGCGGACGAGGAAGAGGTAGGCGGCCCGGCCGAGGTCGTCGGAGAGGCTCCACATCTGCAGGGAGGCGGGCCGGAGCAGGTCGAGGGCCACGTCTCCGCTGCGTACGCGCTCGGAGAGTTCCAGGCCGCCGCCGAAGACCTGCATGGGGCCGATGAAGGCCTGGCTGAGGAAGCAGAAGGTCACGGCGTCGGCGAGGTCGTATCCGGCGAGGCCGGGGCGGGCCTGCCAGAGGGCGATCAGGACGTGGGCGCGGAGGATGCCGAAGACGGTGTTGGTGAACGCCCCGGCGACGGCGGCGGCGCGGTAGGAGGAGTGGCGGCGGAAGCCGTAGCCGATGATGCGCGCGTAGAGCAGGAAGGCCGCCTCCCCGAGGGTGTCAGGACAACCCCCCTATCGTCGTGGGCGCTCCGGGGGGAGGCAACGAGTTTTCGACGGCGGGCCGGGTGGGAGCGGTGGTCGGGGAGGGAGTTCGGGGGATGGTCGCGTTCGGTGGCGGGATGTCACCTCAGGGTGAGGTATACCTGCGTGATACGTAGTTGTAATCTCCCCGATATGTCCAATCGCCGATAAAAGCCCATTCTGGGGGGAATGTCCTTTTGTGGAGGTCCCCCATGCGCGACGAGATCAATATGGACGTCAGTCCGGCCTACCCCTTCAGCTGGCAGGCCGCGACCCTCAACGCGATCATGCGCGGTACCTTCAAGCCGATCTCCGACCTGCTGCTGAGGAACGACGTCGGCTTCGCCGCCGCCTCCCGCATCGTCGCGCTGGCGGGCAGGGTGCCGTTCCGCCTTCCCGTCCACGTGCGCGTGACCCCCGACGACGAGGGGGCGTGCCCGGGGGAGTGGGTGCGCGCGGGCGAGGAGCTCGACGAGGGCAGGGTCCTGCTCTACTTCCACGGCGGGGGCTACTTCTCCTGCTCCCCGGCGACCCACCGGCCGATCACCTGGCGCCTGTCGGCCGCGACCCGGCGCCCGGTGCTGTCGGTCGACTACCGCCAGGGCCCGGTCCACCGGCCCGCCGAGGCCCTGGAGGACGCCATCGCCGCCTACCGGTGTCTCCTGGGACGTGGGTACGACCCCGCCGACATCGTCTTCGCCGGGGACTCCGCCGGGGGCCACCTCACCCTGGCCACGCTCCTGGCGCTCCGCGACCGGGACATGCCGTTGCCGGCCGCGGCCGTCTGCCTCTCCCCGTGGGCGGACCTGACCGGCGCGCCCCGCAGGGTCAACCGGCTGCTCGACCCGATGATCCCGGCCGGCCGTGTCGACTGGCTCGCCCGCCGCTGGACCGCGGGTCTCGACCCCCGGGACCCCCTGCTCTCCCCGGTGCTCGGCGACTACACCGGCCTGCCCCCGCTGATGATCGTCACCGGTTCCACCGAGGTCCTGCGCGACGAGGGCCGCCGGGTGGCCGAGCGGGCCCGTACCGCCGGGGTGCCGGTCATGTACGAGGAGTGGCCCCGCATGCCGCACGTCTTCGCCATCCTCGCCGACGTCGTCCCCGAGGCCCGCGAGGTGTATCCGCACATCGCCCGCTTCCTCGCCGCGACCCAGGACCTCCTGCCCGGCCGCGTCGCGTCCGGCCTGGAGATGCCCGACCTCGCCGTGCCGGATCTTCCCGTGCCGGATCTTCCCGTGCCGGATCTCTCCGGCCCGGATCTCGTCGTCCCGGAGCTTTCCGGCCCGGAGCTTTCCGTCCCGGACCTCGCCGCGGCGGACCTCCTCCTGCCGGGCCTCGCCGTGCCCGGTCCCGCCCAGCCGGTTCCCTCTCCCGAGGACGTCCCCGCCGCGCCCGCCACAGCCCGGCGGAACCGCTCCGGGCGGTCCGGTTCCGCCGCCGCCTGAGACACGCGGAGGCCCGCCAAGCTGACAACGCGGAGGCCCGCCGAGACGTCACGCGGAGGCCCGCCGAGACGTCACGCGGAGGCCCGCCGAGACGTCACGCGGAGGCCCGCCGAGACGTGCGCCCGCGAGGGGCCGCGCCCGCCCTTCCCGCTGGTCACACCGTCCCGCTCCGTCCCAAGGACATCCCTCACACCATGGATTCCTTACCCTGAGGGATCATTCGCCTTACCTCTCATATCCCTTCTGGCCGGTCGGGAGCGAAGGACGCCCGATTCCCGCCACAGTGTGCTTGCCGTAGCCCGCGCACGAGAGGCTCAACGAGGATGGCACGTGGGGGAGCAGGTCCCGTGAACGGCATGCCGACCGGTGTGCGGCCGCTGACCGTCGGGGACCCGGTCATCATCGGCCGCTATCTGCTGCTCGGCCGCCTCGGGGTGGGTGGGATGGGCATCGTCTATCTGGCCGAACACCCGCAGGGCGGGGTGGTGGCGCTCAAGACGCCGCACCCGATGCATCTCAACGATGCCACGCTTCGCGCCCGTTTCGCCGAGGAAGTGCAATTCTCCCGAAGAGTGGTGCCCTTCTGCACCGCCGCGGTGATCGAGGACGGCACCGACAGGGACCGCCCCTACCTGGTGTCGGAGTACGTCCCCGGTCCCGCGCTGTCCCAGGTGGTCTCCGCGCACGGCCCCCTCACCCCCGACCTGGCGTACGGCGTCGCCCTGGGGGTGGCCGCGGCGCTGGTGGCGGTGCACGAGGCGGGGCTGGTCCACCGCGACCTCAAGCCCGGCAACGTGCTGCTGTCGGACACCGGTCCCCGGGTGATCGACTTCGGCATCGCCAGGGACGTCGACGTGCTCGCCGCGCACACGCAGGCCGGGCAGGTCATGGGCAGTCCCGGCTGGGTCGCCCCCGAGCGGCTCACCGGCGGGCTCGCGCTGCCCGCCTCCGACGTCTTCGCCTGGGGCTGCCTGATCGCCTACGCGGCCGCCGGCCACCACCCCTTCGGGGCGGGGGAGGCCGACGTGCTGACCCGGCGCATCCTGGTCGAGCCGCCGAGGGTGGCCTCGGTGCCCGCGCTGCTGCGCCCGGCGGTCGAGGCGTCCCTGGCCAAGAACCCCGCCGAGCGGCCAGGGGCCGCCGACCTGCTCGGCGCGCTGCTCGCCGCGGGCGGCGTGGGCGACCCGTGGGACCTGCGCGAGGCGGTCGCCGAGGTGCTGGCGGAGATCTGGACGCCGGTGCCCTACACCCCGGGGGCCGGGAGGGTGCGGTTCGCGGCGCCGTCCTCGCCGTCCTTGTCGTCCTCGTCGTTCCTGTCCTCCGCGCGGCCCTCCCCGCTCCACGATCCGCTCCACGATTCGCTCCACGACGAGCCCTCGGTCCCGGTGAGGATCTCCGGCAAGGGGGCCCGCAGGGCCGGGGCGCGCAAGGGCGCGCACCTGTCGCAGGCCGGCTTCGCGGCGCTGGCCACGGTCTCCATGGCGGCGCTCACCGTGGCCGCCGCGACCGGGGGCGGTGGGTCCGATCCCACCGGCGGCTCCGGCGTCCCCGAGCCAGTGCCGCTGGTCCTGCCCGCCGACGGCACGCCCTCGGCCTCCGTCTTCAGCCCGGACACCCGCCCGCTCTCCGGCAGGACGCGCGTACCGACCCCGACGACCCCCTCCACCGTCCAGATCACCACCACCAGGACCGTCTCGCTGCCCACCGAGGGTCTAGACGGTCACGACGGCCGGGAGGATCCGCTGCCGGAGCGCCGCCCCCGGGGGCCCCGTGGCTCGGGTGACTCGCCGGACGACGGCGAGGGCCCGCGCGACTGCGCGGACGCGACCGCCAAGGGCAAGGGCAGGGCCGGGGACTGCCCGACGCCCTCGGGTGGTCCCCGGCCCAAGCCCTCCTTCACCCAGATCCCGCAGACCGGCGACGGCGAGAGCCCGTCCCCGACGCCCACCGCCCCCGCTCCCTCGGGGACGACCATCACCCCGCAGCCCACCCCGGGTCCCTCCATGCAGATGGGCTGAGTCATCCTTTTGGGACGATTTACGAGGAGATTTCGGTGCATCGGTTAAAGTGAGCGCCGCGAATCGAGGCGGAGGGGGATACCGATGGGCGGGCCTGTGGCCGGTGCGGTGGAACTGAGCGGCGTCGGGGTCCGGGTGGTCGGCCGTACGCTCCTGGACGACATCGGCTGGCGGGTCGGGTACGGGGAGCACTGGGTGGTGCTCGGCCCCAACGGGGCGGGGAAGACCACGCTGCTGTCGCTGGCCGCCGCCGTACGCCATCCCACCGAGGGGTCGGTCACCGTGCTCGGCCAGCGGCTGGGCCGGGTCGACCTGCGGGAGCTGCGCCGCCACATCGGCCTCGTCGCGGCGAGCCAGCGGCTCGTCGACGAGGAGTTGCTGGAGGAGGAGGGCGCCACCGCGCACACCGTCGTCCTGACCGGTCACACCGGGACCAGCGCCCCGCTGTGGGACCGCTACGGCCCCGCCGAGCACGAGCGCGCCCACCGGCTGCTGGCCGACATGGGCTGCAAGGACCTCGCCGACCGGCTCTTCCGCGTCTGCTCCCAGGGGGAGCGAGCCCGCGTCCGCGTCGCCAGGGCGCTGATGGCCGACCCGGTGGTCCTGCTGCTGGACGAGCCGTTCGCCGGTCTGGACCTGCCCGCCCGCGAGGACCTGATCACCGCGGTGGAGGACCTGGCGGAGACCCGTCCGGCGCTGACCACGGTCACCGTCACCCACCACCTGGAGGAGGTCCCGGCCACCACGACCCACGCCCTGCTGATGCGCGACGCCCGCGTCCAGGTGGGCGGGCCGGTGGCGGAGGTCCTGACCGCGGAGAACCTGTCGGAGTGCTTCGGGCGCCCGCTGCGCGTCGACCACCTCGACGGCCGCTGGTCGGCTCGCGCGGTACGCGGCTGAGGGTTCCGCGGCGAGCGGGTCCGGGGGCAGAGCGGGTTCGGGCGGGTCCGGTGGATGCGGTGGATCCGGGAGGAGCGGGGCGGCCGGAACGCGGGGCGATCTGCGGGAAAAGCGGTGTTATGCGGGTGATCTTCCCGGTACGGTGTCACGCATGGCGACCAAGTTGAACCAGATCCTCGCCGTGGAGAAGGGCGTCAAGTCCGACACCCAGCGCAAGGTGACCGACGCTTACCACACGATCCAGAAGAACGCCCTGCTGTCGGGCCTCTCGCGGACCTACCAGCCCGTCGACGACGAGGGCGAGCGGCTGCCCCCGGAGTCGACCCGGGTGCAGGTGCAGGGTGAGGAGCTGCTCAAGCAGGTCGGCGCCGCGCTCACCAGGCTGTTCGACGTCACCGCCACCAAGGACTGGGCCAACTGCTCCGCGCGGGCCGACGTGAAGGTCGACGGCTCCACCCTCCTGGAGGACGTGCCCGTCACCTATCTGCTGTTCCTGGAGAAGCAGCTGGTCGACCTGCACACCTTCGTCTCCAAGCTGCCCGTCCTGGACGCCGCCGAGACCTGGACGCTGGACCAGTCGACCGACTGCTGGCGGACCGAGCCGGTCAAGACGACCCGTACCAAGAAGGTGCCCCGCAACCACGTCAAGGCCGAGGCCACCGAGAAGCACCCCGCGCAGGTCGAGGTCTACCACGAGGACGTCGTGGTCGGCTTCTGGACCAAGGTCACCTTCTCCGGGGCCGTGCCGCAGAAGCGGGTCAACGAGCTCCTGGAGCGGGTGGGCAGGTTGCAGAACGCGGTGAAGTTCGCCCGCGAGGAGGCCAACGGCACCGAGATCACCTACCAGCGCGTCGGTGAGAAGGTGCTGGGCTACCTGCTCGGGTAAGATCCAAGGACTCCCCGTGGGAGCGCGGGGATGCGCGAAAGCGCGGAAGCTGAAACTGAACCGTCAGACTGACACGTGGCCACAGTGGGGGTTCGAGTCCCTCCCCCGGCACCACCTGCCGGGGTAGCCCAACAGGCAGAGGCAGCCGCTCAAGCTCAGGCTCTCGCTCCAGATTCAGCATTCGCCGCCGGGCGCCGGATCGAACGGATACGGGCGACGATGGTCGAGTGCGGGTTCGAATCCCGCTGGGTGCTCCACATGCGCCTATAACTTAACGGCAGAGTGCGACCTCATCATGAGTGACCCGGATCCTTAAACGTGCCGGAGCCGCGACATGGCGGCACACCAGGCCCTCGGGGAATGGATACTTCCCCGGGGGCCGTCGCCGTTCTTCGTCCGGGCGGCCGGTCAGTCCTTCTTGCGCTGGCGGATCAGGCCCATGAACCCCGGGCTGGGCTTGAACCTCGCGGTCCAGGTCTCCGCGATCTCCAGCGGTTCCCCGGTCTGCGGGTTGCGGCCGGTTCGTGCGGCCTTGTGCACCATCTCGAAGGACCCGAACCCGGGGATCGCCACCTTGTCCTCGGCCGCCACGGCCGTCTGGATCGTCCCCAGGATCGCGTCGAGGGCCGCGCCGGTCTGCCTGCGGGTGAGCCCGGCCTCGGCGGCGGCCTTCTCGATCAGCTCGCGCTTGTTCATAGGGACAGTTAACGCCATCACCACCCGGTGAATCGAGCCCCGTTCCCCACTCGCGACACCCGCGTGGCCGGGAGGCCCCGCTCGCGCGCGAGGGGCGCGGGGGGCGCGGTCGGCCAGGGTCGGTCCGCGCCGTCGGGGCACGAAACCCCGCTCGCGCGCGGGGGGGCGCGGGTGCCCGCCGTGTCGGGTGGCGGGCACCCGTCCTCGTCAGCGGTCAAGCTGGGCGGCCAGCCGTTCCGCTTCCGTGTGCAGTGCCTCGACGAGGACGAGCTCCAGGAGGAGGTCCTCGTCAATGAGACCGATCAGAACATCCATCGAGCCTCCCTGACTACTCGACGCCTCAGGAGGCGCGGGAGTTGACACACGCACCGAACAAGACTCGGCCGTGATCCAACATTGATCGTTCGTATAGGTGGGGGCTCGCTACGCCGGGACCAACTGCGCCAGGTCGACGTGCTCGCCGACCTCGCGGATGCTCATGCAGTACGCCACCAGGACCCGCTGCCCGTCGATCCGACGGGTGACCAGCAGACAGGGGCCATCGTGGACCACGATCGCCTCGACCTCGATGCCCTGGGGGCTTCGCCAGATACCCATGAGCCCGAGGCTACGAAGAACGGGGTAAGGGCGGGGTAACCAAACGGGCATATCGTGATACACGGCATCGGGTCTATGGATCTATATGTGTGTCTTCTGATGATTAACCTGGCGGCTTTGGGTAGCAGGACGCTGGAATTACCGTCATCAGGGAGAAAACACCATGGCTTTGCCCAAGCTCACCCCCGAACAGCGTCAGGCCGCCCTGGTCAAGGCCGCCGAGACCCGTACAGCTCGCGCCAAGCTTCTCGCCGAGGTCAAGAACGGCGCGCTCAGCCTGGAGCAACTGCTTGGCCGTGAGGACGACATCGCCAAGCGCATCAAGGTGTCGCAGGCCCTGCGGGCCCTGCCCGGGGTCGGTACCGTCAAGGCCGCGCAGCTGATGGCGCAGGCCGACGTGGACGAGGCGCGCCGTCTGGGGGGCCTCGGTACCCAGCAGCGCCGCAAGCTCATCGAGGCCGTCGGCCGCTGAGATGCCGCCCGCCGTCCACCGCCCGCGTTCCCGGGGGCGAGGCTTCCGGGGACGCGGGCCGTGGGGATCGCGGTGCGGGAGCGGCCACCGGGACCACCGGGACCGCCCTGGCCGCCGCGCGGGGCGCGGCGGCTCGACCGGCCGTGGGACGGGGAGGCCCCGCCGCGCGGACTCGGCGGAATCCGTGCGACGGGGCCTTCATTCGACGACCTGGTCTTCGAGCTCGTCCGGGGAACCGTCCCATGCCCTGGAAGCCGTCCTGACGAGCCCGGTCCGGAGAGTCAGTGAGCCTCTGCGAACTGCTGCTCCTCCGTGGAACCCTTCAGGGCCGTGGTGGAGGAGTCCGGCGCGATGGCCGTGCTGACCAGGTCGAAGTATCCGGTGCCGACCTCGCGCTGGTGGCGGGTGGCGGTGTAGCCGCGCGCCTCCGAGGCGAACTCGGCCTCCTGGAGCTGGACGTAGGAGGTCATGCCGTCCTCGGCGTAGCCGCGGGCGAGGTCGAACATCGAGTGGTTCAGCGAGTGGAAGCCCGCCAGCGTGATGAACTGGAACTTGTAGCCCATGTGGCCGAGCTCGCGCTGGAACTTGGCGATGGTGGAGTCGTCCAGGTGCTTCTTCCAGTTGAACGAGGGCGAGCAGTTGTAGGACAGCATCTGGTCGGGGTACTCGGCCTTGATGGCCTCGGCGAACTCGCGGGCCACGTCCAGGTCCGGGGTGGAGGTCTCCATCCACAGCAGGTCGGAGTGGGGCGCGTAGGCCAGGCCGCGGGCGATGCAGGCGTCCACGCCGTTGCGGACCCGGTAGAAGCCCTCCGCGGTACGGTCGCCGGTGGTGAAGGCCTGGTCGCGGGGGTCGACGTCGGTGGTCAGCAGGGTCGCGGCCTGAGCGTCGGTCCGCGCGATGACCAGGGTCGGCACGCCCAGCACGTCGGCCGCGAGGCGGGCGGCGCTGAGGGTCTTGACGTGCTGGCCGGTGGGGATGAGCACCTTGCCGCCCAGGTGGCCGCACTTCTTCTCCGAGGCGAGCTGGTCCTCCCAGTGCACCCCGGCGGCGCCCGCGGCGATCATGCCCTTCATCAGCTCGAAGGCGTTCAGCACGCCGCCGAAGCCGGCCTCGGCGTCGGCCACGATCGGCGCCAGCCAGTGCGGCGCGTCCCCGTCGCCCTCCGACCAGGTGATCTGGTCGGCGCGCAGCAGCGCGTTGTTGATGCGCCGCACGACGGCCGGGACCGAGTTGGCCGGGTAGAGGCTCTGGTCGGGGTAGGTCTGGCCGCCGAGGTTGGCGTCGGCGGCGACCTGCCAGCCGGACAGGTAGATGGCCTTGAGCCCGGCCTTGACCTGCTGCACGGCCTGGTTGCCGGTCAGCGCGCCCAGGGCGTGCACGTAGTCCTCGGTGTTCAGCAGGTCCCACAGCCGCTCGGCGCCGAGCCGGGCGAGGGTGTGCTCCTCCTGGACGGAACCCCTGAGTCGAACCACGTCCTCCGCCGTGTAGGTCCGCTCGGTCCCCTTCCAGCGAGGGTCGGTCTCCCACTCGCGCCGCAGCTCGTCTGCGGCTCCCTTGAGGCGATCATTCATGATGCGACTCCTTTTCGTCCCCTGGGTGGCCTACCTCGAGTGTCTGTCGCGACGAAACGGGCAAACAAGGTCGACTTGGACGAAAAAATGAAGATTATTCTTCTCAGATCAATACCCGCCGGTATTTGGATGGGAAGAAGTTAATAGTTTTCCCTATGGACTAGACCAATTCTTGTGCCGGGATCGGGGGTGGGACGGGATTTCGCCGCGCGGGCGCCCCTGGGTCCCGTCGGGGGCGCGCCGTGACGGGCGCTCTCGACGGGTGCTTTCAACGGGCGTCCTCGACGGGTGCTCCCGAGGGGCGCTTCCAACGGACGCTCTCGACGGGGGCTCCCGGCGGCGAGTGCGGCAGCCGCTCCGGGCGGGGAGCGTGACGGGTGCTTCCAGGGGTGTCGGACGCCCGCCGGGGCGGACGCGGCGACATCCGTCCCGAGGAGTCGCGGAGAGATGAAAATTCCTCGGAAATTTCGTTTAGCATCGGGTCATGGCATCTTTGGTGGGTGAAGAACCGCTTTCCTTGACGCAGGAGCTCGATCTCATCGCGTTCGGCCAGCGGCTGAGACACCTGCGCAAGCAGCGCGGCCTTACCCTCTCCGACCTGGGCGAACGCGTGAGCCGCGCGCCCAGCCAGCTCTCCCTGCTGGAGAACGGCAAGCGCGAGCCGAAGCTGTCGCTGCTGAAGTCGCTGGCCGCCGCGCTCAACGTGCCGATCGAGGAGCTGCTGCGCAGGCAGGCCCCCAACCGGCGGGCCCAGCTGGAGATGGCCCTGGAGGAGGCGCAGCGCGACCCGCTGTACGCCGGGCTCGGCCTGAGCAGGCTGAAACTCTCCGCGCGCGTCCCCAACGACGTGCTCGAACACATCCTCGGCCTCTACGAGGAGCTGCGCTCACGCCAGGCCAGGGGGACGGCCACCCCCGAGGAGGCCCGCGCCGCCAACGCCGAGCTGCGCCGCAAGCAGCGCGAGCAGGGCAACTACTTCGCGGAGATCGAGCAGGCCGCCGCCGAGGCGCTCGCCGCGGTCGGCTACCGCTCGGGCGCGCTGTCGCAGAGCACGGTCCAGGCGCTGGTGAGCCACTTCGGCTACACCGTCCAGACGGTCCAGGACCTGCCGCGCACCGTGCGCTCCATCTCCGACCTGCGCAACCGGCGCATCTACGTCAAGCACGAGCAGGTCGGCATGCACACCCCGCGCACGATCCTGCTGCAGACCCTCGGACACCTCTCCCTCGGCCACCACCGGCCCCGCGACTTCGCCGACTTCCTGCGCCAGCGGACCGAGGCCAACTACTTCGCCGCCGCCGTCCTGGTGCCCGAGGCCGCCGCCGTGCCGTACCTGCGGGAGGCCAAGAAGGACCGGGCGTTGAGCGTGGAGGACCTGCGCGACGTCTTCGCCGTCTCCTACGAGATGGCCGCGCACCGCTTCACCAACCTGGCCACCAACTTCCTCGACCTCGTCTGCCACTTCGTCCGCAACAACGCCGACGGGATCATCTACAAGGCGTACGAGAACGACGGCATCGTCTTCCCCGCCGACGAGCAGGGCGCGATCGAGGGGCAGCGCATGTGCCTGCAGTGGTCCGGGCGCCAGGTCTTCCTGTCACCCGACCGCTTCTCCGTCCACTACCAGTACTCCGACTCGCCCACCGGCACCTACTTCTGCCTCGCCCACGTCGACATCTCGCGCGAGCGCGACTTCGCCATCACCCTGGGCGTCCCCTACCGGGAGTCGCGCTGGTTCCGCGGCCGGGAGACCACCACCCGCACCAAGTCCGGCTGCCCCACCGGCGACTGCTGCCGCCGCCCGCCCGCGGAGCTGACCCAGCGCTGGGAGGGGTACGCCTGGCCCTCGGCGCGCGGCAACTCCCACATCCTGGCCGCGCTGCCGCCCGGGTCCTTCCCCGGGGTGGACGAGGCCGACGTCTACACCTTCCTGGAGCGCCACGCGGCGGGCTGAGCGCGGCGTCACCCCGCGGGCTGGGCCGTGCGGCGCAGCGTCAGGGACGGGTGGCCGTGGAACTGGTAGGCGCCCGCGCCGTCGGGGGCCTGCGCGCGCATGGACCGCAGCACCTCCGCCGGGGGCTCACCGGCGAAGCAGCGCCGGTAGAACTCCTGGGCCAGGCCGCCACCGGCGGCCCAGAGCGGGGCGACGACCCCGCTCGCGCCCGCGAGCAGGAACGCCCGGACGTCGCCCGGCTCCTCCAGGAAGACGAACGGCGCCCCGGTCAGGTCGTGGCCCAGCGCCTCGGAGGCCGCCCCGCCGTCCGCGAAGTGGACGACCTCGGGGCCCTGGCCGAGCACGCCCAGGACGTCGCCGAGCGCGGGGGAGACCTGCGTGGCGCCGTACTCGGTCACCAGCGGGTGCGCCTGCGCCTCGCCGTACACCACCGCGACGCGGTCGGCGCGGGCGCTCGGGGGAGGGGGCAGCTCGGGACGCCGCCCGCCGAGGGGCCAGCGGCCGGTCACCGTCTGGCAGTTGAGGTAACCGGGGAGCGAGGGGTCGTACGGCCGCTCCAGCACGGCCAGCTCCCAGGGCACGTGCGGCTCCTGGGAGAGGATCAGCACGCTCGGGCGGCGCGGCGCCACCCGGCCTGCCACCGCGTTCAGCAGCTCCCAGAAGCCCCACGGCACCCGCGAGCCGACCTCCCGTCCCAGCTCCTCGGACAGGCGGCCCCGCCCGGTCAGCCGCCCGCCGAACTCCGAGGCCCGCGTGCCGAGGTCGCAGAGCTCGGCGCGGTCGGGGGTGACGAAGTGCGGCGACTGGTAGGTCCACCACAGCCGTCCCGGCCTGTCGCCGTGGACGATGACCGCCGTGACGTCCGCGGGCTCGCCCATCAGGGCCGGGCGGATGCGGGTGCCCGAGACCGGCTCCAGCGCCTCGTGCCCGCTCAGGCTGCCCGGCGAGCCGTGGACCGTGATCGCGCGCAGGCCGAACCCGATCACCTGGCCGCGCACCGCGTAGGTCGCCTGGATCTGCCGGGAGACCTCCGGCTCCTCCTGGGCGAGGGCGATCAGGTTGACCGGGGCGCGTGGGTACGGGGTCGTCTCGTCGGCGCGCAGCCGCACCCGCCACCCGCCGGGCGCGTCGAAGCCCTCGGCGACGATCTGGATGTCCAGGTCGAGCGGCTCGCGCGGCCTCGCGGTGCCGTCCTGCCCCTGGCCGGGGGCGACGCCGACCGCCACCTCGGCCCCCCAGCCCGCGACCGCCTCGGCGGGGGACTCGATCAGCGGGATCCCCTTCCAGTCGGGGCCCGGCGCCACGGCGGGCGTCTCCTTGCGCCGCCTGCGGAAGGCGCCGGTCAGCCGGTCGAGGACCGAGGGTCCCCGGCCCTCGGTGGGGGCCGGCGCCCCGGCGGGCGGCTCGGTCAGCGTCGACGGGGCCTGCGGCGGTACCTCTTGAGGGGCTTGGGGCGCCTGCGGTCCCTGTGGTCCCTGTGGTCCCTGTGGTCCCTGTGGTCCCTGTGGTCCCTGTGGCTCCTGGGAGGGCGACGAACCGGGGAACGGCGACGGGAACGGCGAGGGCGGGGGAGACGGGACGGGCGCGGGGGCAGGGGCGGGGGAGGCCGCCTGGTCGGGGCGCAGCCAGTCGGCGCTCATGGCGCCGGTGGACGGCAGGTCGTCGTACCGGTCGCCGCTCTCGCCTTCGCGGGGCTCCTCGTCCCGGTCGCGCCCGGCCCGCCCGGGGGCCGGGACCGGATGCCCCCGCCCCTCCGCGCCGTGGAGCGTCCATTCCGGGGTGTGGGCGGCTGTCGGCGGACCGCCGGCCGGGTCCCAGCCGGAGGGGTCCGTGCCGTTCGGCGGCGCCGCGCCCCAGGAGGAGGGCGGCGTGGGGCCCGCCCCGCCCGGCGACGGGGGGCTGAGGCTGCTCCCGCCTCCGTGCGCGCCGGGTTCGGCGCCCGCTCCCCGCGAGAGCATGGGGATCACCTGCTCGGCGGTGACGCCGCGCTCCAGGCTCAGCAGCGTGGTGAGCCGCTCCCAGGCGGGGCCGTACTCGGCGATGAGCATGATGACCGCGTCGGCCAGCTGGCCGGGAGGCCTGCTGCCCGCCTCGGCGAGCAGCGGGTCCAGCCGGTCGCGGAGCTCGCCGGAGGCGCCGCCCATCAAGCTGTCGAGCTCGTCGCGGACGCCGCGCGCCGCCCGCATCACGGCTACCGGGTTCATGCCGTCCCCCCTTGTTCCGGACTGGACTGATCTTCCCACCTGCGCGGTGGGGACGGGAGCCGGTAGGTGTGCGGAATCGGCGCCACATAGGGTGATACCCCTAACCGCAGAGGTGATGGAAAGGACGGATCGTGCTGCCTGAGGTCGAGGCGTGGCTGCGCGGGCGCACCTCATCCTCGGCCGACTGGGCGCTGCCGGAGCTGCTGGCGGCCAAGGGGGGGACGACGGTCAGCGTCGTGCTGCCCGCCCGCGACGAGGAGGAGACGGTCGGGGAGATCGTCGCCGCGATCCGCCGCGATCTCATGGGGGCCGTGCCGCTCGTCGACGAGCTCGTGGTCATCGACTCCCGCTCCGTCGACGACACCGCCGCGCGCGCCGCGCGGGCCGGGGCGACGGTGATCGCCCAGGACGAGGTCCTGCCCGACCTCAAGCCGCTGGACGGCAAGGGCGAGGCGCTGTGGAAGTCCCTCGCCGCGACCTCCGGCGACCTGCTGGTCTTCGTCGACGCCGACCTGCGCGAGTTCCGCACGTCGTTCGTGACCGGGCTGCTCGGCCCGCTGCTCGCCGACCCGGCGGTGGTCTACGTCAAGGGCTGCTACGACCGGCCCCTGCAGAACGTGCAGAGCGGCGGCGGGCGGGTCACCGAGCTGGTCGCGCGACCCCTGCTCAACCTGCACTGGCCACGGCTGGCCGGGTTCGTGCAACCCCTCGCGGGGGAGTACGCCGGGCGCAGGTCCGTGCTGGAGAGCGTCCCGTTCGTCACCGGCTACGGGGTGGAGCTCGCCCTGCTGATCGACCTGCTCGACCTGGCCGGGCTCGACGCCCTGGCCCAGGTCGACCTGGGCCGCCGGGTGCACTCCCACCAGTCGACGGAGGCGCTCGGCGGAATGGCCGCCCAGATCCTGCAGACCTCCTGGTCGCGCCTGGAACGCCAGAACCTGATGGTCTCCCTGCACCGGCCCTCTCCCCGCCTGGCCCAGTTCCGCCGGGGCGCCGACGGCCACCAGGTGAGCGTCCGCGACGTCGCCGTCGCCGAACGCCCCCCGATGGTCACGATCCCGGCCTACCGCGCCGACCGCCCCGTCCGCTGACCACGCCGTACGGCCGGGACCGTGGAGGCGAGGATCCGCCGCCGGGCGGAGCTCACGGAGCTCATGAGGCCAGCAGTGACGCGTAGCGCTCCAGGTCGACGTTGCCCCCGCTGACGATCACGCCGACCCGCTTCCCGGCCAGCTCGGCGGCGAGGTTGCGGACGGCGGCCAGGCCGAGGCAGCCGGTGGGCTCGACGACGATCTTCATGGCGGACCCGAAGAGCCTCATGGCGTCGACGAGTTCGGCGTCGGTGGCGGTGACGACGTCGTCGACCTCGCGGCGGATGATCTCGAAGGGGTAGGCGCCGAGGTGCTGGGTCTGCGCGCCGTCGGCGATGGTCTTCGGCGTGTCGATGTGGACGACGGAGCCCGCGCGCAGCGACCGCCGCCCGTCGTCGCCCGCCTCCGGCTCGACCCCGTACAGCGCGCAGCCGGGCGACAGCGCCCGCGCCGACAGCGCCGTGCCGGAGAGCAGGCCGCCGCCGCCCAGGGGGACGAAGAGCGCGTCGAGGTCGCCGACCTCCTCGAACAGCTCCTTGGCGGCGGTGCCCTGACCGGCGATCACGTGGGGGTGGTCGTAGGGCGGGACCAGCGTGAGGCCGTGGTCGGCGGCGAGCGCGCGGCCGATCTCCTCCCGGTCCTCGGTGTAGCGGTCATAGCGGACGATCTTGCCGCCGTACCCCTCGGTGGCGGCCACCTTCGAGGCCGGCGCGTCGTGCGGCATGACGATCGTGGCCGGGATGTCGAGCAGCCGGGCGGCGAGGGCGATCGCCTGGGCGTGGTTGCCCGAGGAGTAGGTGACCACGCCCGCGCGCCGCTGCTCGGGGGTGAAGCGCGACAGCGCGTTGAAGGCGCCGCGGAACTTGAAGGCGCCCATCCGCTGGAAGTTCTCACACTTGAACACCACGTCGGCGCCGACGATCTCGTTGATCCGGCGTGAGCGCAGCACGGGGGTGCGGTGGGCCTGCGGCGCGATGTGGGCGGCGGCGCTCAGGACGTCGTCATAGGTCGGTGGCGTCGGTGGCGTCTGGGACATCGGCTGCCTCTTCTCGGTCGGCACGGCTACGCACCCGAAGCCTGGCACTTCCGCCGGAGGGGCGGGGGCCGGGGTGCCGCGAGGACTTCGGCGCGTGCCCGCCCACCTCGCCGGCGTGAGGCGGTGGCGTGAGGGGGCGTCACGGAATCGATGCGGACACGGCGTGTCATCCGGTCTAGCATCGGGTCGTCCGGCGTGACGGGCAGGCCGGATCCACTGGCCGGGCAGTTCCGGAAAGTGAGTGCGAAGCGGTGCGATTCTCTGCGTAGGTGGTGTTGTTGTGGCAGTAGGTACGATCCTTCGTTTCGACGAGGTGCGCGGGTACGGTTTCATCGCCGCCGTGGGCGGGGGCGAGGATGTGTTCTTCCACGCCAACGACTTCGGCGAGAGCCGGCACGTCGTCCAGCCGGGCCTGCGGGTGGAGTACGAGGTCATGGAGGGCGAGCGCGGACTGAAGGTCTCGACCGTCAGCCTCCTGGACCCGCCGCCCGCCCGGCGGCCGGTCGTGGCGGCGGCGCCCCCGGTCACCGGCGGCGCCTCGCAGCATCTGGGCGACGACGACGGCGTGTGCGACGTGTTGTCGGCGAAGTCCTTCAGCGGCGCGGTGACCGAGCTGCTCATCGAGCACGCCCCCACGCTGACGGGCGCGCAGATCGGGCAGGTCAGGAACCGTTTCCTGGCCTTCGCCCGCTCCCACGGCTGGGTCGACGACTGAGGCACGACTGGGGCCGACGGCTGAGGTCCGCGACGGCGGGCCGGTGAGCGCGGCGGGCGCGGCGGGCGCGCTCCTGAGCGGAACGGCTTGCGCGTCCCGGGACGCGCAAGCCGTGACGGGATCCGCCCCCGGAGGTCAGCTGCCGAAGGAGAACCAGTTGAGGTTGACGAAGTCGGCGGGTTGCCCGCTGCTGAAGGTGATGTAGACCGTGTGGGTCCCGGTCACCCCGCCGATGTTGGCCGGGACCGTGCGCCAGCTCTGCCAGCCTCCCGTGTTGCCGAGGGCGAAGTCGCCGATCGGGGTGGCCGTCGGGCTGCCGAGGCGCACCTGGACCAGCCCGCTGACCCCGCCGCCCGCGCCGGACGCGACGCGGGCGTTGAACTGGGTGGCCGCCGTGGAGCCGAAGTTCACGCCGTCGAAGCGCAGCCAGTCACCGTTGCCGATCTGCGCGACGTTCTGCCCGCCGCCGCTGTCGGTGGTGGTCTCCAGCGACGTGCCCGACTGTGCCTGGTAGCGCTCGGCCTGGATGGTCGAGCGGGCGTCCACCCCGCCGGGGTTGGTGGGTGTGACCGTCGGGCTGGGGTTCGGTCCGGAGCCGCTCTGCCAGACGGCCACGTAGTCGACGAGCATCGGGCGCCCCGAGACCGTGGCGGCGGTCGGGGTCGACCCGGCGAGCGCGTTGGGGAACGCCCCGCCCATGGCCACGTTGAGCAGCAGGAAGTAGCCCTGGTGGTCGGTCATCGCGCTCCAGGTCCCGGCGTCGAACTGCGACTGGCTGACGCTGTGGAACTGCTGCCCGTCGACGTACCATCGCAACTGGTTCGGGGTGACGGCGCGGTCCCACTCGAAGCGGTAGGTGTGGAACGCCGACTGGCAGGAGGAGCCGGGGCAGGCCCTGCTCGCGCCCAGGCCGGTGGTCTCGTTGCAGGGGCCGCCGGGGTTCACGCCGCAGTGGAGCACGCCCCAGACGGAGTTGATGCCGTTGACGTTCTCCATGATGTCGAACTCGCCGATGCCGGGCCAGTTCCAGTAGTTGCCGCGGTACGGCGCCCCCAGCGCCCAGAAGGCGGGCCAGTAGCCCAGGGCCGCGCTGCCGGTGACGTTGGGCATCTGCAGGCGGCTCTCGATGCGCAGGACGCGCCCGGCGGCGGGCTTGAAGTCCGAGCGGCGGGTCTCGACGCGGCCCGACGTCCATTCGTTGCCGCTCTTGATCGGGGTGATGCGCAGGTTCCCGCCGCCGTCGAGGCTCAGGTTGGCGGAACTGTTGGTGTAGCGCTGGACCTCACCGGTGCCCCAGTTGGCGGGGCCGCCCGGGTAGGCGTGGCCGGTGTCGACGATCCAGTTGGTGGAGGAGGGGAGCGACCCGGCGCTCCCGTTGAAGTCGTCGCTCCAGACCAGGGACCACCCGGAGGGCGTCGCCGGTACGGAGGCGTGGGCGGCGATCGCGATCAGCGTCGGCACCAGGGCCGCGGCGATGACCGAGATCCATCCGAGAGAGCGCTTTCTTTGCGGGGGGTGGCTCATTCGGAACCTCTCACAGGGCGAACGAGATGAACGGCCGAACGTCGCTGCAGCGTAAAGACCGATTGGTCTCACTGTTACGCGAAGGTTAAGTTTGGTCAACCCCGCGCGCAAAAAACCCTGAGAGCGCTCTCAAGAGCCGGCCGCCGGGTGTGAGGGGGCATCGGCGCGCGCCGTGGGAGGAGAGGGGAGTGGAGAGGCTCACGACCCCCGGTGCTCTTTGGTTGGATACGAGCCAAAGTTCTGTTCATATGGGACAAAAGCGGCTACTCTCGACGGGAATTGACCATGAGCGGTCGGAATCGCCCGCGGTTTCCGGGTCCGGTGGGCCTTTCCAGTGGAGAGCAGAGGTGGCGATGGCGCGCTGGTTGGGCCAGCTGCTCGTGCTGGCCGTCGTCGCCGGCGTCGCGCTGACCGCCCTCGCGACCCCCGCGTCCGCGCACGGCCAGCTCGCGGTCTCGACGCCGGCCAAGGACAGCACGGTGACCGAGCCGATGGAGTCGCTCGCGCTCTACTTCACCGAGAAGCCCGCACCGAACGCGTACTTCACCGTCACCACCCCCAGCGGCGCCCGCGTCGACCAGCCGTGGTCGCACGGGGAGCCCAAGCGCCTCGACGAGCCGGTCACCGAGTACAACCTCGTGGACGGCACCTGGCAGCCTAGCCTCTACCACACCGGGTTCCCGGCGATGGTCCCGGTCGCGTACTGGCCGGAGCGGGGCCAGTACGTCGCCCGCTACATGTCGGTCGCCTCGGACGGCGAGAAGGTCACCGGCGAGGTCAAGTTCACCTACAAGGGCAAGATGTCGGGACCGCCCAAGGGGTGGAAGGCTCCCACGAACGAGCCCGACCCCGCGCTGCTCAACCCGGCGCACCCCAGTGCCGCGGCACCCTCGGCCGGACCGGCCGCGCCCGTCACCCCGCAGGCCACCCCGCAGGCGGCGGCGTCGAACGCGCCCCAGGCCGGCTCGGGCTTCGACCTCTCCGTGTGGCTGCTGCCCGCCCTCCTCGTCGTCGGGGTGGGGTTCATGGTGGTCCGGGCGGCACGGCGGCCCTCGCCCGGTGGCGCGGAGGTCCGGCGGCGTCCCACCGGGCCGCCAGGGAGAGCGCCCCGGGGCCGGCCCGCGGCCGCGCCGCGCAAACCGCGGGGCGCCAAGGCGGTCAAGACCGCCAAGCGACGCTGACCGCCCCGGTTCCCGCCCCCGCGCCGGTGCCCCGCCGCCCCCTTACCGATCAGCCACCCTTACACCGATTCGCCGTCCCCGCATAGATCAGCCGTCCCCGAACCGATTCGCCTCACCGCACCGACAAGCCCACCCCCGCACCGATCAGCCGCTCCTACGCCGATTCGCCGCCCTCGTACCGATCAGCCGTCCCCGTACCGACTCGCCGTCCTCGCCACCATGCCGGCTCGCCGCCTTCCGTTCCGGCCTGACCCCCCACCCCTCAGGAGAACAGCCATGACGTCCCCCCTTGCCCGCCGCCGCCCGCTGCTCGCCGCGCTCACGCTCGGCGTGACCCTGCTGATGGCCATGCTGACGGCCACGGCCTGCGGCTCGCCCAGCGCGGCCCCCGGCGCCTCGACGGTCAAGGAGATCGCGATCACCATCGCCGGACGGCAGGTGACGCCCCCGCCCGGACGGGTCGAGGTGGCCAAGGGGCAGACGGTGAAGATCACGGTGACCGGTGACGCGGCCGACGAGGCGCACGTGCACGGCTACGACAAGGCGGCGGACCTGAAGCCGGGCGTTCCCGCGACGATCGAGTTCGTCGCCGACCGGGACGGCCTGTTCGAGGTCGAGACCCACGGGTCGAAGCTGCAGCTCTGCCAGCTCGTGGTGCGCTAGGCCCGCGTGATGCTCCTGGCTCACGGCATCGGTGGTCGCCAGGACCTGCCGATCCCCTTCGAGGCCGCGCTGACCGGCGCGATCCTCGCCCTGCTGGTGTCGTTCGTGGCGCTGGGCGCCCTGTGGACCGAGCCGAGGCTGGGCGGCGAGCTCCGCCGTCCCCGCCCGCTCGCCGGCCTCGTCCAGAGGACGGTCTCCGCGCGGGCGTGGCCGTGGTTCTGGCGCGTCGCCGGGCTCGTCGCCGCGGCGTACTTCTGCGTGGGCCTGCTCTTCGGCCCGGACAAGGTCGAGAACCCCACGGCGGGGGTGTTCTACGTCCTGTTCTGGGTCGGGCTGGTACCGCTCTCGCTGCTGTTCGGGCCGGTGTGGCCGGCGCTCAACCCGCTGCGGACGCTGCACCTGCTGGCCTGCAAGGGGCTCGGCCGCGACCCCGCCACCGGGCTGCGCCCGCTGCCGGAAGGGCTCGGCTACTGGCCCGCCGCGGGCGGTCTCCTCGCCTTCGTCTGGCTGGAACTGGTCGCCCCCGAGCGGGCCACCCTGCCCGTCATCGGGGCCTGGCTCGCGGTGTACGTCGTGTTCATGCTCGGCGGAGCGGTGCTCTTCGGGTCGCGCTGGTTCGGCCACGCGGACGCGTTCGAGGTCTACAGCACCCTCGTCGGCCGGCTCGCCCCGGTGGTCAGAGGCCCTGACGGCGTCCTGACCTGGCGCAACTCGCTCGACGGGATGGCCGGGCTCCGGCCGGTACCGGGGCTGACGGTGCTGGTGGTGGTGCTCCTGGGCTCCACCATGTACGACAGCCTCTCCAACGCCCCCGTCTGGGTGCGCTTCGTGCAGGAGAGCGCGGTGCCGGCCCCGGTCATGGGGACGGTGGGCCTGCTCACCGTCATCGGCCTGGTGCTCGCGGCCTACCGCGGCGCGACCGCGCTGGCCGGCCGGTGGGGCGCGGCGGAGCCGGGCACGACGGCGGGCGAGCTCGCCCACGCGGTGGTCCCGATCGCCGTCGGGTACGTGGTCGCCCACTACTACACGCTCCTGCTGCTCGAAGGGCAGCGGACCCTCGCGCTGCTCTCCGACCCGCTGGACACCGGCGCGAACTGGCTGGGTACCGCGAACTGGACCGTCCAGGCGATCGGCACCTCCCCGGCCGGGATCGCCATGCTCCAGG
Source organism: Streptosporangium sp. NPDC002721 (assembly GCF_042888905.1). NCBI lineage: Bacteria > Bacillati > Actinomycetota > Actinomycetes > Streptosporangiales > Streptosporangiaceae > Streptosporangium > Streptosporangium sp. NPDC002721. Next base: position 449,367 of record NZ_JBIAQI010000002.1, read on the forward strand.
TGACGGTCATCGTCGTCGGCCACGTGCTCGGCACCGTGCTCGCCCACGACCGCGCGCTGGCCCTGTTCCCGAGGCGGACCGCCGTCATCGGGCAGATCCCGCTCCTGGTGCTGATGGTGGTCTACACGGTGGTGGGCCTGCTCCTCCTCTTCGCGGGCTGACCCGCCCCACCACCGGACCCGCGACCCGCCTCGCTGTCGGACCGGCTCCGCCTCGGGAACAGGGCCGGTCCCACTACCGGCCCGGAGCGGGTGTCGTGACCCCTCGATGCCGCGACGGGGACGCCGCGGGATGCGGGGTCTCCCTGGAGTACAGCACGACCACCAGATCCGGGTTCACCCCGGTGGACCTGACGACGTTCTGGGTCGCGGGGGCGTTCCTGGACAGGACGACGACCCTGTTGGCCCGCACGTCGATGTAGCGGACGGCCCCTCCGAGCGGATGGGTGGACAGGATCTGGTCGAGTCTCACCTTGATCGCCCTGAGCATCGCCAGCGACGCGCGGACGACCTCGGCCCTGGCGCCCGCGGAGACGATCCTCGGAATGTCGGCGGCGCTGGTGGTGGCGACCACGAGGGTGTGCGCGGTGGCTCCCAGGATCCAGGACCCGCCGAAGCGGCCGCCGAGCTCCTCGCGCAGCCGTGTCTCGACCGCTGTCAGCCGGATCTCGTTGCGTATCCGTGTCTCGGCCTGGCTCCTGGTGAGACCGAGGTCACGCTGGACCGCCTCGATGAAGCCCGGCGGCAGGGGCGGCATGGGGGGAGTGCTCGCCGTCCGGGGCGGGGCCACGGGGGTGAGGACCGTCGGGACCGGGATCGGGGCCGGGGGCGTCGGGGTGGGCACGGCGCCCGCCGGACGGGACACGGCGGCGGAGAGGGGAGAAGGTGCCGGGGCGGGGGCGGCGTCCGCCGCCCGGTGCGCGACGGCGGCGGGGAGGGCGGTCAGGGCGAGCGCGGTGATCACCAGGACACCCCCCGTGGACGCGAAGTGGTTGCGGGACATGTGATCTCTCCTCGACCTCGGCCTTCGAAGCTTGACGAAGCGTGAGGGGGGAGGTCGTCCCGCGCCGCGGGTTGGTCGCGCGACGTGGACACCGCCACCCTAATCCAGCCGTCTCCGGTTCCGGCCGGAAACGCCCGGCGCCACGCGGAACGGATATCCCGGACGACGGGCCGTACGCCCAGATCAGGGCCGGGAACCGCGCCCCCGCGTCCGTGGTGCCGGTCGTGAGGCCGTCCCGATCGGGCACGTCACCGGCTGCCGACGGCGTTCGCCAACATGTTCACGACGGGCCGGACAATCCGGCAGCGCCCGGAAGCGCGCGCGAGCGCCCGGTTTGACGACGGGACGCGGTGGAGACGAAGGGGAGGGCGGGAGGGCGGGGCGGATGGCCGGTGGCACGCCCCGATCCCGCGAGCGGGACACGGGACAACGGACATGTCCGCCTACGTTCAGGGAGGTCGTCATGCCGCGACGCGGCCGGTTGGGCAAGGTCGGCATCTGGAGCTCGGCCTGGAGCAACGCGTTGCGCGAGGGCAGGGCCGACGTGGGCGAGTTCGGTGACACGGTGGCCGAGCTGGACGCGCTGGGGTACGGCACCCTGTGGATCGGCGGGAGCCCGGCCGTCGACTACGCCGTACCGGCCCTCGAGGCGGCTCCTCGCATCACCGTGGCGACCGGCATCCTCAGCATCTGGGACCACGAGGCCGCCGAGGTGGCCGCCCAGTGGACCGCCGTCGAACGAAGGCATCCCGGGCGCTTCGTCCTGGGGCTCGGCGTGAGCCACGAGGGCTTCGCGGAACGGTACGCGCGCCCGTACTCCGCGATGCGGGAGTATCTGGACGCGCTGGACTCCGCCGCCGATCCGGTGCCCGAGGAGGCGCGCGTCCTGGCCGCTCTCGGCCCCAGGATGCTGGAGCTGGCCGGGGACAGGTCCGCGGGCGCGCACCCGTATCTCGTCACCGTCGAGCACACCGCCCGCGCCCGCGAGATCCTCGGGAAGGACGCCGTGCTCGCCCCCGACCTGAAGGTCGTCCTCGATCCCGACCTCGAGAGCGCCCGCGACGCCGCGCGCGGCTACCTCCGCCTCTACCTGAAGCTGCCCAACTACACCGACAACCTGCGCCGGCTGGGTTTCGACGAGGACGACTTCCGCGACGGCGGCAGCGACCGGCTGGTGGACGGGGTGTTCGCGCTCGGGGACGCCGACGCCGTCGCCGAGAGGGTCGCCGACTTCCTGGCCGCGGGAGCCGACCACCTCGCGATCCAGGTGGTGACCGACGACCCCTTCCACGACCTGCCGCGCGCCGAGTGGCGCCGCCTGGCCGAGACGCTCCCGGTAGGCGGCTGAGCACGGCCCCGCCTCACCACCGCGCGCCGCCCCGGGGGAAGCGCTCCCCGGGGCCGCCGGTCAGCCGATACGCAGCGGGCCGGTCAGCCGACACCGGGCGGGTCAGCCAGCTGATACGGAGCGGGCCGGTCAGCCGATACGGAGCGGAAGTGTGCGCGGCCCGCGGACCTGACCCGTCGCCCAGGTCACCGCCGCCGGGTCGTCGAGGCCGAAGGAAGGGATCCGCTCCAGCCAGACCTCGAGGGCGACCCGCAGCTCCATGCGGGCCAGGTGCGAGCCCACGCAGCGGTGGATGCCCAGGCCGAACGCGGCGTGCCGGTTGACCTCCCGGTCGATGACGACCTCGCCCGCCCGGTCGAACTGGGCCTCGTCACGGTTGGCCGCCGGGAACGACAGCAGGATCCAGTCGTCGGCCTTCATGTCGACACCGCGCCAGTGCATGTCCTCCTTGACCAGCCGCGCCATCGTGACCGGCGCGTAGGCCCGCAGGAACTCCTCCATCGCGGTCGGCAGCAGGGCGGGCTCGGCGACCAGGCGCTCGCGGTCGGCGGGCGTCTTGGCCAGGTGCCACAGCGAGGCGCCGATCGCGCTCCACGTCGTGTCGATGCCGGCGATGAGCAGCAGCGCCATCGTGCCCGCCACGTGGAGCGACTCCAGCTTCTGGCCGTACAGCTCGGCGTTGATGAGATAGTTCGTGAGGTCGTCCCGCGGGTTGTCGATGTGGTCGCGGATCTGCGCCAGCAGATAGTCGAACAGCATCTCCATCCGGGGGATGCGCTCCTCCGGCGGCAGGTTGACGCCCTCCAGCGCGTTCTCGACGAACTCGCGGAAGCGCGGCCCGTCCTCGGGCGGGAAGCCCAGCATGTCGGCGATGACGCGCGTCGGGATGTGCTGGGCGTAGTCGCGGGCGGCGTCGATGACGTCCTGCCCCTCCAGCGCGTCGAGGAGCGAGTGGCAGAACGCCCGCGTCGCCGGCTCCTGCCTGGCGACCGTCGTCTTGGTGAACATCGGCAGCAGCAGCTTGCGCGCGTCGTGGTGGAAGGGCGGGTCGGAGGAGATCGGCGGCGTGCCGCCCACCGGCGCCACCTCGGGCGGCGGCCGGAAGTTGCTCACGATGATCGACCGGGAGGAGAAGCGCTCGGTGTCGTAGGCGATGGCCGAGACGTCCTCGTAGCGGGTCGGCAGCCACGCGCCGCCGAACCGGTCGGTGTGCGCGATCGGACAGCGCCGCCGCAGGTCGTCCTGGATCGGGTACGGGTCGGCGGCCCACTCCGGCTCGGTGTGGGAGAAGTCGGTCGCCCAGTCGGAGACCGGCCCGGTGACGACCTCGTTGCGCACGCCCTCGGGGCGCTCTCGCAGCCTCTCCTGGAACTCGTGCTGGCCGAAGCGGTCATCCACGGTCATGTCGCGCCTCCTGGAGGATCTCGATCGTTCTTTCCGGGCAGTTCGCCACGGCCAGGCGCGCCGCCTGCTCCTCGTCCGGCGGTACGACGCCGTCGCCGACGACCCGCCCGTAGCCCTCGTCGTCCTCACCGAACAGGCCCGGGGCGAGGTCGTAACAGCGACCGTGTCCCTGGCACCGCTCGGAGTCGATCCTTACCTTCACCGTGGGGCTCCCCTCCGTGCTGTCGGCCTCCGTGCTGCCGGCAGGGGCCAGGGCGGCGACGACACGGGTGAGCAGCGCGGCCCACTCCTCGTCGTCGACCGCGTGCAGATCGGGTGTGATGAGCGCGCTGCCCATCGCGAGCAGCAGGCAGAAGTGCGCCAGCGCGTCCGGCGACAGCGTGCCGTCCAGCTCGTCGTCGTTCTGGGCGGCCCGGACGAGCCCGGAGAGCCAGTCGGTGCGCTCGCCGACGTAGTCGCGCATCGGCCGGGCGACGTCCTCGTCGCGCCGCGCCGCCACGAGCGCCTCGACGATGAGGTAGCCGTGGGCCTCGCGCCGGCGCGGGAGCCCGCGTCCGACGACGGCCAGCAGCTCCGTGATCGACCGGTCCGGGTCGGCGGCGAACAGCTTGGCCAGCAGCTGCGGCCCGTGCGCGCGCAGCGCGGCCACCAGCAGCTCGGCCTTCGAGCCGAAGTGGGCGTACAGGGCGCCGTTGCTCACCCCCGCGGCCGTGGCGATGTCGGCCACGCGCGTGCCGTCGTAACCCCGCCGGGCGAACACCTCGGCCGCCGCGCGCAGCAGCCGCTCCCGGGTCTCGGTGGCGGTGACGCCCGCGATACGTCCCATGCGCTAATTAAAAGAACGTTCATTTGATATGTCAACAGTCGCGTGAGCCGTACCTGGTTGTCTGGCGCCGTCGAACTTGAGAGTTCGGCGCGGATCTTGAGAGTTGACTTGAGAGTGAGGAGTCGAAGATGAGAGTCGGGTTCCTCCCTCGGCGCCTGGCGTTGGTGGTTGAGCCGCAGCCCGACGAGTCGTTCTCCTCTTGGGTTGATCGGATGGCGGTGCGGAACGGATGCCCATCGTGGACACTCGTCGAGTCGCTGGGGCTCGATGTGCGAGGGCTGTCTGGCGATGTTCGCTCACTGGCATACGGCGTCGTCGCGACCCCGGAGATGTGCGAAGGGGTCAGAGCCGCCACCGGGATAGGCGCCGAGATCGTGCGCGCTATGCATCTAGAGGTGTTCAGTGGGTCCGCTGTGGACCCGGCGGGCGTCCGCATTGGCGACAAGGAGTCTGTGCGCCAGGCGGAGACCCGTGAGTGGGCTCAGTTCTTCGGTAGCCGGGTGTGCCCGAAGTGCTTGGCTGCCTCAGGGGGAGCGTGGCAACTGTGGTGGAAACTGGGCTGCGGAACTTGTCAAGCTCGATGAGACACAGTCGCTCTAGATGTTCTGTGCCTGCTTCTCTCGTTTGTCTGGGTCGTTGATCCACGCCTTGACGGGGATCGCTGGCGGGGTGGGCTGCCTGCGGAACCGGCCCGGACTGGCTTGGTAGGCCGCTGCCAAGGTCGCGGCCCGCTGGGCTCGGATCTCGGCTGCGGTGCCGAAGTGCACCGAGGCCGGGGTGTGCAGCCCGATTCC